>JALVQZ010000036.1 GCA_027036355.1 Acidimicrobiia bacterium | reverse complement strand
CGGCGCGGAGGAGGTCTACGTCATCGGCGCATCGATGGGCGGCACCGGGGCGATCGCCGCCTCCGCCGAGCGTGACGTCGCCGGGACCGTGACCCTGTCGGCTCCCGCCCGCTTCGGCGAGGTCGACGCCGTCGCCGCCGCCGAGCACCTGCAGGCTCCGCTGATGCTCATCGCCGCCGAAGGCGATGACGCCTACGTCGCCCAGGCCCGCCAGATCGCCGAAGCCGCCCCGGTCGACGCCGACGTCGACCCACTCGACGGCTCCCGGCACGGCACGAACCTGTTCGTCGACCACGGCGAGCAGCTCCGGGAGCTGATCTTCGCGTTCATCGCCCGCTGACCGGCACCGGTCGGACGACGGTCACCTCGGACCCGACCGGACCCTGGACGGTCTCCATCGACACCACCCGGCCGACGACGGCGGGAAGGTGACGCCATTCGACGAACCGGACGTCGTCGACGGTCACCGTTCCCCGGCCGTCGGTCGTCACCTCCAGGTACGGGAGCACCGCATCGACCGTCCGGTCGCCATCGGGGGCGAAGACCGCGGCGGGGATCCGGAACGCCACCGTCCGACCCGTCGCGGCGGGGATCCGCACGGGGATGGCGACGCTGCGCACCAGTTCCGAGGTCGGGTCCCGCAGCGGGTCCGCGTCGAGAACCCGGTAGGCGGCCAGCCGCAGCGTCAAGCTGGCCTCCCTGGTGGACGACACGACCGCCGACCAGGTGTACCACGGGTCGCCGTCGAGGGGTGTCCCGTCGGCGGCGAAGATCCGGTGGGCGGGGACCGGGATCCTCCCCACGGACCGGACGATCGTGCGGCGACCCTCGGCGGCGAGGCGGAGGCGGTGACCGCCCGCCTCGCCGACCGGCTCGAAGCCGACCCGGTCGGGTGTCACCGGCACCCACGACGCACCGCCCCTCGACACGCCATCGGCGAGGTCGTCGTCGAAGCTCCCGATGCCGAGCAGGTCGACCCCGTACGAGGTTCCCGGATCGGCGGCGACCACCAGGACGACCGGATCGCCGGCGACTCGAACGGGGACCGCTCGGGCGACGACCGTCTCGGGGTCCGAATCGACCGCCGCCACGATGCGACCGCCGCCGTCGATGGTCACCGACGACGTCGCTCCCGTCGGGACCATCCCCACGGTGAGGTCCGGGAGCCGGGTCGCTTGGGTGTCGATCGCCGAGGACCAGCGGATCCGCCGCAGGATGCGGGACGCCAGCGTCCCCACCGCGGGCACCGGGCGGTACCCCTCGATCCAGACGGGAAGGAAGCGGGCTTCGAGCACCCGTCCCCGGTCGTCGACCACGACGCGCAGGAACGCCGACGCGAAGGTGCGGAGCAGGTCCTGGTCGAACACCAGGTTCCCCAGCGAATGGACGATGAGCTTGCCCCGATACCGTTCGACCCCCTGCAGCACGTGGGGGTGGTGGGCGACGACCAGGTCGGCGCCGGCGTCGATGGCGGCGTAGGCAGCCGCGCGGGAGAACGACGACGGACCGTCGGCGTACTGGAACCCGCCGTGGATCTGGACGACGACGAACCGGGCTCCGGCCTGGGACGCCGCGGCGACGTCGGCGGCGATCGCCTCGCGGCGGGCCGGTTGGGCGCCGCCATGGCCGCGGCGGGCCACCCAGTCCTGCAGCTCGGGGAAGGTGGTCGTCACGGCCGTCCAGGCCGCCGCCACGTCCGGGGCCGGGGCCGTCGCCTCGAACCGGTCGAACCAGCGCCACAGGTCGCCGGCGGTGACCGGGCCGGTGGGCCACCCCGGGAACCCGGCCCGACCCGGGTCGCGCCGCTCGCCGATCCAGGTCCCGTCGTCGGCCGGCTCCACCTCGCCGGTCGCGGGGAGCTGGTCGTTGACGAAGTCGCCGTTGACGGTCGTGTACGAGAGGACCGCCACGTCCCCCGCCGGTACGGTCGCCCACGCCGGCGGCGGTGTCGATCCGTCGACGCCGGCGCCCGTCACGGCGATGCCGCCGTCCTGCAGGGTGCCGATCGTGGTCGCCACCCCGGCCGGCCCGAAGTCGTAGGTGTGGTTGTTGCCGAGCACGGCGACGTCGACGCCGAGCACCCGCAGCGCCGACGCCATGACCGAAGGCGACCCGACCACGTACCGTTTGCCGGGTGCACCGTCGGCCGGGTCGACGTCGCCGACCACCGACTCGACGTTCACCGTCGACAGGTCCGCCGCCGCGAACAGGGGCCCGAGGGACGCCACCACCGCCCGGGCGGTGCGGGGATCGTCGGGATCGACCACCGCGGTCCCCTCACGGATCGGGTCGAGGTACCGGCGTCCGAGCATCGTGTCGCCGCCGAAGTGCAACGCCGACCGCACCGAACCGTCCGGGCCCGTCCGCCGCCACATTGCCACCGTCCCTCCCGGCGGAGCGACCGCGAAGGGCTCGGGGAGGAACCCCGGCGCGTCGACCCGACCAGAGACCGGACCCTCTCCTCCCAGACGCGCCGTTCCGCCGGTGTCGGTGATCGCGACCGTGCCGCCCGAGCGCACCTCCGCTCCCGCGATCGGCGCACCCGTACGGTCGACCACCCGCACGGCCACCGCCGGCCCTTCCGGCGTTCCGGCAGCCGACGACGCCGCGCACCCCGTCGCCACGAGCGCGACGGCCACGACGACCACGAGGAAGGATCGAGACCCCATCACGCATCCATCGGAACCCGTCCCCGCTCCCCTGAGCCGTTCCCCCGGAGCCACACGCCGGCAGGGCGGGGGCGGGGGACGGGCCGTATCATGGAGGGTTCATGCGTACCCACGAGCGATCGTTCCTCTCGGAGGTCCTGCCGGCCGAAGAGACGGCCATCGAGGCCGTCGTCGCCCGGTACCAGCGCGTCGCGCCCGCCGTCACCCGGTTCGCCAGGACCATGGCCGGCAACGAGGAACTCCGCGTTCGGCTCGGCTCGCGCGAGCACGCCGGAACCGACGAGATCGTCCTCGACCCCGGCGTGTTCCAGGCCGCCTACCTGCGAGCCGCCCCCGTCACCCCCACCGAGGTCGCCCTCACCTCCGCCCTGCACGAGGTCGTCCACCTCATCGCCACCGACTTCGACGACGAGCGGCCGATCCCGAAGGCGTGGCTCGACCACCGCACCGCCATCGAACAGGGAGGAACCGACGGGCCCATCGAATCCCCGCTCCGGTTCCTCGACCCCGAACGGATCGACCTCGACCCGCCGCCGCCCACCGACGGCGAGGAGCACGAGGAACCACCGTCCATGCCGGTCCTCCACGCCCTCGAGGAGGTCGCCGGACCCGCCGCCGAAGCCATCTTCCTTGCCATCGAGGACGCCAGGCAGGAGCACGCCCACTTCGCCCCCTACCCGGGCGCCGGATCGGTCCTCGCCGACCTGTACCGGGCGGCCGTCCCCGGAGCGATGGCGAACGCCCGCCCGCTCGGCCAGTTCGCCCTCGCCGCCTTCCTCCTCGTCGGCGGCTACTTCGACCGGGACACCCTCCAGCGCCGCCTCGCCCCGCACGTCGCCGCCGCCATCGACGACGCCATGGCCTTCCTCGGCCGGGTCAACGAACTCGACGACCCATGGGCGGTCGGCACGATCGCCCTCCAACTCCTCGAGGTCGCCCGCCTCCACGGCCTCCTCACCGAATCGTCGGCGACCGACACCCCGGCCGGGCGGAAAGCCGCGAACGAGGCCGATCGCGCCGCGGTGGCCGAAGGCGTCGACGCCGTCCGGCTCGTCACCCCCACCCTCCAGGACCGCGACTCGTACGACGAGACCCGCCAGGCAGCCCAGAGCGTCTCGGCCGAACACGGCAAGGCCGGAGAGGTCGACCACGCGGGCGATCCCGCCACCGAGCAGATCATGAAGATCAGCGTCGCCCCCACCGTCTACCTCCCCACGGGCCAGGCCGGCAAGCTGGTGGTGGCGGACTTCCCCGACCGGTTCCGCTCCTTCGCCCCCGACGGGCACGCCCTCCTCGCCGAAGCCGCCCGCCGCTGGGGCGTCGCGCAGCATCGGGTCTCCGGGGAGCTGTACCCGCTCTTCCTCGCCAACCAGCGCCGCGGACTCCGCAGCGGGTACGACGCCGGCGACCTGTCCCCCTATTCGGCGTTGTTCCTCGGCGCCGGCCTCTACGAGCGCATGTTCGAACGACGCGACCTGCCCACCCGCCGCTCCTACGGCGTCAGCCTCCTCGTCGACGGCTCAGCCTCGATGCTGCAACCCCGCGACACCGCCAGCGGACGCCGTCAACCCTGGGCCCTGGCCGCCGCCACGCTGGGCGCGTGGACGCTGGCGCGCTTGTGCGACGAACTCCAGATCGAGTTCGAGGTGGCGATCTTCAACCGGTCCTTCGCCGCCTCCGCCAACGACACCGAACGCTCCTACCTCGACCGTCGCAACCGGGCCACCGGCTCGCTCCGCCGCTCCCAGGGAGGCGCGGCCGAGCGGCTCACCAGGACCGTCAACCACTACCTCGTCAAGCCCTTCTCCAGCCGGTGGCGGAGCGCCGAGGAGATCCTCGCCGGCCTGTTCTGGATGGCCGCCGCACCCACCGAAGCCGCCCGCGAGGTGCGCCGCTCCCCCGACGAGCTCCCCCCCATCTCCATGTTCGAGAAGGCCGCCAACGTCGACGAGTTCAACCTCGCCCACGCCGCAGAGCGCCTCGCCGCCCGCAACGTGTCGCACCGGATGCTCGTCGTCCTCGCCGACGGCATGACCCGCGGCTCGGTCGAGGCGCTCGCCGAGACCGCCGCCGGCGTCGAGTACGGCGGGACCACGGTGCTGGGCATCGGGATCGGCGACGAGACCGTCGCCGCCACCTACGCCCGCAACCAGATCGTCGAACATCCCGAAGCCCTCGCCGCGGCGATGGTCGAGGGCGTGCGAGCGACGCTGTACCGCAGCCTGGCCGCCGGCGGCGCCGACAGTTGGTGGCGGACGGCCTCCGAGCAGCGGATCATCGAACCAGGGAGCATCATCCATGCCTGACACCGTCACCTTCACCGACCCGACCGGGGAGGGTCCGCCCGTCGAACTCGACATCATCGAGCTACCCAAGCGGCTTCCCGACTACGAGCTCCGGATCGAGCACATCCCGCTGCCCGACCCCTACTACGTGGACCTCGGGATGCTCTACCGGCTGGCGAGGCTCGAAGAGATCCGCCGGGGACCGTTCTCCGACACGCCCCTCCATCTCGCCCTCCGCGGCCACATGGGGACCGGAAAGGACCACGATCTCGAACAGTTCGCCGCCCACCTCAAGATGCCCTACTACCGGATCCCCCTCACCGGCGAGGTCCGCGACATCACCTTGATCGGGTCGATCAAGCTGCACGGAGACGGCAAGGGCGGAACCGAATCGCGGTGGGAGGACGGCGACATCACCCGGGCCCTGCGGGGACCCGCGATCGTCAACCTGTCCGAGCTGAACGCCGCCGGCGCCGAAACGCTGTTCGCGCTCCACGGTCTCCTCGACCGCCATCAGGCCCTCGAACTCCCCACCGGCGAGATGGTGCGGCTCAGATCCGACGTCCGGATCTTCGGCACGTTGAACCCCACGGACCTGCGCGACTACGCCGGCACCCAGACCCTCAACAAGGCCTTCGCCGATCGGTGGATCATCTGGGAGAAGACCTTCCCCGGCGAGGACCAGCTCGCCGTCATGATCGAGCGCCGGCACCCACACATGCGCCGGGAGCTCATCCCGCTCATCTCCAGGCTGGCGGTCGAGATCAACCAGTCGTTCGCCGCCGGCGACGCCCGCACCCGAGTCGAGACGCCGATGAGCCTGCGCACCGTCCTCGATCGCATCCCCGCCGGCCTCCGCATGTACGGGGACGCCGACGACCCGCTGCGCCGAGCGTGGGAGGAGTTCGTCCTTCCCCACATCGACCCGTACGATCGCGATCACTACGAGACCATCTGGTCCGCCGTCGTCCGCAAGGGTCCCGCCGGACCGCCGTTCATCGACTGAAGAGGTACCAGCGCCATGCCGAGCTTCGACATCGTGTCCACGATCGACATGCAGGAAGTCCGCAACGCGGTCGATCAGGCCTCACGCGAGATCGTCAACCGCTTCGACTTCAAGGGGACGAACACCACCGTGACGCTCACCGACGAGGGGATCACCGTCGAGTCGTCCGCCGAAGGACGTCTCGACGCCGCCGTCGACGTGCTCAAGTCCAAGCTGGTGCGCCGCAACGTCCCCCTCAAGGCCCTCGCCGGCGGTGAGCCCCGAGCCGTGGGCTCCGGCCGCGTCCGGGCCGACTTCACCCTCACCCAGGGGATCCCCCAGGACGCCGCCAAGGAGCTGGCCAAGAAGATCCGCGACATGAAGCTCAAGGTGCAGGCCCAGATCCAAGGGGACCAGCTCCGCGTCCAAGGCAAGAAACGCGACGACCTGCAGCGGGTCATCGCCGAGATCAAGTCCCTCGACTACCGGATCCCGCTCCAGTTCGTCAACTTCCGCGACTGACCGGGCGCGTCACGAGCGGGGCTGATCGGCGATCTGCCATTCGAAGGTCGTGTCGTCGGTGCCGACGCCGTCGAAGGTGACCGTCATGTCCCACGACACGCCGTCGGGATCGGTGATGACGCAAGCGATCTGCTGGGAGGCGTCGAGGAGGATCGTCCCGTCGCCACAGTCGATGGCGTCCTCGGCGACCTCCACGCCGGTGACGTCGAGCACCTGGTCGCGGATGATGGCGGTGGTGGCCGCCACGTCCTTCGCGGTCAGGGCGTTCTTCGAGACGACGACGACCAGGTCTTCGTCGTCGTCGATCCTCGCTTCGAACTGCACGACCTCGTCGTCGTCGGTGCTCGCGGTGCACAGGAACGTCGTCCCCGGTTCCTCGTCGGCGGGATCGTTGCACGACGCGTCCAGCTCGCCGAGGTCGAGCTGGTCGGCGAGGTCCCCCTCGATGAGGTCCTCCGCGACGTTCTCGATGGGCTCCTTGCCGATGGAGAACTCACCCGATGCGGTACAGGCGGACACCACGAGCACGGCCACCGAGACGAACGCGACGAACCTGGTCTTGTCGATCATGGCCGGCACCATAGCCCGGCCGCGATGCGGCGCCGTGGACCGAGCCACCCGCCGGTAGGCTGGTCCGCCATGCGGAGCTACCGATTCGGCGACGACGAGATCGACCGGCAGATCGACGAGCTGCTCGCCGCCGCCGACGACCATCCCGACGACCACGTCCACCACGACGACCTCGTCCGGGAGATGATCGTCACGTCCCTGAAGCTGCTCAGGGACGACTCGGACCGCGGCGACCTGAAGCTCATCAACACCGCCCTCAAGGAGATGCGCTACTCGTTCCTCGTCTTCTCGCGGCATCGTGACGTCCCCAAGGTCACCGTCTACGGGTCGGCCCGGACCACCCCGGACGACCCCAACTACGAGCTCGCCTCGGAGTTCTCCAACCGCATGGTCGACGATCACCGCTGGATGGTCGTCACCGGCGCCGGACCGGGGATCATGGAAGCGTCCAACCGCGGCGCCGGCGCCGACTACAGCTTCGGGGTCAACATCCGGCTCCCGTTCGAAGCCGAGGCCAACCCGTACGTCCACGAGTCGAAGCTCATCAACTTCAAGTACTTCTTCACGAGGAAGCTGATCTTCGTCAAGGAGTCCCACGCCTTCGTGCTGTTCCCCGGCGGCTTCGGCACCCAAGACGAGTCCTTCGAGCTGCTGACGCTCATCCAGACCGGCAAGTCGGACCTCCATCCCGTCGTGATGCTCGAGGCTCCAGGGACCGGCTACTGGGAACCTTGGCGGGCCTTCGTCGCCAACCTGGCGACCCAGGGCATGATCTCGCCCGACGACTTCAGTCTCTTCCGCATCACCGACGACATCGACGTCGCCATCGACGAGATCCTCACCTTCTACCGGATCTACCACTCGCAGCGCTACGTCGACGGCAACCTCGTCCTCCGCCTGAGAGCGGCGCCGTCGGCGGAACTCGTGGAACGGCTCAACGACGAGTTCGCCGACATCGTCTCGTCGGGTCGCATCGAGGCGACCACGGCGTTCCCTGCCGAGCGCAACGACCACCCCGAGCTCCCGCGTCTGGCGTTGCACTTCGATCGCCGCCACCACGGGCGGCTGCGCCAGCTCGTCGACGTGCTGAATCGGGAGGTCGCGCCGGCCTGAACGCGCCCGGGGACCGGTCGAGCATGGCGCCGACGGCGCTACAATTGACCGCGATGCGTGAGATCCTGTCCGACCTGGTGGCCGAAGAGCAGCATCTGGACCAGTTCCTCCAGACGCTGACCGAACGGCAATGGAAGACCCCGACCCCGGCCGAGGGGTGGAACATCCTCGACCAGGTGAACCATCTCGCCGCCGTCGAAGCCCTCGCCGCCGAGGTGATCGCCGAAGGCAGCGAGCGTCTCGAGCGTGAAGGGATCACGACCGTCGACGAATGGACCGAACGGCATGTGTCGGCGGCGCGAGGCAAGCGCCATCAAGCGGTGATCGAGGGTTGGCGACACGCCAGGGCCGACGTCATCGACGCCCTGTCACGGATCGAACCCGACGAGCGCATCCCGTGGCTGTACGGCGACATGAGCGCCCGCAGTTTCGCCACCATGCGCCTCATGGAGACGTGGGCCCACGGCCTGGACATCAAGGCGGCGGTGCTCGGCCGGTTCACGCCGCTTCCCGAAGAGGAGCTCGAAGAGGACGAGGAAGACCCTCTGGCCGACACGATCCGGCTCCGCCATGTGGCCTGGCTGGCCCAGGCGACCCTCCCCTTCGCGTTCGCGGAGGCAGGCGAGACGTATCCCGACGCAGGGATCCGGGTCGAGGTCATGGGACCGAAGTACCAGACCTGGCGCTTCGGATCCGAGCAGACCGATCAGGTCATCCGCGGCAAGGCCGGGGAGTGGTGCCGGGTCGCCGTGCAGCGTCAATCCCCCGAGGAGACCGAGCTCAAGGCGATCGGCGACGCCGCCGAGGTCGCCCTGCGCATCGTTCGGTGCTACTGACCGTGACGAGCATCCCCCGCCTCGTCGGGATGGTGCATCTCGGTCCCTTGCCGGGTTCCCCCGGCTTCTCCGGCTCCCTCGACGCCATCGAAGGCGCCGCCGTGGTCGACGCCCGCACCCTTGAGCAGGCGGGCTTCGACGGCATCATGGTCGAGAACTTCGGGGACGTTCCCTTCTTCGCCGACGACGTGCCCAAGATCACCGTCGCCGCGATGACCCGCATGCTCACCGCCGTCGTCGACGCCGTGTCGTTGCCCGTCGGCGTCAACGTCCTTCGCAACGACGGAGCGGCGGCCCTCGCCATCGCCGCGGTGACCGGCGCCGCCTACGTGCGGATCAACGTCCTGGCGGGCCTCATGTACACCGACCAGGGACCGATCGTGGGACGGGCCGCCGAGATCGCCCGCTTCCGCAAGCAGCACGCGCCGGACGTCGCGATCATGGCCGACGTGTTCGTCAAACACGCCGTGCCGCCGGCGGGATCGACCATCGAACAGGCTTCCCGCGATCTCGCCGAACGCGGCGGCATCGACGCCATCGTCGTGTCGGGATCGGGCACGGGCGCCGCCGCCGCCCGCGAGGACCTCATGAAGGTCCGGGCGACGGTGGATCTTCCGGTCGTCGTCGGATCGGGGGCTACCGTCGAGACGGTCCGTGACCTCCTCGGGCGCGCCGACGGCGTCATCGTCGGCACCTCGATCAAGCGAGATGGGATCTCCACCAACCCGGTCGACCTCGACCGGGCCCGAGCCTTCGTCGCCGCCGCCGGGGTGCACACGCCGTGATCGCCCACGTTCTGCGACCCGGACCCGTCCACCTGCTCCGGCTGGCAACCGGAGACGACGTCTACCAGGAGATCACCCGCTACGTGACCGACTCCGGCATCCGCGTCGCCACCGTCAACGCCCTCGGCGCCGTGCGCCGGGCGTCGCTGCGCTACTACGACCAATCCGCCAAACGCTACGAGGACCTCGTCATCGACGAACCCCTCGAGGTCGTCGCCGCCGTCGGCAACGTGAGCCTGCTCGACGGAGCCCCCTTCCTCCATCTCCACGCGGCGTTCTCGGCCGAGGACGGCCGCGGGTTCGGCGGCCACGTCAACGACGGCACGATCGTGTTCGCCCTCGAGGTGCACATCGCCCAGCTCGACGGGGAACCGCCCGTCCGGCTCCCCGACGACTGCACCGGCCTGACCCTCTGGGGCTGAGCGGGCGATCCCCCGACGCCGGTCGCCGTTCTTACCCACGCTCCGCGCACCTAAGACGATTTTGTCATTCACCCGACCGTCGACCGGTGGTCGAGGGTTCGGCCGGAAAGCCTTGTGCCTTCGACATCGCGCCAACCCTCAACCACTGCTCGAGGGTTGCCCGGGGATCCCCGTCGTCCCCCGCCGGTACCCTTGCGGGATGGATCCCCTCGCCGCGTTCTCCGCACCCACCCGGCGCTGGTTCACCGCCGCCTTCCCGGCACCCACCGACGCCCAACGCCGAGGCTGGCCCGCCATCGGCGCCGGAGATCACACCCTCATCCACGCCCCCACCGGCTCGGGCAAGACCCTCGCCGCGTTCCTGTGGGCCATCGACCAGCTCACCGACCGGCCGATCCCGCCCGCCCGGGAACGCTGCCGGGTTCTGTACGTCTCACCCCTGAAGGCCCTCGCCTACGACATCGACCGCAACCTCGGCCGCCCCCTCGCCGGCATCGCCCGGGCCGCCGTCGACCTGGGCCGCGAACCGGCCCCGATCACGACCGCCATGCGCACCGGCGACACCCCCGCCGCCGAACGCCGGGCGATGCTGCGGCACCCGCCCGACATCCTCATCACCACGCCCGAGAGCCTCTACCTGATGCTGACCTCCCGAGCCGCCGAGATCCTCCGTCCGGTCAGCACCGTCATCGTCGACGAGATCCACGCGGTCGCCGGAACCAAACGCGGCACCCACCTGGCCCTGTCCCTCGAACGCCTCGAGGAGATCGCCGACACCTCCCCCCAACGGATCGGGTTGTCGGCCACCCAACGACCCCTCACCGACATCGCCCGCTTCCTCGGCGGCGCCGACATCGTGGACGGCCGGCGGGTCGAACGTGACGTCACGATCATCGACGCCGCCGCCCCCGGCGACCTCGAGATCGACATCGTCGTGCCCGTCACCGACATGACGGCCCCTGCCGCCGACCACGCCCACGACCCCGACCAACCGCCGCCGATCCGGTCCATCTGGCCGTCCATCTACCCACGCATCGTGGAGGACATCCGCACCCACCGTTCCACCATCGTCTTCGTCAACAGCCGCGGCCTGGCAGAGCGGCTCGCCGCCGCCATCAACGAGCTGACCGGCGAACAGCTCGTCCGTTCCCATCACGGCTCCGTCTCGCGAACGGAACGCCTCGAGATCGAAGCCGCCCTCAAGGACGGGACCCTGCGCGGCGTCGTCGCCACCTCCACCCTCGAACTGGGCATCGACATGGAAACCGTCGACCTGGTCGTCCTCGTCGGCACGCCCCCGTCGGTGGCGTCGGCGCTGCAACGGGTCGGACGAAGCGGCCATCGCATCGGCGCCCCCCGCCGCGCCAAGCTCTACCCGAAGCATCGCGGCGACCTCCTCGAAGCCACCGTCGTCGCCGAACGCATGCGGCACCATGCCATCGAGCCGACCCGGATCCCCGACAATGCCCTCGACGTCCTCGCCCAGCAGATCGTCGCCGCCACGGCCACCAGGACCTGGCCGGTCGACGAGCTCTACGACCTCGCCCGACGGTCGTTCCCCTACCGGAACCTGACCCGAACCGTCTTCACGTCGGTGCTCGACATGTTGTCGGGACGGTACCCGTCGGACGATTTCGCGCAGCTGCGGCCCCGCATCGTGTGGGATCGAACGACCGACACGCTCGAAGGTCGGCGCGGCGCCCGCCTGCTCGCCGTCACCAACCCCGGCACCATCCCCGATCGAGGCCTCTACACCGTCGTGCTCCCCGACGGCACCCGCGTCGGTGAGCTCGACGAGGAGATGGTCTACGAATCCAGATCCGGCGACGCGTTCGTGCTCGGCTCCTCGACCTGGCGCATCGACCAGATCACCCGGGACCGCGTCGTGGTGACCCCCGCGCCCGCCGGCTCGAGCACCAGGATGCCGTTCTGGCACGGCGACGGCCCCGGCCGGCCGATCGAACTCGGCGAAGCCATCGGGGCGTTCCTGCGCGAGATCGCTTCGTCGGAGGACCCGGAAGGCGCCCTCCTCGAGCGATACGGGCTCGACGACGTCGCAGCCGCCAACCTGGGAACGTTCATCGCCGACCAGCGTGCCGCCGCCGGCGCCGTTCCCGACGACCGCACCATCGTCGTCGAGCGGTTCCGCGACGAGATCGGCGACTGGCGGATCGCGGTGCTCTCCCCCTTCGGCGCTCGGGTGCACATCCCATGGGCGCTCGCCGTCCGAGGCCGCTACCGGGACCTCTTCGACGTCGACGCCGACCTCGTGTGGTCCGACGACGGCATGATGTTCCGGTTCCCCGATCAGGACCGCCCGCCCGACTTCGGTCCGATCGCGATCGATCCCGACGAGATCGAGGACCTCGTCGTCAGGGAGATCGCCGACAGCGCCCTGTTCACCAGCCGCTTCCGTGAGGCCGCCGCCCGGGCGCTGCTGCTCCCCCGCCGACGCCCCGGCGCCCGGACACCGTTGTGGCTCCAACGCCGAAAGGCGGCCAACCTCCTCCAGGTCACCCGCCGCTACGGCTCGTTCCCGATCGTCCTCGAGACCTACCGGGAGATCCTCGAGGACGATCTCGACGTGAGCGCGCTGGCCGGTGTCCTGCGGGCCATCCAGGAACGGCGAACCCGCCTGGTCGCCACCGACGTCACCCGACCCGGACCGTTCACGACGGCGCTGCTCCTCGACTTCGTGGCATCGTTCATGTACGACTACGACGCTCCCGTCGCCGAGAAGCGCGCCGTCGCGTTGACCCTCGACCGGTCGCTCCTCGCCGAGCTCCTCGGACAACCCGAGTTCCACGACCTCCTCGACGTGGATTCGATCACCTCGGTGGAGCAGGAGCTCCAGCATCTCGACCCTCCGCGGCGGGCCCGATCCGCCGACGCTCTCCATGACCTCCTCCGGGACCTCGGACCCCTCGAACCCGACGCCGCGGCCGCTCGCTGCGACCCCGGCGACGCGTTCGCCGGCTGGATCGACGAGCTGCGCAGGACCCACCGGATCATCCACGTCACCGTCGGTGGGCGCGAACGGATCGCCGCGGTCGAGGACGCCGCCCGTCTCCGTGACGGCCTCGGCGTCCCGATCCCCGCCGGCGTCCCCGAAGCGTTCCTCGAAGCGGTACCCGACCCGCTGGGCGACCTCGTCGCCCGTTTCGGACGGACCCACGGGCCGTTCGGCACCGCCGACGCCGCCGCCCATCTCGGCCTCGCCCCGGCCGTCGCCGACGAGGTCCTCCGACGTCTCGCCGACACCGGACGCGTCGTCGCCGGCGGCGTGAGCGGAGGGGACGCCGAATGGATCGACGGTGACGTCCTGCGACGGATCCGCCGTCGCGCCCTGGCTCGGCTCCGAGCCGAGGTCGAAGCCGTCGAACCGGCCCGCTACATGTCGTTCCTGGCCGCCTGGCAAGGGATCGGAGGCGGACCAGGCCCCGGCCGCCTGCGGGAGGTCCTTCGAGGGCTCCAAGGCGCCGAGATCCCTGCCGGGGTCCTCGAACGCGACGTCCTGGCCGCCCGCGTGGACTACGACCCCTCCGAACTCGACGAGCTCCTCGGCTCGGGAGAGGTCCTCTGGACGGGACGGCGGCCCATCGGCCGCAAGGACGGATACGTGTCGCTGTACGACCGCTCCGGCTTCCCGCTCCTCCGGCCGCCGGTCGATCCCTTCGACGGAACCGACACGCACGAGCGGCTCCGCGAGCACCTCCGATCCCGCGGCGCCTCCTTCTTCCCCGAGCTCTACGCCGCCGCCGGCGGCGGCGATCCCGAGGCCGTCGCCGACGCCCTGTGGGATCTCGTCTGGGCAGGCGAGGTGACCAACGACAGCCTCCGCCCGCTTCGCGCCTACCTGTGGGGCTCCGCAACGGCTCGACGGCGCCCGCAGGTGGTGTCGTCACCGGCCCGCGCCGCGGGACGTTGGTCGCTGCTCGACACGACATCGGCGGCGTCCCCCGAAGAACGCGCCGCCGCCATCGCCGAGCACCTCCTCGACCGCCTCGGCGTCGTCACCCGGCCCGGCGTCGCCGCGGCGGCCACGTCGGCGGGCTTCTCCGACCTCGCCCCCGTGTTCAGGACCATGGAAGAGCTCGGCACCGTCCGCCGCGGCTACTTCGTCGATGGGCTCGGAGGATCCCAGTTCGCCCGCCCCGGCGCCGTCGACCGGCTCCGCTCCGTCGACCCGATGCGCCCCACGATCCTGGCCGCCACCGACCCGGCCGTCGTGTACGGCAACGTCGTTCCCTGGCCCGACCACGCGGGAGGAACGCCTCGGCGTCGATCCGGCGCCCACGTCGTCCTCGTCGCCGGGGCCCCCGTCGTCTGGGCCGACGCCGGCGGCGGCACGATCGTGACCTTCACCGACGACACCGAGCCGATCACCATTGCGATGCGCCTGCTCTCCCGACGTCACCGGCCGCTGCAGATCACGAGCATCGACGCCGTGGCGGTCGCCGCCCATCCCCTCGCCGCGACCCTCCGGACGATCGGCTTCGTTCCCGGGTACCGTGGCTACGTCCTCGACCCGAAGGCTCCGACCGATGTCCGGTGACGCTTCCCCCATCGACGACCTGTTCCGCCGCATCGTGGCGCTCACCGAGGAGCTGAACGCCGCCACCTCGGCGAGCGACGAGCAACGGCTCTCCGCCGAGATCGACGAGCTCAAACGGCGTGCCGCGGCGGCGGCCGATCTGGGCCGTCACCCCGAGTCGCTCCGCCGGGAGCTCGACGCAGCCCGCCGCCGGATCGAAGAGATCGACGCGTTGCTCATCGACGAATCCTGGTCCGAGCGCCACAAGCGGCTCTGGATCAACGACCCGTCCACCTACTCGGCCGACATCAACCGCCGCCTCCGCGCGGAGTACGGAGACGAGCGGGAGGCCCTCGTCGAGCGCATCGGCCAGATCGAACGGCACCTCGCCGAGCGCTACCCCGACGAACCCAGCGATGCGAGCAACGCGTAGGGGTAGATGCCGGCCGAATGTCCATCGGGACCGAAGGTGAAGTTGACCGCGTACTCCCCCACGAGCCTCGCATCGACGATCGTCGCCGCCGGGTCGACGACCCGCAGCGGGATGGTCGACCCGATCCCCGAGGGGGCCGGCGAAGGACCGGCGCCGCATCCCGCGCACGGGCACGCCGCCCGCAACGTCTCGGCATCCACCACGGTGCGGCTACCGTCCGCCCAGTCGATCACGACGGCATCCCGTCCGACTTCGATCTTGACGATCTCACCCATGTCCCAACGCTAGGAACGAGCCGGACCGTACCCGCCACCGCCACGAGCAGCGCCACCATCATGCCCACACCACATCTGTCCATCAGAGCCGGCAACCCGGATCTCCTCGACCTCGACTGGGACCTGCCGATCTCGTCGTGGCGAGGTCCCAGGCTCGTCGACATGCCCACCGGCATCCATCGACATCCCGTCGTCTTCGTCGGATACGACGAGGGGATCTACGCGATCAAGGAGCTCCCCGCCGAACTCGCCGCCCACGAGTTCGACGTACTCAAGGAACTCGAAGAGCACCGGGCGCCGTCGGCCGAACCCGTCGGCCTCGTCCAGCGGCCCTGGCTCGACCCCCACGACGAAGGATCCGGGGCCGTCATCACCCGGTACGTCGAGTTCGCCTTCCCGTACCGCGAGCTCGTCAGCGGCGGTGGCTTCGGCCCTCGCCGCACCCAGATGCTCGATGCGTTCGCAGGGCTCCTCGTCGAGCTGCACCTGTCCGGCTGCTTCTGGGGCGATTGCTCCCTCTCGAACGTCCTGTACCGGTACGACGCCGCCGGGCTCCAAGCCGTCATGGTCGACGCCGAGACGTCTCGCATCCTGCCCCGCCTCAGTGACGGTCAACGCGCCGAGGACCTCGAGATCATGCGCGAGAACGTCGCCGGTGAGATGGCCGACATCGCGGCCGCCGACGGCCTGTCACTCGATGACGCCGACCTGGCCCTCGGCGACGACATCGCCGACCGGTACCACAGCCTGTGGCGGGAACTGACCGAGGAGCTCATCGTCGGACCCGACGAACGCTACCGGATCCGGCAGCGGATCGAACGCCTCAACGACCTCGGCTTCGTCGTCGAGGACATCGAACTGGAGCCCGTCGCCGACGGCGACCGCGTCCGGCTGGCCGTTCGGGTCGGAGGCCGGACCTTCCACGCCGACCGCCTCCGCGAGCTCACCGGCATCGACGCCACCGAGAACCAAGCCAAGCAGCTCCTGTCGGACCTCCGCTACTTCGCCGCCAAACACGGCGGGGGCGCCCGCACCGGCACCGGCAAGGCCCTCGACGCGATCCGCTGGCGGGTCGGGGTCTTCGAACCCTACATCGAGCGGATCAGACGGCTCCGACCCGGCGACCCGATCCAGCAGTACAGCGACTTCCTCGCGTTCCGGTACCTCTTGGCGACCGGCGAGGGCCGCGACATCCCCAACGACGAAGCCTTCGAGCGCTGGGTGGCCGCCGGGATGCCGGGGCATCCCCTCGAGGTCGGCTAGCCGAGCCCGGCCGGCGCCGACGCGCCCGTCGCACCCCCGTCGACCGGAACGGTCACCCCGGTGATCCAGGACGCCTGATCGGACGCCAGGAACACGATCGACGCGGCAACGTCGTCGGGTTCACCGATCCGGTGCAACGGATGCGCCTGAGCGACGTGGTCCTCCATCCCGTCCCACAGCATCCGCGACAGCTTCGTGCGCACCACCGACGGGGCGACCGCGTTGACCCGCACCCGGGGAGCCAGCTCCAACGCGAGCTGGCGCGTCAGATGGATGACCGCCGCCTTCGAGACGTTGTAGGCCCCGATCATCCGGCCGGGTTGCATGCCGCCCACGGACGCCACGTTGACGATGACCCCTCCGTGCTCGGCCATCGCATGATGCCACGCCGCTCGCGCCCACAGCAGCGGACCGAGCTGGTTGACCCGCCAGGTCTTGTCGACCGCCCCGAGATCGACGTCGACCAGCGGCCCGGCGGCCGGGTTCGTTCCGGCGTTGTTGACCAGCACATCGCATCCCCCGAAACGCTCCACCGTGGCGACGATGGTGCGGTCCGCCGCCTCCGGATCGTCGGCCGCGGCGACGACCCCCAACACCCGCTCGTCGCCGCCGAGCCGAGCGACCGCGGCCTCGACGTTGTCGGGTTTCCGGCTCGTGATCGTGACGCCCGACGCGCCCGACTCGAGGAACGCGCGAGCGGTCGCCTCACCGATCCCTCGACTCCCGCCGGTCACCACGACCGTCTTCCCGTCGAATCGCAGATCCATCCGTCGCCTCCTTCAGTGTCCGCCCCGACGTACACCGCCGTACTTCATGCGGGTGTCCTCCATCCGCGCCACCTCGACCTCGTCGCCGCCGGGCCCGAACCCCGCGTCCACGACCTCACCGAGGAACAGGTCGTGGGTGCCGCAGTCGATCGTCCGATCGAGGCGGCACTCGATGAACGCCGCCGCCTCCTCGAAGATCGGGACACCCGTCAGCCCCTCCCGGATCGGCCGACCGTTGAGCGTCATGCCCTCCTTCACCGCGGGCTTCGAGAACTTCACGAACACCCGCGTGTCGGACCGAGGCCACAGGTTCACGCTGAACGCTCCACCCTCCCGGATGAGCCGGTTCGTGACCGCCTTCTTGTCCACCGACGCGGCGACGAGGACCGGTTCCATCGCGACCTGCGTCACCCAGCTCTCGGTCATCCCGTTCCACTCGTCCCCGGCGCGTGACCCCAGCAGGCACAGCACGTTGGGGATCTTCCACAGGACCTTGTTGAGGGTCTCGGTCTCGACCATGGCCACCTCCTCGGGCGACCGAGCATAGGGCCGCGACCGTCCGCAGCCCTCCCACCGTGCGGCTGCGGCCCCTAGCATGGGGCCATGCACGTCCTCATCGCGACGACGGGTGCGCTCGATCCCGAGCTGACGGTGGCGTTCACCGGCCGCCTGATCGTCGGCGGAGGCCGGGTGACGGTCGCGACGGTGGTCGGCGTCCCCCATGAGTTCCTCGATACGCTCGAGCAGGAAGCCATCGGCCCCCGGGCCACGCCCTCGTCGGAACGACGCCGCTACCTGGAGGAACGGGGACGGCGAGCCACCGAAGGCATTCAGAACGCCTTCGCCGCCGCCGGGATCGACACGGAGGTGGTGTACCTCGAGGGCGACGACCCTGCCGATCGGATCGCCGAAGCGGCCCGGGACCTCGGCGCCGACATCGTCGTCCTCGGCGCCACCCGCCAGCTCTTCGATCAGTCGTCGTGGGAGAGCGTGTCGGCTCGGCTCATGCTCGAATGCGACCGACCGGTGCTGGTGGTGCCGGCCCGGATCCGCCAGCCGCAGGAAGCCTGAGGCGGGACGCGCCAGGTCCGACGTCATCGAGGGTCGGCGCGGGTCCTCCGTACCGGCACCGCATGGTCCCGACTGTGCCTCCTCAGCGGTCCGGGAGGTCGACCGTCATCGTGTCGCCGCAGGTTCCCGCCACCGAGTCGTGGGCGCGGACCACGACCGTCGAGACGCCGTCGGGGATCCGGATCCCCGACTCCGAACGCGTGAACGGTTGCTCGTCGACGTGGGGATGGGCCAGGACCCGGGTGCCGTAGACGGTGCCGTCGGCACCGACCACCTCCCATCGATCGGCGTACTTGTCCCATCCCGTCTCCACCGACGAGACGGTCACGTCGAACCGGTACGTCCCATCCTGGGGAGTGACGACGACGTCGACCACGTCGGCGCATCCTTGCCCGCCGGCATCCGACCCGCCCGTGTCCGGCGGCGACGTCGAGCTCCCCGGCTCGGTGCCCGGCGACGACGACGGCTCGGGAGTCCCCTCCGGTGCACCGCTGCACGCGGCGGCGACCAGCGACACGGCGGCGATCAGGACCAGGCTGCGGCGGATCATGCCCTCCGCATGCTACGGCGCCGGCTCGGCAACACCGACGGCGCGGCGACAGCCCAGGTCCCCGCCGAGCCCCAGATCACGGAGCTGCTGCTGGAGCGTCTCGCACGCAGCCACCACACGCGGCTGGGCGTCGGTGTAGACCGACCCGCCGAGCGCCGCGTCGAGGGCCGGGAACGAGTCCGCCTTGGTGATGGCGTCCAAGGTGCCGGCCAGCCCGGCGACGGCGACGTCGAGCGCACCGACGAGGGCCTCGTGAGCGTCCGCCAGCTCGGTCGGCGGAACGAGCCGATCGAGGGCGTCGCGGTAGCGGGCGTCGGCGTCGCCCACCTTGGCGAGCAGGTTGGCGGTGGCGTTCTTCGTCTCGTCCAGCGCCCCCCGGGCGTATGCGGCCTCGGATCCGGCGTCACCGACCTCGAGGTCGCGCTCGAGGCGTTTGATGAGGAGGGGGAGCTCCCGCTCGAAGGTGGCCTGGAACGCGTCGACCTGCCCACGGTGGGTCGTCGATGCAGCCACGACCGCGTCGCGGTACTCCTCCAGAGCCATCGGCTCGGGTCCCCGGCCGCATCCGGCGGCCAGGACCGCGGCCACCACGATCACGGCGAACGGCTTCCCCATGCCCTGGAGGCTATCGGCCCCCGAGGGGTTCGGTGGGCCGGTCTACCGGCCCAGACGCTCCTCGATCCGGCGGCGGAGCTCCGCCAGGCGCTCGGCGGCCCGGTCGGCGTCGATCCGCCCGGCTTCGACCGCCTCGTCGAGACGATCGGCGGCCTGCTCCACGAGGGCGTCGACCAGGTCGCCGATCGCGACGCCCTCGTGGAG
>JALVQZ010000035.1 GCA_027036355.1 Acidimicrobiia bacterium | reverse complement strand
TCCCGATGAGACCCGACAGACCCGGCGAGCCGACCCAGGCCCACTCACCGAGGTCCCACTTGCCGTTGTCGAGGGTCTCGCCGAAGAAGATCTGCGAGTCCTCGAGCTGGTTCTCGAAGGGGATGCCAGCGGCGCCGAACATGTCGACGAACAGCTCGGAGAGCTTCACGCGGGCGTCGTTGTTCGAGGTGGTCGAGAACACCACCGAGCAGTCCTTGCCCATCTCCTCGACGGCCTTCGCGTAGAAGTCCTTGGCCTTGTCGACGTTGAAGTCGTACTGCGACCAGGCTTCCTGCGACAGCGTCGGGCTGAAGGCGTCCACGTACGAATCGAGCGGCTCCACCTGGCCGGCGAGGATCTCGTCGACGATGAGCTGCTTGTCGATCGTGTGGGCGACGGCCTTGCGCATGTTGAGGTTCTCGTTACACGAGTTCTCGTTGCGCTCGAGACGGCCGGGACCGAACTGGAAGTTCAGGTGCTCCCAGATGGGACCGGCGAGCACCTCGACCCTGGCACCCTCGGACTCGAGGGCCTGGAGCTGTTCGATGCTCTCGGTCGCCGGCGGCGGGTTGATGATGTCGACCTCGCGGGCCTTGAAGGCGTTGAGGCCGGCTTCCGTCTCCGGGATGAACTTGAAGGTCACACCGTCGAGATACGGCAGCTTCTGGCCGGTCTCGGGGTCGACGCCCCAGTAGTTCTCGTTCTTGACCAGGTGCACGAACTCGCCCTTGGCCCACTCGTCGAACTTGAAGGGACCGCCGGACGGCCACATCTTCTCGTTCCAGTCGGCGACGAAGTCCGTGCCCTCGACGGCGTGCTTCGGGATGAGCGTCGAGAACAGCAGCTCGTAGAGCACCGTCGGTGCCGACAGCGTGTACTCGAACGTCTTCGGACCCACCTTGGTGTCGACGATCGTGTCGTAGGTCGTCTTGTCGGTCGGGAGGTCCGGATCGAGGATGATGTCCAGCGTGAACTGGAAGTCGTCACCCGAGATCGGGGTCCCGTCGTCCCACACGGCGTCGTCACGGATCTGGTACTTCACGGTCATCGAGCCGTCGTCGTTGATCACGACTCCCCCGTTGGAAACGGTCGGGAGCTCGGTCACCACGACGGGGAACAGCTCGAGCGTGAAGCCGTCGACGTCTTGAACTCCCGTGAAGTACCCCTGTCCGATGATCGAGACAACGAAGTTGTCACCACCGGGGACGAAGGGGTTCAGCGTCGGGGGCTCCTGGTCCTGGGCGACCACTGCCTCGCCACCGTACGGCTTCTCGAACTTGGGTTCGGTCGTCGTCGTGGTAGCGGGGGGTGCGGTCGTCGTGGTCGCAGCAGGTGCTGCGGTCGTGGATGTCGTGGTCGTCGTCGCGGTGCCACCGGAAGAGCACGCGGCCGCTACGAGAGCGAATGCGACGAGCAGTACGAGCATCCCGACCTTGCGGCTGGGCCACAATCGGTTCAAAGGGTTGCCTCCTTGTTGTGCGTGACGGATCCCCGTACCGATCAAGCCTGCGTCGCCAGCAGCCACGTCAACAACAACGTGGTGATGGAGAACAGGACCGCCACCACGACCGTCAACCGGTCGAGGTTCCGCTCGACCACCGTAGAGCCGGCGAGCGATCCGCCGCCCATACCGCCTCCGAACATGTCGGACATGCCCCCTCCCTTGCCCGCGTGCAGCAGGATCAGGAAGATGAGGGCGAGAGCGGCGAGCAGCTGGAGAATCGTGACGATTCCGATCAGCACTTGGGGGGACCCTTTCTCATGGAAGCCCGCGAACGAGACGGGCGTCGGACCCCGGAAGTATGGACGCGGCACGGCCCTAGCGCAACCCGAGCCTTCCAGTTCCTGTCAGGCCCGGGCTCATCCCGCCTGCTTGGCGACGGCCTCCGCCGCCGCCTCCGCCGCCGCCTGATCGCCCAGGTACCGGCGACCCGTCGGACGCAGGTCGTCGTCGAGGTCGTACACCAAGGGGATCCCCGTCGGGATGTTGAGATGGGGGATCTCGTCGTCGGAGATCCCGTCGAGATGCTTCACCAACGCCCGCAGGCTGTTGCCATGGGCGACGACGATCACCCGCCGGCCCTGGCGGACGTCGGGCACGATGCGGTCGTACCAGTACGGCAGCATCCGCTCGACGACGTCCTCGAGGCACTCGGTGCGGGGGATGAGCTCGGGAGGCATCCATGCGTAGCGCGGGTCGTGGCCCGGGTAGCGCTCGTCGTCGGGATCCAGCGGCGGCGGGGGAACGTCGTACGACCGCCGCCAGACGTGGACCTGTTCCGTGCCGTGCAGTTCCGCCGTCTCCTTCTTGTCCAACCCCTGCAACGCACCGTAGTGGCGTTCGTTGAGGCGCCAGCTCTTGGACACCGGGATCCATCCGAGCTCCATCTCGTCGAGGGCGAGCGCCGCCGTGTCGATCGCCCGTCGCAGCAGCGAGGTGTGGAGCACATCGAACGTGAACCCCTCGGCGCCCATGAGGCGCCCAGCCTCCTTGGCCTCCTCCACCCCGCGCTCGGACAGCGGCACGTCGGTCCATCCCGTGAACCGGTTCTCCAGGTTCCACGTGCTCTGTCCGTGGCGCAGCAGCACCAGCGTGTACGTCATGACCCGTCCCCTTCCTCGTGTTGTCCACCGCCGACGCTCAGCGAGTGGAGCTGCCATCTCGGAACCCGCAACCCCGACCACTGCCCCGCCACCTCAGGTCGCAGACGCGCCTCGTCGGCGAGGGGCAGGAGACCCGAGTGCATCGCTCCGCACCCGCGGATCGCCGCCCCGATCCCCCGCCGCAGCTCCTCCTCGACATCCCCGGGCGGTGCCGCCCCGACGAGCTGCAGCTCCGTTCGCCCCGAAGCGAGACCCACCTCCACGGCGATCTCCGACACGCCATCCACGCGGCGAAGGGCCACGACGACGTCGTCGACGTGATCCCGAAAGGCGTCGTCGCTCCACGGGACGCGCCTGGTCACCACGAACCGCGCCGAGACCGCGTACCGGACCGCGGGAGCCTCGCCGTCGGCCGCCACGTCACATCCAGTAGCGGATCACCGACGCGAAGGTGTCGGGATCGAGCGACGCTCCGCCGACCAACCCACCGTCGATGTTGCGCTTGGCCATGAGCCCCGCGATGTTGCCCGGGTTCACCGACCCTCCGTACAGGATCCTGATCCGTTCCGCTGCGTCGCCCCACCGATCCGCGATCGTCTCGCGGATCAGCGCGGCCATGGCGTCGGCGTCGTCGGCCGAAGCGGTCCGGCCCGTGCCGATCGCCCAGATGGGCTCGTAGGCCACGACCGAGCCCGCCACCGCCTCGGGATCCAGGCCGGCGAGACCGGCCAGGACCTGACGGCGCACCTTGTCCTCGCTCGCGCCCTCGTCCCGCTCGGCTTCGGTTTCGCCCACGCACACGATCGGAACCATGCCGTGCGCGAGGACCGCCTTGGCCTTGCGGTTCACCCACTCGTCGGTCTCCCCGAAGATCTCCCGTCGCTCGGAATGGCCCACGATCACGTACGACACCGACAAGCTCTGGAGCATCCGCGGGGCGATCTCCCCGGTGAACGCCCCCTCGTCCTTCCAATGGACGTTCTGGGCGCCGAGGCGGATGAGGAGATGATCGGCCTCGATGACCGTCTGCACCGACCGCAGGGCTGTGAACGGGGGCGCCACCACGACCTCGACCCGTTCATAGTCCGCGGGATCCAGCCGGTAGCTCAGCTTCTGGACCACCTGGATCGCCTCCAGATGGGTCTTGTGCATCTTCCAGTTCCCCGCGACCAGGACCCTCCTCATGATGCGCTCCATCTCTCGAGTGCCGCCACCGCCGGCAGCGTCCGTCCCTCCAACATCGCCAATCCCGCACCCCCGCCGGTGGACAGATGCGACACGTCGCGTTCGCGACCGAGCATCCGCAACGCCGCCACCGAGTCGCCGCCGCCGACGACCGTGTACCCGTCACACTCGGCGACCGCCTCCGCCACGCCCGCGGTCCCCGCCCGGAACGCCTCCCACTCGAAGACCCCCATCGGACCGTTCCAGAAGACGCTCTCGGCGGAACGGATGACCCCGCCGAACCGGCGCACCGTCTCGGGACCGATGTCGAGTCCCATCCATCCCTCCGGGATCGCCGTCCCCGGCACCACCCGGCGTTCAGCGTCGGCGGCGAAGCGGTCGGCCACGACGATGTCGGCCGGGAGGACGATCTTGGAGCCTTCCGGCCCCTCGAGCAGCTCCTTGACCTCGTCGATCCTCGACTCCTCCACCAGCGAGGTCCCGACCTCGTACCCGCCGGCTTCGAGGAGCGTGAAGCACATCCCACCACCGATCAGCATCAGGTCGACCTTGGGAAGCAGCGACCGCATGACCCCCAGCTTGTCGGAGACCTTGGCTCCACCCATGACGACGACGTAGGGCTGGGCCGGGTCCTCGAGCAGCCGTGAGAACGCCTCCAACTCGGCCTGGAGGAGACGACCCGCCGCCGACGGCAGGCGCTCGGCGACGCCGACGGTCGACGCATGCGCCCGATGGGCCGTACCGAAGGCGTCGTTGACGAACCGGCCGGCGAGGGACGCCAGCGCGTCGGCCAAGGCGGGATCGTTGCCGGTCTCCCCCGGCTCGAACCTCGTGTTCTCCAAGAGCACCACGGCTCCCGGCGGCGCGTCGGCGATCGTGGCGGCGACCTCCGCTCCCACCACGCCCGGGGCCTGCACCACGGCGAATCCGCCCAAGTCGGCGAGTCGCTCACCGACGGGTCGCATGCTCAGTTCCGGGTCGACACCGTGGGGTCTCCCCAGATGCGAGCACACGACGACCCGTCGGGCCTCGGCGCGGAGCTCGCGGATCGTCGGCAGCGACGCGCGGATCCGGAAGTCGTCCTCGACGGCGCCGTTGCTCAGCGGCACGTTGAGGTCGGACCGCACCAGAACGGTCCGACCCGCGACATCGAGATCGTCGAGGGTCGGGACCCGCACCTCAGATCAGCTTCTGAACCAGATCGACCAGCCGGCTCGAGTACCCCCACTCATTGTCGTACCAGCCGAAGACCTTCACCATGTCGTCGCCGGTCACCATCGTCAGCTCCGAGTCGTAGATGCACGAATGGGGGTCACCCACGATGTCGGACGACACCAGCGGTTCGTCGGTGTACCGGAGGATCCCCTTCAGCGACCCCGCCGCGGCCTCGGCGAACGCCTCGTTGACGGCTTCGACGGTCACGGACCGCCCGGTCTTGACGACCAGGTCGGTGATCGAACCGTCCGGTACCGGCACCCGGATCGCCTTCGCCTCGAACCGGCCGTCGAGTTCCGGGAGGACCTTGCCGATCGCCGTCGCCGCGCCCGTCGTCGTCGGGATGATGTTCTGGGCCGCGGCGCGGGCTCGACGGGCGTCCTTGTGGACGAGATCGAGGATCCGCTGATCGTTCGTGTACGCATGCACCGTCGTGAACAGGCCGTGCTCGATGCCGAACCGATCGTTGAGGACCTTGATCATCGGCGCCACGCAGTTCGTGGTGCACGAGGCGTTCGAGATGATCTTGTGGGACGCCGGGTCGAGGCCGTCGTCGTTGACCCCGAGCACCACCGAGTAGTCGGGATCCTTCATCGGGGCCGACACGATCACGTGACCCGCTCCCGCCTCCAGGTGCTTCGACGCCAACTCGTGGGTGCGGAACACGCCGGTCGACTCGATCACCACGTCGACGCCGAGGTCCGCCCAGGGCAGATCCGCCGGGTCCCGCTCGGAGAACACCTTGATCCGATCCCCGTCGACCAACAACTCGCCGTCGAGGAGTTCGACCGAGCCCTGATACCGCCCGTGCACGGTGTCGTACTGGAGGAGATGGGCCAGCATCTCGGCGTTCGACAGGTCGTTGATGGCGACGATGTCGAGACCGAGCACGGCGGTCTTGAGGCGCTCCAGCGTGCTCGAGAGCCGCTCGGTGTCGGTGAGATCGGCGCCTTGGATCGCCTTGCGGAGCTCGCCGAAGATCTCCCCTCCCTTGCCGGCGCGGAGGAAGTTCCGTCCGATCCGACCGAAACCGTTGATCGCTACCCGCATGGTGCCACCCTTCTCGAGGCTCACTCGATGATGCTGCCCAGGACGACCCCCAACGCGTCGGGGTCATGGACGGGCCTCGACGACGTCCGATCCACCAGGTCGGCCGTCACCAGATCGACGCCGTAGGTGGCCAGCACGTCGCCGTCGACCCGGACCGGCTCCAACGGAGGTGCGGCGTCCACGGGCTCCTTGGGCGCGACGATAGCAGCGGGGGGACGCACTCCGGTCAGCCGGATCAACGCATCGAGATGGTCGGCGGCGTCCATCCCGAGGGTCTCGCCATCCTGGGTGGTCAGGTTCACCACGTACACGAGCTGCGCGGAGGAACGGTTGATCGCCTCGGTGATCCCCGGCACGACCATGGCCGCCATGATCGACGTGTACAGGCTCCCTGGGCCAAGAACGATCTGGTCGGCGGACTCGATGGCCTCCACCGCCCGCGGCGTCGCCTTCGCCTCCTTGGGGAGCACCCGGAGGGCCTCGACCGGTCCGCGGGCCAGGGAGATCGCCACCTGACCCCGCACCGTGGCTCCGCCGATCGTCGCTTCGAGGCGCAGATGCTCGGGCGCCGCGGGGATGACCGAGCCGACCGAACCCAACAGCCGCTCGGCGGACGCCAGCGCCCGGTCGAAGGACCCTTCGATATCGGCCAGGGCGGCCAGGATCAGGTTGCCCATCGAATGACCCATCACGTCGGCCCCCGCGAACCGGTACTCGAAGAGCTGCCGCCATACCGACTCCTCGGGGGTCAACGCCACCAGGCACTGCCGGATGTCCCCCGGAGGGGGGATGTCGAGGGCAGGGGCCAACCGGCCGGACGATCCACCGTCGTCGGCGACGGTGACGACGGCGTCGACCCGTCCCGCGTAGCCTCGGATCCCCCCCAACGCGGCGGCGAGGCCGTGGCCTCCACCGACCGCCACGACACGCGGGCCCTCGACGTCGGCGAGCAGCTCCTCGAGGCTCGCGGCCGGCTCGACCCCGACCCGATCAGCGCCCGCGACCATCGTCGCTCTCCACGCCCGCATCGCGGTGGTGCACGGTCACGTCGATACCTCGCTTCGCCAGGTGGGCGCCGATCGCCTCGGCGATCGCGACCGAGCGGTGGCGGCCGCCGGTGCATCCGATCCCGACGGTCAGGTACGACTTCCCTTCGGCCTGGTACCGAGGCACGAGGAAATCGAGGAGATCGACGACCTTGTCCATGAACTCGACGGCGTCGTCCTGGCCCAGGACGAACTCCCTGACGGGAGCGTCGAGCCCGGTGAGCGGTCTCAGGTCCGGTTCCCAGTGCGGGTTGGGGAGGAACCGGGCGTCGAGGAGCAGATCGACCACCCGCGGCACGCCGCGCTTGAAGCCGAAGGACGTCACGTCGACTCGCATCGTGTCGTCGGTCGAGGCGGTGGCGAAGGCTTCGCGAAGGCGACCCCGGAGTTGATGCACGTTGAGGTCCGACGTGTCCACGATGACGTCCGCCGCGCCCCTGATCGCTTCGAACGCCGCCCGCTCGGCGGCGATCGACTCCGCCAAGGTGGCGCCGTCGGCGGGATGCGGGCGACGGGCCTCCTCGTAGCGTCGGATCAGCGTGGCGTCGTCCGCGTCGAGGTAGAGGACGGTCGTGCGGAACCCGCGACCGTGGAGGCCCAAGAGCACGGACTCGAGGTCCTCTGCCGTCAACCCTCCCCGGCTGTCGATCACCAACGCGATCCGGGACCGTGTGACGCCGGCGCCTGCATGATCGACGACCGTTCCGACGACCGCCGGCGGGATGTTGTCGATGACGAAGTAGCCGACGTCCTCGAGGACCTTCGCCGCCTGGGACCGGCCCGCGCCGGAGAGTCCGGTGACGATCACCACGTGCGATGCTTCGCTCATCCGACCTCCTCCTCGGCCCGCCGGCCGCCGTGCAGCGAAGCGTACAGCTCCTCGGCGACGGTCCTGGGGACGACCCCGGCGAGTTCGGTGACGGACGCTTCCCGGATCCGCTTGACCGAGCCGAAGCGGCGCAGGAGCGCCTTCTTCCTCTTGTCCCCGATGCCCGGCACCTCGTCGAGCACGGAGGCGACCATCCGTTTCCCACGCAGGGTGCGGTGGTACCCGATGGCGAACCGGTGCGCCTCGTCCCGTACCTGCTGGAGCAGGTAGAGCGCCTCCTCCCCTCGAGGGATGACGACCGGCCGAGCGACCCCAGGCAGGTACACCTCCTCCAGTCGCTTGGCGAGCCCGACCACCGGGATCTCGAGACCCAGCTCCTCGAGGACCGCCGCGGCCCGCCCGAGCTGACCGACGCCACCATCGATCACGATCAACGACGGCGGGTAGGAGAACCGCCCGCGCCGCTCGGCCGGGAGGTCCCGTTCGGCGAGGTAGGCCGTGAAGCGCCGGCGGACGGCCTCCTCCATCGAGGCGAAGTCGTCCTGCCCGGGCACCGTCTTGATCTTGAAGCGCCGGTAGTCGGACCGTCGCGGGAGCCCGTCCTCGAAGACGACCATCGATGCCACCGTGTCACGACCCTGGATGGTCGAGACGTCGAAACACTCGATCCGGAGTGGCGATTCCGCCAGCCCGAGCGCCTCCTGCAGGCTGTTGAGCGCGCGGGCTCTGGCGTTGTGGTCGGCGTTGCGACGGAGCCGGTGCCGGGAGAACTCGTCGGCGGCGTTGCGCCCCGCCGTCTCCATGATGCGTCGCTTCGAGCCCCTCCGCGGAACACGGAGCTCGACCTTCGCCCCTCGCCGCTCCCCCAGCCATGCCTCCCACAACGCCGGGTCGGTCGGAAGCGTAGGAACGAGCACCAGGGGCGGCGGCCGATCCCTCCCGTACAGCTGGAGCACCATGGCTTCGACGAGACCGGCGTCGGTCACATCCTCGACACGGTCGACGACCCTCGCCATGCGGCCCGTGACCCGACCCCGGCGAACGTTGAGCACGATGAGGGCCGATTCGAGATCGTCGCCGTGGACGGCGATCACATCGAAGTCCTCCGGACGTTCGGTCACCAGCTCCTGGGTCTCGGTCGCCCGGCGAACGGCGGCGAGCTGGTCACGCAGCCTCGCGGCACGCTCGAACTCCTCGGCGTCGGCGGCACGGCGCATCTCGGCGTCGAGGCGTTCGAGGACCGGTTGGGAGTCGCCCGAGAGGAACCCTGCCAGGCCATCGACGAAGCCCGCGTAGTCGTCGGGCGCGACCTCGCCGACGCACGGACCCGAGCACCGCTCGATGTGGAACAGCAGGCACGGCCGTCCCTGGGCCTGGTGGCGAGCGAACTTCGCATCCGTGCAGGTCCGGACGGGGAACGTCCGGAGCAGATGATCGAGGGTCTGACGGATCGCGTAGGCGTGCGCGTAGGGGCCGAAGTACTCGACGCCCTTCCTCCGTTTGCCCCGCATGACCATCGCTCTGGGCCAGCGCTGGTTCCTCGTGATCGCCAGGTACGGGAAGCTCTTGTCGTCACGGAGTCGGATGTTGAAGCGCGGCTTGTGCTCTTGGATGAGCGAGTACTCGACCATGATCGCGCCGACCTCCGAATCGGTGAGGATCCACTCCACCGAAGAGGCCGCCGAGACCATCGCCGCCGTACGGGCGGGCAGATCACGTGCGAAGTAGTTGGCGAGGCGTTTCCGCAACGACTTGGCCTTGCCGACGTAGAGGACGGCTCCGTGACGGTCGCGGAACAGATAGACGCCCGGCGAATCCGGGATCTCGGACGGGACGGGCCTGCGCACCGACGCGAGTCTATCGCCAGCGGGCCATCATCGAGGGGGTGCTCAGTACCGCGGGTACCGGTGGACGAGGGAGTCGAGGCAGCCGTCGACGGCGACGGGAACCGCCTCCTGCCTGAGCGCCCCGAGTTGCTCATCGTCCATCCATGCCGGAGCGGTCTCGTAGACGTCCACCTCGGGGAGGAACTCGGTCACCTCCGCCGGCGAGGCAGCCTCGACGTAACCCCACACCGTGCCGGACCCGTACTCGAATGCCACGAGATGCTGGTTGTCCATCGTCGCTCCTTGCTTCCGAGCCTCCGCCTGTCGTGACTGCATCGGCTCGTCGAACGCTTCACTTGAGCGTCGACGGTCACGACAGGCGACGCCACCGCAGACCGAGCACACGGGGGATCCCCTCCTGGCCTCGATAGCCGGGCTCCCGGGCGATGGCGGCCGCCCCGAGCCCTTCCTCCCGCATCTCGACGAGCGACCATCCGCCTGCGGCCGCCATCGTGAGCAAGGCGCCCAACGGCCGATGATGGAACGTTACCGTGGCGTCACCGGCGGGTTGCACGCTCGTTTGCGGCTCGAGGTACGTACCCCACCGCCAGAGCACCTCCCCGTCGACGTCGACGATCGGCCCCGCCTCGTGCGGCGTGTAGGCCGGATGGTTGACGATCACCACCAGCGCGCCGCCGGGTCGGACGACCCGTGCGGTCTCGGCGAAGAACCCGGCGGCGTCGCCGAGGAGGTCCAGGACGTACACGGAGTAGCCAACGTCGACCACGCCGTCGCGAAGCCATCGGAGATCGGGGAGGCGGCATCGCACCACGGGGCCGGCGGCGCGAGCGACGCCCAGCAGCTCCCGGGACAGGTCGCACCCGATGGGACGGCCTCCTCGCTCCACGACCCGGCGCATACCCTGTCCCTCCCCGCAGCCGAGATCGACCACGACGCCCTCGAACGTGGGGAGGAGCGACTCGAGCATCGGCAGGATCTGATGGTCGTAGACCGGATCGTCCTCCACCTCTCGCCTCCACCACGGAGCGATCGAGTCCCAATCGTCCACCGGCGGAGTGCTTCCCATGGCCGGGAGCATCCCCTACCTTCTGGGCCGATGCAAGAACCGACGCGGCGTCTCGCCGCCCACTGGGGCCTGGTCCTGGCCGCCGGCTCGGTGCTGGCCTTCATGTTCGCGGTTGGTGCCGCCGAGGCCGCCGACCGTCTCGGTTTGCTCACCGGGCTCTCCGGCGATCCCTTCCTCTACGCCGAGCGTGTCGCCGCGATCGTCGCCGGAGGCGTTCCCTACGTCGAGGTCACCATCGAACATCTCCCGCTGGCTCTCATCCCGATGTTCGTGGCGTACGGCGTGTCCGCGATCGCCGGAACCGGCCCGGCGGTGTCGTTCGCTCTCGTCACCGCGGTCCTGCTGGCGGCCACCGGATGGGTCGTGGCGGCTCTCGGGCGGGAGCTCTCGGACGATCTCGCCGTGGGGCGATGGCTCATCCTCGTGCTTCCGCTCCTGCCGCTGGTCCTGTTCCGCAACGACGCCTTGGCATCCCTGCTGGCGGCGCTCGCGCTCCTGTGGATGCTTCGCGACCACCAAGCCGCATCGATGCTCACCACGCTGGGAGCGATCGCGGCGAAGGGCTGGCCGGTGGTGCTGGCGCTGATCGACTGGTGGAAGGGACGGCGCCTCCGGGCGGCCGCCGCGGTCGTCTTCGCCGTGGGCCTGATCGCGGTCCTGCTGGCGACACCCGGTTTCCAGGCCGGCCGGGAGTTCTCTGGGATCCACATGGAATCGATCGCCGGTTCGCTCGTTCTGGCATGGCGCCACGTCACGGGGCGCCCGCTCGACCTGGCCACGTTCGCCGGAGCGACGTACATCCAGGTGGGACAATGGACACTGGCCGTCAACCTGGCCATCGGAGCGGCCATCGGCGTCACGGCCCTGACCGCGCTCCGACGGCCGTACCAACGGGCGGCCACACCGGCGGTGCTCGCGGTCGCCACGTTCGCCGTGATCACCGCGTCACCGCTCCTGTCGGCACAGTTCCTGTTGTGGCCGACACCCTTCCTGGCGTTCTCCTCTCATCGAGGCCTGCAAGCGATGTGGGTTGCGATGTCGTCGGCGACGGTCCTGTCCCTGGCCTTGTGGGACCCCGGCGGATCGTGGTGGGCGGGGATGCTGCTCGCCCGCAATGCCTTGCTCGTCTCGATCTCGATCCTCACCATCGCCTGGATGCGGCGTCAGACGGACAGCACGTCGCGCAGGAACTTGCCCGTGTAGGACTCGGGAACACCGGCCACCTGTTCGGGGGTTCCGGCAGCGACGACCCGCCCCCCTTCGTCGCCGCCTTCCGGGCCGAGGTCGATCACCCAATCCGCCGACTTGACGACGTCCAGGTTGTGTTCGATGACGACGACCGTGTTCCCCGAGTCCACGAGGCGTTGCAGGACCCCGAGCAGCTTCTTGACGTCCTCGAAGTGGAGTCCGGTGGTCGGTTCGTCGAGGATGTAGAACGTCCTGCCGGTGGACCGCTTCCCGAGCTCCGAAGCCAGCTTCACGCGCTGCGCCTCGCCACCGGAAAGGGTCGTCGCCGGCTGCCCCAGGCGCACGTACCCGAGGCCCACCTCGTCGAGCGTGCCGAGGATCCTGGCGATCCTGGGCTGGTTCTCGAAGAAGTGGACGGCCTCCTCGATCGACATCTCCAGCACGTCGGCGATCGAATGGCCCTTGAACGTGACCTCGAGGGTGTCGCGATTGTACCGCTTGCCCTTGCACGTCTCGCACGGCACGTAGATGTCGGGAAGGAAGTGCATCTCGATCTTGAGGGTGCCGTCGCCCTTGCATGCCTCGCAGCGTCCGCCGGCGACGTTGAACGAGAACCGGCCAGGCTTCCAGCCGCGGACCCGAGCCTCGGGGGTGGCGGCGAAGAGCTGCCGGATGGCGCCGAACGCCTTCGTGTAGGTCACCGGGTTGGACCGCGGGGTCCGACCGATCGGTGATTGGTCGATGTTGATGACCTTGTCGATGTGCTCGAGACCGTCGATGCGGCGGTGGCGGCCGGGAAGCGTGCGGGCCCCGTGGAGCTCGGCGTGCAGGCCGTTCGACAAGATGTCCTGGACGAGGGAGGACTTGCCGCTGCCCGAGACCCCCGTGACGCACACGAACGTGCCCAGCGGGAACGCAACGTCGATGTCCTTCAGGTTGTTCTCGGTCGCACCGCGGACCACGATCTCGGGGCCCGTCCCGATCCGCCTCGTCGCGGGAACCTCGATCGACCGCCGACCGGCGAGATAGTCGCCGGTGATCGAGGCCGGTTCGGCGACGATGTCGTCGAGCGTTCCTTCGGCGACGATAGATCCGCCATGCTCCCCCGCACCCGGACCGATGTCGACGATGTGGTCGGCGACGCGGATCGTGTCCTCGTCGTGTTCGACCACGATCAAGGTGTTGCCGAGATCGCGGAGTCGCACGAGCGTCTCGATCAGGCGCTGGTTGTCCCGCTGATGCAGCCCGATCGAGGGCTCGTCGAGGATGTACAGGACACCGACGAGACCGGAACCGACCTGGGTGGCGAGACGGATCCGCTGTGCCTCACCACCGGCGAGCGTCGCCGCCGACCGCATCAACGTCAGATAGTCGAGTCCGACATCGATGAGGAACTCGAGGCGCGAGCGGATCTCCTTGACGACCCGCTCGGCGATCATCGCCTCCCGCTCGGTGAGCCGGAGCTCATCGAGGAACGCCCGGGTCTCCTTCAGCGACACCGACGAGATCTCGAAGATGGAACGCCCGGCGATGGTGACCGCCAGCGAGATCGGATTGAGGCGACCGCCGCCGCAGGAGTCACAGGGAACCTCGCGCATGTACTGCTGGTACGAGTCCCGTGCCCCGTCCGATTCGGCGTCGGCGTAGCGTCGCTCCAGCCACGGTACGGCACCTTCGTAGGTGGCGTCGTAGCGCCGTTCCCGACCGAACCGGTTCGTGTACGAGATGGTGTAGCTGGCATCGGCCCCGGTCCCGTACAGGATCATCGTGCGGTGGGCGTCGGGAAGGTCCTTCCACGGGACCGTCATGTCGATCCCCTCCGCCTCCGCCACGGCCGTGATGAGCCGCTGGTAGTAGGTCGTCCGATGGCGGCCCGTCCACGGGGCGATCGCTCCCTCGGACAGCGACCGGTCGGGATGGCGAACGATCAGGTCCGGGTCGACCGAGTACCGCGTTCCGAGGCCGCTGCAGTCGGGGCACGCGCCGTATGGGGAGTTGAACGAGAAGTTCCTCGGCTGCAGCTCCTGGAACGACAGGCCACACTCCGGGCAGGCGAAGTCCTGACTGAAGGCGAGCGTCGGCCCGTCGACGATGTCGATGTGGGCGATCCCCTCGGCCAGATGAAGCGCGGTCTCCAACGAATCGGTCAGCCGCCGCTCGATCCCCTCCTTGCGGACGAGTCGATCGACCACCACTTCGATCGTGTGCTGGAAGTACCGGTCGAGCTTGATGTCGTCGGTCAGGTCGCGGACCTCCCCGTCGATCCGGGCCCGGGAGAACCCCTGCTTGGCGAGGTCCTTGAGCAGCGCCTCGTACTCGCCCTTCCTGCCCCGGATCACGGGCGCCAGAACGAGGAACCGGGTACCTTCCTCCAGCTCGAGGATCTGGTCGACGATCTGCTGGGGTGTCTGGCGGGCCACGGGGCTGCCGTCGTTGGGACAGTGCGGAACACCGATCCGAGCGTAGAGCAGCCGCAGGTAGTCGTGGATCTCGGTGACCGTCCCGACCGTCGAGCGCGGGTTCCGGCCTGCGGTCTTCTGGTCGATCGAGATGGCCGGCGACAGGCCGTCGATGAAGTCGACGTCCGGCTTGTCCATCTGACCGAGGAACTGCCTGGCGTAGGCGGACAGGCTCTCGACGTAGCGCCGTTGGCCTTCGGCGTAGATCGTGTCGAACGCCAGCGAGGACTTCCCGGAGCCGGACAAGCCGGTGAACACGATGAGCTTCTCCCGCGGGAGCTCGAGATCGAGCCCCTTCAGGTTGTGCTCTCGTGCCCCTTTGACGACGATCTTGTCGGCCGGCATCGTGCCCCTTCCCGCTCCGACGACGCTGGGCGAGTGTACCGGCGAGGCGCCACTCACCGGCCCGTCATCTGGCCGCCTCGACGAGCTCCGCGAGTTCCCGTTTCAGCTCGTTGATCTCGTCGCGCAGCCTGGCCGCGTACTCGAACCGCAACTCGACGGCCGCTTCGCGCATCTCCTCCTCGAGGCTCTGGATCAGGCGGCGGAGGTCGGGAGTGTCGAGATGCAACGGCTCCCGGCGGCGAAGCTCCCTGGCCCGCCGGTCGGTCGACGGGCCGTCGTGGGACGACTGCACCAGCTCGAGGATGTCGGACACCTTCTTCCTGATCGTCTGAGGGTCGATGCCGTGCTCCTCGTTGTAGGCGATCTGGACCCGTCGGCGTCGATTGGTCTCGTCGAGCGCCCGTCGCATCGAGTCGGTCACCTCGTCGGCGTACATGATGACGGCGCCCTCCACGTTGCGGGCGGCGCGGCCGATGGTCTGGACGAGGCTCGTCTCGGAGCGGAGGAAGCCTTCCTTGTCGGCGTCGAGGATCGCGACGAGCGACACCTCGGGGAGGTCGAGTCCCTCCCGCAGCAGGTTGACGCCGATCAGCACGTCGTAGTCGCCCAGACGCAGGTCGCGGAGGATCTGGACCCGTTCGAGCGTGTCGATGTCGCTGTGGAGGTAGCGCGCCTTGACGCCGAGCTCGAGGAGGTAATCGGTGAGGTCCTCGGCCATCTTCTTCGTCAAGGTCGTCACGAGGACGCGGCGATCGTTGGCCGCACGGGTGCGGATCTCCTCGATGAGGTCGTCGATCTGGCCCTTGGTTGGCCGGACCTCGACCTCGGGATCGACCAGGCCCGTCGGTCGGATGATCTGCTCGACGATCCGAGCGGACTCCCGTAGCTCCCACGGGCCGGGGGTCGCGGACAGCAAGATCGCCTGGTTGGTGCGGGCGTACCACTCCTCGAAGGTGAGGGGACGGTTGTCCATCGCCGAGGGCAGCCGGAACCCGTGGTCGACGAGGACCTCCTTGCGGGACCGATCGCCGGCGTACTGGCCGTGGATCTGCGGGATCGTGACGTGGCTCTCGTCGACGACGGTGAGGTAGTCGTCGGGGAAGTAGTCGAGGAGGGTGTAGGGAGGCTCTCCGGGTTCGCGGCCGTCGAGGTACCGCGAGTAGTTCTCGATCCCCGGGCACATGCCGACCTCGCGCAGCATCTCCATGTCGTAGGCCGTCCGCATCCGGAGACGCTGGGCTTCGAGGAGCTTGCCTCGGTCCTCGAGGTGGCGGAGTCGATCGTGCAGCTCGGACTCGATGCCGACCAGCGCTCGTTCGATCCGCTCCGACGAGGTCACGTAGTGGCTCGCCGGGTAGATCCACAGGTCCTCGACCTCCTCGATGACCTCCCCGGTGACCGGGTTCATCCGCAGCATCCGCTCGACCTCGTCACCCCAGTACTCGATGCGGAAGATGGTCTCCTCGTAGGACGGGAACACCTCGAGGGTGTCGCCCTTGAGACGGAACTTGCCCCGGATGAGGTTCACCTCGTTGCGTTCGTACTGGATGTCGACGAGCTTGCGGACGGCGTCCTGGAGTGGGAACTCGACGCCGCGGACGAGGCGGAGGAGCTGACCCTCGTACTGTTCGGGAGAGCCCAGGCCGTAGATCGCCGACACCGACGCCACGATGATGACGTCACGGCGGGTGAGCAGCGCCGCCGTCGCCGAGTGCCGCAGCCGATCGATCTCGTCGTTCATCGTGGATTCCTTCTCGATGTACGTGTCGGTCTGCGGGATGTACGCCTCTGGTTGGTAGTAGTCGTAGTAGCTGACGAAGTACTCGACGCGGTTGTCGGGGAAGAACTGGCGGAACTCGTTGGCGAGCTGCGCGGCGAGGGCCTTGTTGGGGGCGAGGACCAACGTAGGCCGCTGGACCTGCTCGATGGTCCAGGCGATCGTGGCCGACTTTCCCGAGCCGGTGATGCCCAACAGGGTCTGGAACCGCTCACCGCTCTGGATGCCGTCGGCGAGACGCGCGATGGCTTCCGGCTGATCGCCCGAAGGCGAGAAATCGGAATGCACACGGAACGGTCTCATCGGTCCTCCGGGGTTCCGGGAAAGGGTACCGCTCCCCTGTGACAGATCCCTCAGCTCGGTGGCGGCGACGCGATCCGCGCCACGAGACGATCGACCTGCTCCTCCAACGCGGTCAGATCGCCGGCGTTGTCGATCACCTCGTCGGCCCACCTCAACCACGTCTCCCGATCGGGCTGGGAAGCCATCCGACGTCTGACGTCGTCGGGATCGCCGCCCCGCACCACCGCCCTGGCGAAACGGACCTCGTCGGGAGCGTCGACGACCACCCGCGTCCACGACGGATCGACCAGCCCCTCGGCGATGATCGGGATCTCCACCGCCACCGGCCGATCGCCCGCCTCCACCGCCGCGGCGGCGATACGTCGCCCGATCGCGGGATGGGTGATCGCCTCGAGGCGTTCGAGCTGCGCGGGATCGGAGAACACGATCGTCGCCAGCGCTCCTCGATCGATCCGACCGTCGCGGACGACCTCGGGCCATACCCGGGCGACCTCGTCGAACGCCTCCCCGTTCGGCTCGAGCACCTCATGGCCGAGCCGATCGGCGGAGATCACCTTCCACCCGCGACGTTCCAGGAGCTCGGCGACGGTGCTCTTGCCCGATCCGATCCCACCGCTCAGGACCACCCGAGCCGGTGCCGATGCAATCCCGTGAGACGACATCCGACGACTGTACCCTGCTGCCCATGGTGACCCGCGCGACCGAATGGGAAGCGAGGTTCGACCGCATCCTCCTCGGCCTCCTGTGGGGATCGACGGTGCTCGGAGCCTCGCTCGTGACGATCGCTCGCGGCCCCACCCCACCGGTCCTTGCGGCCATGGCCGCCACCGGAGCGTACGCCGCGGCGCTCCACGCCGGGCTCCGCTCGTCGTCACCGCGCACGGCATGGATCTTCGCCCTCTCCGGAGTGGCCGTCGGGGGCTTCGCCGCCTGGTCGACCGGCGGCTCGGAGAGCCCCTTCGTGCTGTTCCTCGCCGCCCCGGTCTACTACGCGTCCGTCCGGTACGGCACGGTCCTGGGAGCGTCGACCACCGGCGCCGCGATCGTCGCGCTCACCGTCGGCGACATCCTCTTGGGAAGATCCCTCCCGTCCGCCCAGCTCCTCCAAGCCAGCCTCTTCTACGCCCTCGTGGCGGTGACCTTCTCCCAGGCGCGTCGGATCCTCATCGACGAGCAGCTCCGAGCAGAGCGGCTGGCACGCACCACCCTGCTCGACGCCCAGCGCCTCGAACGGCTCGAGGCATCACACGACCTCCTCCTCAGCCTCGGCGAACTCGCCACCGCCTCCGAACTGAACCCGGTCGGGGTGGGCCGGGCCGCCCTCCGCGACCTCGCCCAACACGTCGACTTCGTCGGAGCCGAGGTCCGCATCTCCCAGCCGACCGAGGTCGTCGTCGCCCGCCGTGGCGAACCCGGATCTCCCACCGACGCCCGCCGATACCCCATCGGCATCGCGTCGCGCCGCCTCGGCGAGCTCCGGATCTGGCCCCCGGCGGGCGTGGACCGGTCCGACCGCAGCGACGACGTCATCGAGACGATGCTCCGACCGATCGCCCTGGCCTTCGACAACATCGTGCTCCTATCCGAGATCGCCGCCCGGGCCGTCCGCGAGGAACGGCTCCGGTTGGCCAGGGAGCTCCACGACGAGATCGGACCGGCCGTCGCCTCGCTGGGGCTCGGGATCGACCTCCTCGCCATGGACGCGGACGGCGACGACGCCACGATCGCTCAGCTCGCGGCCCTCCGCGAGACCGCCACCCGCGTGGTCGAGAGCATCCGCGCGACCGTCGAGGACCTCCGCGCCGTGCGATCGTCCAGTCTCGTCGAGTGCGTCCATGCCATCGTCGGCGAGATCGACGCGGACGGTCCGGCCGTGATCGTCGAGCTCGACGAGCAGCGCCCACCCCGAGACGGCATCGCCGAGGAGCTCGCGGCGATCCTCACCGAGGCGGTTCGCAACGCCGTCGAGCATTCCGGGGCCTCCAAGATCACCATCGCGGGCTCGGTCGACCGCGACCGCGGGCACCTGTCGGTGAGCGACGACGGCCGCGGCTTCGATCCGGGAGCCCGAACCCCCGGTCACTGGGGGATCATCGGGATGCGGGAGCGAGCCGACAAGATCGGCGGACGACTGACCATCGCCTCCGGGCAGGCGGGAACGACCGTCGAGCTGCAGTGGGGGACCCGATGATCCGGATCCTCATCGCCGACGACCATCACCTGCTCCTCGACGGGTTGTCCCAGGCACTGGGCAGGATCCCCGACATCGAGGTCGCCGGCGCGGTGGCCACGGCCGCGGCGTTGCGGTCCCGAGCCCCCGACGTCCGCCCGGACGTGCTCTTGGTCGACATCGAGATGCCCGACGGCAGCGGCCTCTCCGCGCTCCGCGACCTCGAAGGCGGTTACCCGGCCGTCATCATGACGATGCACGCCGACGACGAGCATCGCAACCGGGCCCGGGCGGTGGGCGCCAAGGCCTTCCTCTCGAAGGCCACACCGCTTCCTGACGTCGCCGCGACCATCCGCGCCGTCCATGCCGGCGAGTCGCTCATCGACGCCGACGATCCCGACGCCGTCCTCGATCGCTACCGGGAACCGTCGCTCGGGCCGGACGCCGACTCCCTCACGGCCCGCGAACGAGAGATCCTGGCCCTCCTCGCGCGCGGCATCTCGGCCACCGCCGACATCGCCGACGAGCTGTACATCTCGCACAAGACCGTCAAGAACCATCTGGCCAGCATCTACGAGAAGCTCCGGATCTCCGACCGCACCCAGGCCGCCGTCGAAGCCATCCGCCTCGGCCTCGGCCCTCCCTGAGCCATCCCGCCGTGGATCCTCCCGCAATGGGTCGCCCGACCCATGGTGACCCGGCCCCCGAGGGCGTAGCGTGTGGGTCGGATCACCCCGCCACTAGGAGGTAGAGAACATGCTTCGACTCTGGACGTCGATTCAGACCAGGCTCGCCGAGGAAGACGGCGCCAGCCTCGTCGAGTACGCGCTGCTCG
>JALVQZ010000034.1 GCA_027036355.1 Acidimicrobiia bacterium | reverse complement strand
GCTTGGCCAACCCTGGGTTCGTGGCGCCCTGTGGGGGCTTGGCCAACCCTGGGTTCGTGGCGCCCTGTGGGGGCTTGGCCAACCCTGGGTTCGTGGCGCCCTGTGGGGGCTTGGCCAACCCTGGGTTCGGGGGGTGGAGCGGGTGAGGGGAATCGAACCCCCGTATTCAGCTTGGGAAGCTGATGTTCTGCCATTGAACTACACCCGCGGGCAGGCAGGATTGTACCTCGCCGTGGCGTCGTCGGTCAGGTGAGGAGGCTGGCGGCGCCCCACGCCGTGATGACCACGCCGACCGACAGCAGCCACCACGCCCGCGCCGGCCGGAACTCGCCCTCGGCCTTCTCCGGAGCCCGGCCCCGGCGATGCTGGATGATCGCCCAACCGTTGCCGAGCACCATCGCCAGGCCCACCGCGCCGATGAGCTGCGCCAGCAGATCGTCCAGTCCGAGGAGGTCCACCACGTCCATGGCGGCAACCGTAGCCTCGGCCCCGTCGCGACGACAGCCGAGACCGTTGCCGGCCATCCCCGATACGCTCCCGCGTTCGATGGACACCACCCTCACCTCCCGACCGCGAGCCGCCACCCGGTTCGTCGCCCTGTGGGTCTTCGGCCTCGCCACCACCCTGCTGCTCGGGGGGCTGTGGGGCCGGCAGGTCTCCGGCGATCAGGCGACCCTCGAGGCGTCGGTCCGCACCACCATCGCGGCGGACATCGCCGGGGACCGCATCGGCGGATGGCTCGCCGACGGCATCGCCGTCGCCTCCGGCCTCCCCGTACCCGAGGTCTCCGACGCCGTCGACGCCATCGCCTCCACCCCCGAGACCGAACGGGCGTTGGCTGCGGTCACCGACCAGCTCGTCTCCGCCCTCCTCGCCCCACCCGGCTCGGAGCCGGTCATCGATCTGGCGTCGGCGCTCGAGCCGACCGTGCCGGTCCTCGCCGGCGAGCTGCGCGATCGGGGTCTTCCGGCCGACGAGCAGACGATCCACGCCGCCCTCGAAGCCCTCGACCCGATCGTCCTCGACGCCGGCGACCTCGTCGGCCTCGCCGGCGCAGCTCGGGAGGCACACGGCATCCTCACATGGGTCGTGGTCGTCGCCCTCACCGTTCAACTCGCCGCCGCCGGCGCCGTCGTCGCCGCCTCGACAGACCGTCGCGATGCCGTACGCACGCTCGCCCTCCGGCTCGGGATGTCGGCGGTCAGCTACGCCGTCTTGTTCCGCGTCGGGAGCTGGGCCCTCGACCCCCGGCGAGGTCGCGCCCCGGTCGTCGCCGGCGGCTCCGTACTGCTCGGAAGCAACCTGTGGGTGTTCGCCGTCGTCGGCGGCGTCGCTTGCGCCGTCGCGCTCGCCGCCGCCCGCAGGAGCGACCGACCCGGCGACGCCGCCGCGAACGTACGCGACGACACGGAGGAGCTCGTCGCGGTCTGACGCGGTACGCTCAGGCGATGCCGCGTCCCTGTCAGGTCGTTCGCGTCTTCACCGTCGGAGATACCGGCGGCAACCACCTCGGGGTCATCAACGACCGGTCCGGTCTCGACGAGCGTGCCATGGCGTCCATCGCCGCCGACCTGGGCTACAGCGAGACCGTCTTCGTCGACTGGTTAGACGGTCCGCCGACCGTCCGCATCTTCACCCCCGAACTCGAGCTCCCGTTCGCCGGCCATCCCCTCGTCGGGGCCGCCTGGGTCCTGTCGCGGCTCGGTCCGGCCCCCGACTCGGGCACGCTGCGCTGCCGCGCCGGGGACGTGCGCTACCGCAGCGACGAGGACGTCGTCTGGATCGACGCCGGCGAGCTCCCCGCCGACGTCGCCGCCGTCGCCGATGCCTCCGCGATCGCCGCCGCGGCGGGTCTCGCGGCGCCCCACCGAGCATGGGAGGTCACCATGCCCAAGGACTACCTGATCTTCGTCTACCACGACGACGAGGAGGTCACGGCCGCCGCACCGCACGCCGCCGCCCTCGCCGACCGGTTCGGGCTGATGCTCGTTCACTTCCGCGACGACACCGACGCCCACGTCCGGTTCTTCGCTCCGTCCGCCGGGGTGGACGAGGACCCGGCTACCGGAAGCGCGGCGGTGGCGTTGGCGCACGCCCTTCGGCACGACGGGCGGAGCTCGGGCCGGCTCACGATCGCCCAAGGCGCCGAGATCGACCGACCCTCCCGCATCGAGCTGTCGTGGAGCCCGGAGAGGATCGAGATCGGAGGGACCGTCGCTCGCGACACCGTGCGGATCGTCGAGCGCTGAAGCCTGCCCCGGCCCGGGCCCGGCCCGATACAATCGGCCACAGCGGACCAGGCAGGAGGACCCCAGCCCATGAAGACGTTCACCACCCCCGGTGAGGTGACGGTCGATCCGTCGGACAACCCGATCAGCGCCCTGCTGGGACTGGCCGCCGAGGACCCCGACCTCGCCTCCCTCGCCTACCGTGACGGGGACCGATTCGTCGACGTCACCGCCGCCGACTTCGCCGCCCGCGTGAAGGAGCTCGCCGCCGGGCTCGTGGCCCTCGGCATCGAGAAGGGGTCGAGGATCGGCCTGTTCTCCGCCACCCGGATGGAGTTCACCATCCTCGACTACGCCATCTGGGCCGCCGGATGCGCCACCGTCACCATCTACGAGACGTCGTCCGCCGAGCAGGTCCAGTGGATCATGGGCAACTCGGAATCGGTCGGGATCTTCTGCGAGACGGCGGCGATGAAGGCCGTCTACGACGAGGTCGCCGCCGAGTTGCCTGCCGCCGAGCACGTGTTCGTCATCGAGGACGGTGCCCTCGACCAGATCGCCGCCCTCGCCACCGACGAGACGAGAGCCGAAGTCGAGGCCCGGATCGCCGCCATCGACCACGATGACCTCGCCACGCTCGTCTACACCTCGGGAACCACCGGACGTCCCAAGGGTTGTGTCATCACCCACGGCAACTTCATCTGGACCGTACGGCAGGTCGAAGCCGTCCTCGGGGAGCTGACCGGACGGCAGCAGCGCCAGCTCATGTTCCTCCCCCTCGCCCACATCTTCGCCCGGCTCGTGCAGGTCGTCTGTGTCAGCGCCGGGGTCAAGATCGGCTATTCGACCGGGATCCCGAACCTGACCGAGGAACTGGCCATATTCAAACCGACCTGGGTCTTCTCGGTGCCCCGCGTCTTCGAGAAGATCTACAACGCCGCCAAGCTCAAGGCCGACGACGAGGGCAAGGGCAAGATCTTCGACCTCGCCGCCGGGGTCGCCATCGCCTACAGCAAGGGCCTGCAGGACGGCAAGGTGCCGCTGTTCGTCAAGGTCCAGCATGCCGTGTTCGACAAGCTCGTCTACGGCAAGCTCCGCGCTGTCTTCGGCGGTGAGATGCGGTACGCCATCTCGGGAGGCGCAGCGCTCGGGGCGCGTCTCGGCCACTTCTTCCGTGGTATCGGCGTCACGCCCCTCGAGGGCTACGGCCTGACCGAGACGACGGCCGCGTCGACCGTGAACCCGCCGGACGCGGTGCGGATCGGAACCGTCGGACGTCCCCTCCCGGGTGTCTCCGTCGGGATCGCCGACGACGGCGAGGTCGTGATCAAGGGCAAGCACATCTTCAAGGGCTACTGGCGCAACGAAGCCGCCACCAAGGAGGCCCTCGAACCGGATGGATGGTTCCACAGCGGCGACATCGGCGCCCTCGACGACGCCGGGTACCTGTCGATCACCGGACGGAAGAAGGAACTGATCGTGACGGCCGGCGGCAAGAACGTCGCCCCCGCCGTCCTCGAGGACCGCCTCCGATCCGACCCGCTCGTCTCTCAGGCGATGGTCGTCGGTGACGCCAAGCCGTTCATCGCCGCGCTCATCGCCATCGACGCCGAGGCGTTGCCCGCATGGGCCCACGCTCACGGGAAACCATCCGCCGACCTCGCCGACCTGATCGACGACCCCGACCTCCGAGCCGAGATCGACAAGGCCATCGCCTACGCGAACAAGGCCGTCTCCAAGGCCGAGGCGATCAAGACCTACCGCATCTTGCCGCGGGACCTCTCGATCGAGGGCGACGAGCTGACCCCGACCCTGAAGGTGAAACGGTCGGTCGTGGCCAAGAAGTACGCCGACCTGATCGCCGACATCTACGGGGACTGACCGGCCCGTTCACCGCGGTGCGAACAGGTCGACCCGGACGCCGTCCGGTCCATCGACGACCGCATAGCGCTGACCCCAGAACGCGTCCCATGGTTCCTTGCGGATCGAGTACCCCGCGGCGCGCAGTTCGGCTGCCTTCCGATCCACCTCTCGCGGTGAGTCGCAGAGGAACGCCATCGTGACGCGCCCCGATCCCTGCGTTCGAGGATCCCACGCCGGGTCGAACCCGGCGACGACGGCGTCGGTGTCGAGCATCAGCCGTAGACCTCCCCCGAGCGATGCCTCGACGTGACCCTCGGTCTCCGCGCCGGCCGGGAACTCGACCCCCAACCGGCCGAAGAAGTCGACCGCTGCTGCCATCTCCGACGTCGTGATCCCGATGGCGTCGAACCCGACCATGTGGTCTCCTCTCCATGTGTTCCCCTTCCCGACCGTCTCGGCGACCCTATCGGATGGATGCGACCCGAACGCGGAGGTCAGACCCCGACGTCGCGACCGCGGAACCCGATCACGGCGGTGACGACGAGGAGCACGGCCACCGCGGCGAGGGCGGGTTGCTGCCATCCGAGCTCCTGGGACAGGGGGTTCTTCGGACCGGCGTACCAATAGAAGGGCGACCACGGCCGAAGCGGTTCCAGCCAGTCGACGAACGCTCCGAAGCCGTTGACGAGGTGCGCGGCCACGGCCGCGAACGTCGCCACGCCGACCGCCGCGCCGTGGCGTCCGGTCCACGCACCGACGGCGAGGGCGAGGGCGCCGTACAACGACACCAGCAGGATCATGCCGACGTTGCCGGCCGTCATGCCCTCGGCGGACACGCCCAGGCCCACGGCAGGTCCGCCGATGAGCATCGGGACGACCACCCCCAGGGACACCACCAGGGTCACCACGGTGACCAGGGCGACGGCCTGCTCCACCACCACCCGGGTGCGTTCCACCGGCTCGGCGAGAAGGAGGTCGAGGGTGCCGCGGCGTTCCTCGCCGGCGACGGCCCGGGCCCCGAACCCGATCCCGAGGACGAGGAGGGCGACGAGACCGATGCTGCCATGGATCCGTGAGGAGATGAACCCGGGGCCTTCGAGCACCGACGCGGGATCGGTGATCCCGAAGATGGCGAGGATCTCCTTCGGGTACGCCTGGATGAGCTCGGTCACCTGGTCGCCGCCCAGGTTCTCCAGGGAGGGGTACACCGTGAGCAGGAGGGCGGTGAAGCCCGCCATGGCGACGACCCACCAGCGGAGCGCCCGCCGTCGCATCCAGATCGCCCAGCTCCAGATCTGACGGAGCATCCACGAGTCGCTGCTGCGGCGGCCCGCCTCGGCGGCCGAGCGCCTCCGGAGCGAGAGCTTGGGGAAGGCCCGGGCCACCCCGATGTCGCGTCGTTCGAGGCCGACGACCCCGACGGCGACCGTGGCTGCGCTCAGGCCGAGCAGGAGGAGCTGCCAGCCACCGACGCCGTGGGCGAGGGGATCACCTCGGAGGTACCAGTCGAAGGGCGTCAGGCGGTCTCCCCAGGACAGCCAGTCGACGATGGGGGCGAAGCCGTCGAGGACGAACGAGGCGGCGGCGAGGCCGCCGGCGAGGCCCGCGCCGGATCCCCGCAGGCCCGTCCACGACGAGATGGCGAACGCGAGCGCGCCGAAGATCGCGGCGAGGCCGTAGAGCGCCACGTTGATGCCGACGATCCCGGCGACGGGGAGCCCCATGTCGTAGACCGGGTTCCCGACGAGGAGCGTCACCGTCAAGGCGGCGACGAGCGCGGCGAGGAGCACGTACCCGGCAGCGGCCTTCTGCAGCACGATCGAGCGCCGAGGAAGGGGCAGCGTGTAGAGGAGGTCGGCGGTGCCGTCCTCCTCCTCCTGGGCGGCGGCTGCGCCGCCGAGCTGTACGGCGTAGATGATGACCAGGACCGGCCCGAGGAGGTTGTACAGCTCGGCCTCGACGTACCCCTTGGCGGTGGCGAACGTCGCCGGGTCGATCCCCATCGTCTCGAGGAGGGCCTGGGGGAGTCGTTCGAGGATCTGCTGGAACTCGGCGGCGCTCGCCTGCAGCGTCGGGTAGAACGCGACCACGAACCAGCCGAGGGCGAGGCCGCCCAGGGTCCACCCGAGGAGCGACCGGCGGCGCCGCCAGACGGTATGGGTGAAGACGTTACGAAGCATCGTCGTCGTACAGCGCCAAGAACGCGTCCTCGAGGTCGCCCTCGTGGGAGATGACGTTCTCGACGCCGTGTCGCGCGGCGACGGCCATCACCTCCTCGAGGGGCCCGGCGACGACCAGGTCGACGCCACGGCCGTCATGGGAGGGGCTCGCCTCCTGGACGCCGGGCACCGAACGGAACACCTCGGGGTCGATCGGCGAGGTGAAGACGATCTGGATGTGGCGGCGCGCCTTCGCCTTGAGCCCTTCGACGGTCTGGACGGTGACGAGGCGGCTCGACCGGACGACCGCCACCCGGTCGGCCACCCGCTCGACCTCGGGGAGGATGTGCGACGACAGGAACACCGTGCGTCCCTCGTCGCGAGCCTCTCGGACCATCGCATAGAACTCCTGCTGCATCAGCGGATCGAGGCCCGTCGACGGCTCGTCCAGGATGAGCAGCTCGGGTCGGTGCATGAACGCCTGGACGATGGCCACCTTCTGGCGGTTGCCGCTCGAGTAGGCGCCGATCTTGCGGTCGAGATCGAGGTCGAGCCGTTCGGCGAGCCGTTCCACCTCGGCGGCCGTGTCGACCCCCCGGAGGTTCGCGAAGTACCGGCACAGCTCTCGCCCGGTCATCTCCTCGTACATCGTCACGTCGCCGGGGATGTGGCCGATCCGCCCATGGATCGCGACGGCATCGTCGTGGCTGTCCAGGCCGAGGATGCGCGCCCGACCCGACGTCGGGCGAAGCAGGTCGAGCAAGGTCCGGATGGTGGTCGTCTTCCCCGCTCCGTTGGCGCCGAGGAAACCGAACACCTCACCCACCCCCACCTCGAGGTCGAGGCCGACGATCCCCGGGGTCTCGCCGTAGTACTTGGTCAGCCCTTCGGCGACGATGGCGGGCGGCACGGCGTTCCTTCCCTCGGATGCGGGAAGCCTACCGAAGCGGGACCGGACCGCCGCTGCGGTACCCTCTCGGCCATGTCCGCCGCCGAATCGAAACGCCTCGTCCTGCTGGCGCTGGCCGCCAACTTCGGGATCGCGCTCACCAAGTTCGGCGCCGCCGCCATCTCCCGCAGCTCGGCGATGCTCGCCGAGGCGTTCCACTCCCTCGCCGACACCGGCAACCAGCTCTTCCTGCTCCGGGGCGAGGCGGCCGCCCATCACGGACCGAGCGTCCAACATCCCTTCGGCACCGGCAAGGAACGCTACTTCTGGGCGTTCATGGTGGCCGTCGTGTTGTTCGTCGGTGGATCGGTCCTGTCGATCGTCAACGGCATCGACAAGATCCGCAACGCCGACGCCCACGAACAGGTCGGCCTGTGGCTGTCGCTCGGGGTGCTCGCCATCGCCGCCCTCTTCGAGCTGCTCGTCGCGTTCCGTCCCGCGTTGAAGCAGTTCAACCGGCTCCGGGCCGGTCGGTCGATCCCCAAGACCATCCGGGAGGGCAAGGACCCGGCGTTGCTCATCGTGCTGTTCGAGGACTCCGCCGCCGTCGTCGGGCTCGTCATCGCCGCGATCGGTATCGTCCTGGCCCATCTGACCGAGGACGCCCGCTGGGACGGCCTGGCGTCCATCCTCATCGGCCTCCTCCTCGCCGGCGTCGCATGGGTGATCGCCGTCGAGATGAAGGCGTTGCTCATCGGCGAATCGGCCAGTCGAGAACAACGAGCATCGATCCGGGCCGCGACCCTGTCCATCCCCGAGGTCGAGCACATCGACGACCTGCTCACCATGCAGCTGTCCCCCGACCAGATCCTCGTCAACATGGACGTGGCGTTCGACGAGGGGTTGTCGGAGGAGCAGGTCCAGCAGGCGATCGAGGCCGTCGAAGCGGCGATCCGGGACGTGGTGCCCGAAGCGACCCGGATCTTCATCGAGCCGGTGGACCAGTGAGCGGGACCGCCTCGGCCCCCGCGTCGTCCGGCAACCTCGGCCCCGGCTTCGACACGCTCGCCTTGGCCCTGGACCTCCGGTGCCGCGTCGAAGCCGAACCGGCCGCGGCGACGGGGATCGTCGACATCGACGGCGTGGTCCGTCCGATCGACGACGGGGAGATCGTCGCCCGCGCGGTCGCCGCGGTGGGGCCACCGATGACGCTGCGGATCGACTCGGCCATCCCCCGCGGCCGGGGACTCGGATCGTCCGCGGCGGTCGCCGCGGCGACCGCCGCGGCGTCCCTCGACGCCCAAGGACTCGACGTCGACCGTGACCGGGTGTTCCACGTCGTCGCCGAACTCGAAGGCCACGGGGACAACGCCGCCGCTGCCGTGTACGGAGGCCTACAGGCGGCCTGCACGGCATCGTCGCGTCACCTCGAGCTGCATCCCGACCTCGTCCCGATCGTGGCGATCCCCGACTTCGAGTTGCGTACCGGCGACGCCCGCGACGCCCTCCCCGACACCGTCGGCCTCCCGGCGGCGGCCCGCACCATCGCCAGGGTCGTGTTCCTCGTCGAAGGTCTCCGCACCGGGGATCCCGCCGCCCTGGCGCATGCCCGCGGCGATGAGCTGCACGAGGCGCCCCGCTCCGCGTTGTCGCCGCTCACCACCAGGCTCGTCCAGGCGGCGCTCGACGCGGGGGCGCTGCACGCCGCCTGGTCGGGAGCCGGACCCACCGCTCTGGCCCTCGTCACCGACGAACGCGCCGACGCCGTCATCGACGCCCTGGGCGCGGTCCTCGGCACGGTCGGCCAGGTCCGGCGGCTCACCGCCGATCGCGACGGCCTGGTCAGGTGAACCGGGCTCGGATGGCGGCGGCGATCGAACGCCGCGTCTGTCGGTAGGCCGCCAGGTCCGCGCCGTAGGGGTCCTCGATGTCGGCGCCCGCCGGGTCGATCGTGTCGACCAGCGGCGCCCACGAGGGCCGGCGCCGGATCAGCTCGTCGACATGCGCCGCGGTGGCGGCGAGGACCCGCGCCGGAGGCTCGCGTAGCTCCCACACCGAGTGCGCCCGATGCGCCGACAGGTCGATCCCGATCTCGGCCATCGCCGCCACCGCTCCAGGGCTCGGAGGAGCGCCGGGGAGCGCCGAGGTTCCCGCCGACGCGAAGCTCCGGGCGGGATCGGCGTCCCGAGCCAGGTACTCGGCCATGGGCGAGCGGCAGATGTTGCCACTGCACACGAACAGGACGACGCCCGACACCTCAGACCGATTCGCGGTGTCGCGCCGAGGCGACCAGGGCGTCGAACAACGCATGCGAGTTGGGATCGTCGCGGTGGCTCAGGTACTCGGGATGCCACTGGACGGCGAGCAGCGGCCACTCGGGATCGTCGGCCTCGATGGCCTCGATCACGCCGTCCCCGGCGGTTCCGACCGCACGGAAGCCGGGGGCGACGTCGCGGACCGCCTGATGGTGGATCGAGTTGACCATCAGCGCCGTCTCTCCGATCGCTTCGGCCACTCGACAGGCCGGGTCGAGGACGACGGGCTGATGACCGTTCCACACGGCGTGGCCGATCTCGTCGTGGTCGAGGGATCCGATCTCCGTCGGGATGTCCTGGATCAGCGTGCCACCGAACGCGACGTTGACGAGTTGCATCCCTCGGCAGATCGCCAGCATCGGCATCCGGCGGGCGCGGGCCTCGTGGGCGATCGCGATCTCGAACTGGTCACGATCGAAGTTCGTGTTGCGCATCGTCTCGTGCGTCTCCGCCCCGTAGCGGTGGGCCTCGATGTCGCCCCCGCCGGTGAGGACGATCCCGTCGAGCCGATCCAGCAGGTCGGGCACGTCGGGATCGGGGATGGGGACGAGGAGCACCGGGTTGCCGCCGGCGCGGAGGACGGCGTCGGTGTAGGTGTGGGCGATGACGTGCGACTCGATGTCCCCCGACGACGAGACCGCACACTTCGGTTGGGTGGTGATACCGATGATGGGACGCATCTGCACAATGCTAGGAGGCCCAGGGGCCTCTTCGACGGCCGCTGGGTTGCGAAACGGCGTATCCTCCGCGAACCTACCCCTTCCGCACAGATGTGAGAGGTCACTGCATGGGTTCGCTGATCAAGAAGCGCCGGAAGAAGATGAGCAAGCACAAGTACCGGAAGCGCCTCAAGGCGAACCGGCACAAGCGCAAGCGCTGATCGTCACCGGCGTCGCCTCCCGGCCGACGCCCCGGCTTCGATGATCGACGGACCGCAAGGCCACCTCTTCGACGTTCCCGACGACGTCACCTACCTGAACTGCGCCTACATGTCGCCGCAACTCAGGTCCGTCACCGCGGCGGGGCTCGCCGCGGTCGCGGCAGCGGAGCATCCCTGGGAGATCTCCGTCGACGACTTCTTCGTCCCCGCCGAGGAACTCCGGTCGCGGTTCGCGGCCGTCGTCAGGGCCGGGGACGACGCCGATGGGGTCGCCCTCGTCCCGGCGGTCAGCTACGGGGTCGGGGTCGCCGCCGCCAACCTCCCGATCGGTCCGGGCCGTACCGTCGTCGTCCTCGCCGAGCAGTTCCCCTCCCACGTGTACCCGTGGCGGGCGGCGGTCGCCGCAGGCGGCGGCACCGTCAGGGTCGTCGAGCGCCGGGACGATCGAAGCTGGACCGACGGCGTACTCGACGAGATCGACGCCGCGACCGCGGTGGTAGCCGTCCCCAACGTCCACTGGACCGACGGTTCGGTGGTGGATCTCGAGGTGGTCGGCGCCGCCGCCAGGGACGCCGGCGCCGCCCTCGTCGTCGACGCCACCCAGTCGCTCGGTGCGATGCCCTTCGACGTGACCGCGGTCCGTCCCGACTTCGTGGTGGCGGCCGGCTACAAGTGGCTCATGGGCCCCTACAGCCTCGGGTACCTGTGGGCGAGTCCGGACCGTCGCGACGGGGTCCCACTCGAACACGGCTGGATCACCCGCGACGGCGCCGAGGACTTCGCCGGTCTGGTCGATTACACCGATCGTCTCCAATCCGGCGCTCGCCGCTACGACGTGGGGGAGCGCAGCAACTTCGTGCTCGTCCCGATGGCGATCGCCGCCCTCGACCAGATCCTCGCCTGGGGCGTCGCCGACGTCGCCGATGCGCTCGGCGCGTTGACGGCCCGGATCGTCGAGGAAGCCGCCCGGCGAGGCTTCGAACCGACCGCCGATCGGGGGCCGCATCTCCTCGGCCTCCGTCGCGCCCGGGGCATCCCCGCCGACCTGCCTGCCGCCCTCGCCGCCCATCGGGTCTACGTCAGCGTTCGTGGCGACTCGATCCGGGTGTCACCTCACCTGTACAACGATGCGGGCGACGTCGAACGGCTCTTCGCCGTCCTCGACGACATCGTCGGCTGACGGGTCGCCGAGGCGTCGTCGGATCAGGTGAAGGTGGCGACCGCGACGCCGAAGATCGCGATGCTGATCACCAAGATGACGCCTTGGATGGCTCCCCGCACCGCCGCCGACGTGCGCTTCGCCGTCACCTGGTGGATCCCGGCGAGGGCGACGACCGACGCCACCAAGGCGAGCTTGACCTCCAGCATCCGCCAGGGGATCCCCAGGTCGAGGACCTGCCAGACACCGGTGATCACCGCCACGGTCATCGCCGTCCACGAGATCCTGCCGAACTGACGGGCCGTCGCCTGCAGCAGCGGCCGGTCGGCGCCGGCCTTGCGCATCGCCGGAACCAGCGCCGCCAGGGTGATCAGGCCGCCGGTCCACACGGCGACGGCGAGCAGGTGCGTCCACAGGAGGATCTGGTCGAGACGCACCTCAGTTCAACCCTTCCAGGAACCGTTCGATCTCGGACACCAGCTCGCTCGTCAACGAGGGGTCGAGGAGATCCCGCCCGCCGATGAGGCCGTCGAGGTAGTCGGCGAGATCGTCGCCGTTGCCGATCGCCTCGTCGACACGCGCCCGGAAGTCGTTGTCGAGGCGTTCCAGGTCCTTCAGGTCGAACGACGTGCCGAGGATCTCGGCGAGCTTCCTGGTGATCGCCAACATGGCCGACGGGTTCGGGTTGGCGGCGAGGTAGTGCGGCGTTCCCGCCCAGATGCTCAGCGCCGGGAGACCCACCTCCCGGCACGCTTCGATCAAGACCCCGACGATCCCCGTCGGTCCCTCGTAGTCGGACACCTCCAGGTCGTAGCGGCGAACCTCGTCGGGATCGGTGCCGACGCCCGACATGGGGACCGGTTGCTGATGGGTGACCTGGCCGATGTAGGCCCCGAGGAGCAGGACGCTCTCGGTGTCGACCTCGTTGAGCACCATCGTGACGGTGCGGGCGAAGGTCTTCCACCGGAAGGACGGCTCGTCGCCGGTCACGACGACCAGGTCGTGATGGTGATCCGGCAGCACGATGGCGTAGAACCGCGTCTCGGGCCACGTGATCCGACGGGTCGTGCCGTCCCCCACGTGGACATGGGGCCGGTGTTCTTGGAAATCGAAGAACTCCTCCGGTTCGATGGTCGCGAAGGGCTCTTCGGACGCCAGGCGGCCCAGGAGGTAGGCGGCGGCGCCGGTGGCGGCCTCGCAGGCGTCGTTCCAGCCCTCGAAGGCGACGATGGCCCGGGGGCGGCGCAATGTCGGCCGATAGCGTCGTCGGACGGCGTCCATCGCGGCAAGGCTACCGATATCGCGATCCTGCCGCCGTCGATGCGCCGAAGGCCTCTACCGGGTCGCCCGCACGTTCGGTAGCGTCGAGGCATGACGCAACGGTCCGCGACGGATGCCGCGGTCGTCTTCGATCCGGCGACGATCGATCTGCTCATCGCCGAGCTCTCCGACCGCGGTTACACGGTGCTCGGACCGCGGGTCGTATCCGACGCCATCGTGTACGGGCCGGTCACCTCGAGCTCCGATCTCCCCGTCGGCATCCGGGACCGGCAGGACGCCGCCTCCTACCGCCTCGAAGATCGCGACGACGACGCCGTGTTCGGCTACGTGTGCGGTCCGCAGGGATGGAAACGGTTCCTGCATCCGCCCGAGACCACCCTGTTCACCGCCGCCGCCGACGGCGACGTGTCGTTCCCCCCGCCGGCCGACGCTCCGCTGGCGTTCCTCGGGGTCCGGGCGTGCGAACTGGCGGCGATCCACGTCCAGGACCGGGTGCTCCTCGAAGGCCCCGTCGCCGATCCCGTCTACCGGTCGAACCGGGACCGGCTCTTCATCGTCGCCGTCGACTGCACCGAACCGGGAGGGACGTGCTTCTGTGCCTCGACCGGAACGGGGCCTGCGGCCGGGGAGGGCTTCGACATCGCCATGGTGGAGCTCCTCGACGCGACCCACCGGTTCCTCGCCAGGGCAGGCACCGACCTCGGCGCAGAGGTCCTGGCGGCCCTTCCGTCGCGACCGGCCCGCTCCGACGACCAGGAGCAGGCCGGTCGCCACGTCGCCGAGGCGCGTACCGCGATGGGCCGCTCCGTCGACCTCGACGGCGTCGAGGAGCTCCTCTACGCCAACGCCGTCAACCCGCACTGGGAGGACATCGCTCGGCGATGCCTCGCCTGCACGAACTGCACGATGGTGTGCCCCACCTGCTTCTGTACGACGGCCGAGGACCGTCCGTCCCTCGACCTGGCGAGCTTCGATCGGGTTCGCCTGTGGGACTCGTGCTTCACGCTCGACTTCAGCTACATCCACGGCGGACCGGTCCGCTCCTCGGTCTCGGCACGGTACCGCCAGTGGATGACGCACAAGCTGGCCTCGTGGCACGCGCAGTTCGGTACCGGCGGATGCGTCGGCTGCGGACGGTGCATCACCTGGTGTCCCGTCGGGATCGACCTCACCGAAGAGGTGCGAAGGTTCCGCGACACGGACCTGCGCCGGATCGCCGTTCCCGTCGCCGGTCCGTTCCCCGTCGAAGGAGGCCCCCGATGACCGGCACCGTGTTCGACACCCTCCGAGAGCACGAGTTCTTCGCCGACCTGTCCGACGAGGACATCGGGATCCTGTCGGCGTGCGCCACCCCGGCCGCCTTCGCCGCCGGGCAGGTCATCTTCCGCGAGGGTGGCCCTGCGGACGCCTGCTACCTGATCCTCCGCGGCGACGTCGCGCTGGAGGTCACGACCCCCGGCCGCGGCGCGCACGTGGTCCAGACGCTGCACGGCGGCGACATCTTGGGTTGGTCCTGGCTGTTCCCGCCCCGCCGCTGGATGTTCGACGCCCAGGCGCTGACCGATACGGCGGCGATCCGGCTCGACGCCCGATGCCTCCGCGCCGCCATCGACGCCGACCACGAGTTCGGCTATCAGCTGCTGCAGCGGTTCTCGCAGGTGATGACGGCACGGCTGCAGGCCGCCCGACTCCAGTTGATGGATGTCTATGGCGCTCCCTGACCCTCTCATCGCTCCGCTGGTACCCGCGTGGTGGCCGGTGCGGTCCGTCCGGCGGGAACTCGCCGATACCGTCACCCTGGAGATCGAGCCGCCGCCCGGCGGGCTCGTCTTCGAACCCGGACAGTTCACCATGCTCAGCGCCTTCGGCATCGGGGAGATCCCCATCTCCATCTCGGGCGATCCGGGCGCGCCCCACGCCCTGGTCCAGACGATCCGCTCGGTCGGGCCCGTTTCGTCGGCGTTGACCGCGCTCCGACCGGGCGACCGCATCGGCGTGCGGGGCCCCTTCGGCAACGGATGGCCGCTCGAAGATGCGAGAGGCGCCGACGTTCTCGTCGTGGCCGGGGGGATCGGTCTGGCGCCGCTGCGGCCGGTGCTCTACACGATCCTGACCGATCGCGACGCCTACGGACGGGTGTCCTTGCTGTACGGGGCGCGTTCGCCGTCCGGGCTCCTGTATCTCGACGAGATCCGGGGATGGATGGCCGGCCTCGACATCGACGTGTTGCTGACCGTCGATCGCGGTGAACCGGGATGGCACGGATCCGTCGGTGTGGTGACGGACCTGATCCGGCGGGCGTCGTTCGAGCCGGCCGGCACGACCGCGTTCGTCTGCGGACCCGAGATCATGATGCGGTTCACCAAGCAGGCGCTCGAGTCCGCGGGCGTCGACGAAGAGCGGATCGCCGTGTCGATGGAGCGCAACATGGCATGCGGCGTCGGACTCTGCGGACACTGCCAGTTCGGACCGTTCTTCGTCTGCAAGGACGGTCCGGTGTTCCGCTGCTCGGACATGGTCGAGCTGTGCTGGCTCAAGGAGGTGTGACGATGACGGCCATCCCCACCCTCGCCGTGTTCAAGTTCGCCTCGTGCGATGGATGCCAGCTCAGCCTCCTCGACTGTGAGGACGAGCTCCTCGCCGTCGCCGACATGGTCCAGATCGCCAACTTCCCCGAGGCGTCCAGGGAGGTCGCCCCCGGCCCCTACGACATCGTCCTCGTCGAGGGCTCCATCACGACCCGGCACGACGCCGAGCGCATCCGGGAGGTCCGGCGCCAGACCGACGTGCTCGTCACGATCGGCGCTTGCGCCACCGCCGGAGGCATCCAGGCGCTCCGGAACTGGAGCGATGTCGATGGCTTCGTCCAGCAGGTCTACGCCCACCCCGACTACATCGACACCCTGGCGACCTCCACCCCGATCGCCGATCACGTCCCGGTCGACTTCGAGCTCCGCGGATGCCCGGTGAACAAGTACCAGCTCCTCGAGGTGATCGCCGCCTACCTGCACCATCGGCGTCCCAACGTGTCTCGTCACAGCGTCTGTCTGCCGTGCAAACGCAAGGGCAACGTCTGCGTGGCCGTCGCTCACGGCACCGCCTGCCTCGGCCCCGTCACCCAGGCGGGATGCGGAGCGATCTGCCCCAGCTACCACCGCGGGTGCTATGCCTGTTTCGGACCTGCGGAGTCACCCAACGTCGGCTCACTGGTCGACCACCTCCGCGGTGAGGGAGTCGAGCCAGGCGATCTGGTCGCCATGCTGCGCGGGTTCAACGCCTGGGCCGAGCCCTTCCGCAGCGCTTCGGATCGGATCGAGGAGGGATCCCGTGCCTGACGCCCGCACCATCGCCGTCGACTACCTGGCCAGGGTGGAAGGGGAGGGTTCGCTGCGGGTGTCGGTGGTCGATGGAACCATCGAGGACGTCGAGTTCTCGATCTTCGAGCCGCCACGGTTCTTCGAGGCGTTCCTGCGAGGCCGGCCCTTCGCCGACGCTCCCGACATCACCGCTCGGATCTGCGGGATCTGTCCCGTGGCCTATCAGATGAGCGCCTCCCATGCGATCGAGGACGCTTTCGGGATGCGGGTGGACGGACCGTTGCGGCTCCTCCGGCGCTTGCTCTACTGCGGGGAATGGATCGAATCCCACGCCCTCCACGTCTACATGCTCCACGCTCCCGACTTCCTCGGCTATGAGAGCGCCATCCACATGGCTCGCGACCAACGCGACGTCGTGCAGCGAGGCCTCCGCCTGAAGAAGGCCGGCAATGCGGTCGTCGGCGTCCTCGGTGGGCGCGAGGTTCACCCGGTGAACGTCCGGGTCGGGGGCTTCTACCGGGTCCCGTCGCGACACGAGCTCCAGCGGCTCGTCCCGGAGCTCGAGTGGGCCCGCGCCGCCGCCGCCGACACCATCGAGTGGGTGTCGACGTTCCCGTTCCCCGACCTGGACCAGGACGTCGAGCTCGTCGCGCTCCGCCATCGAGACGAGTACCCCTTCAACGAAGGCCGGATCGTCTCGAACCGCGGTCTGGACATCGCCGTCGCCGAGTACGACGAGCACTTCGTCGAAGAGCACGTCGAGCGCTCCAACGCTCTCCATTCGCGGGTGCGCGAACGTGGCAGCTACCTGGTCGGCCCGGCGGCCAGGTACAGCTTGAACTTCGATCGGCTGGCCCCCGACGCCCGGAGGCTGGCGCTCGGCGCCGGGTTGGGGGAGAGCTGCACGAACCCGTTCCGGAGCATCGTCGTCCGGGCCGTCGAGATCTTCCAGGCCGTGGACGAGGCTCTGCGGATCATCGCTGCCTACGAGCCGCCTCCCGAGCCCTTCGTTCCCGTCGAGCCCCGAGCCGGCGTGGGTCGGGGAGCCACCGAGGCGCCGCGTGGTCTGCTCTATCACCGCTACGCCGTCGACGACGGCGGACGGATCGTCGACGCCCAGATCGTGCCGCCCACCGCCCAGAACCAGGCCACGATCGAACAGGACCTGCGCGCCGTCCTCGAGGCCAACCTGGCGATGGCGGACGACGAGCTGGGATGGCTCCTCGAACAGACGATCCGCAACTACGACCCATGCATCTCGTGCGCGACGCACTTCCTCGACCTCCAGGTCGACCGGCGGTCGTCGACGGCAGGAGGCTCCGATGGTTGAGGACCCCTTCACGCTCATCGTGGGTGTCGGCAACCCCATGCGCGGTGACGACGGCGTGGGACCGGCGGTCGTCGACCGTCTCGCCCCGCACCTCGGGCCCGACGTCAGGTGCGCGGTCGTCGATGCCGATCCGCTCCCGTTGATGGACCTGTGGGCGGGTGCCGACCGGGTCATCGTCGTCGACGCCGTCCGTTCGGGCAGGCCACCCGGCACCGTGCACCATCTCGTGGACCCGACGCGCCTGCCGCGGGGTGTCCGGTCGGCGTCGTCGCATCTGGTGGGTCTGGGCGAGCTCCTCGGCCTGGCCGACGCCCTCGGGACGCTGCCGCATCGGTTGGAGTTCTTCGGCGTCGAGGTGGCTCGCCTCGATCTGGGATCGGGGCTCGGGGACGAGGTCGCCGCCGCCGTCGACGAGGTCTGTGACGGGATCCTGGAGTCGCTGGCGGATGCATGAGACCCGGATGGTCCAGCAGGTGATCCGGGCGGTCGAACGGGCCGTCGAACGGGAACGGCGGGTGGTGGAGATCCGCCTCCGGATCGGTGCGTTGAGCCACGTCACGCCGGCATCGTTCGAGGACGCCTATCGGGTCGGTGCGCAGGGGACGCCCGTGGCGGACGCCCGGCTCGTGTTCACCGTCGACGAGGACCCCACCGCCGCCGACGCGCTCGACGTGCGGGTGGTGGAGGTCGTCGTCGACGAGGGTGCCGGTTGACCGGCCCCGAGGGGCGGTCCTCAGTCGTTGGCTTGCAGGACGCGAAGGGCGTTGCCGCCGAGCACCTTGCGGACATCTGGCTCGGACCATCCCCGGGCGAGCAGCTCCGCCGTGATCGCCGGGTACGTCGAGACGTCCTCCAGACCCAGCGGGGTCATGTCGATGCCGTCGAAGTCCGACCCGAGGCCGACGTGGTCGATCCCGGCCACCGCCGCGATGTGCTCGATGTGGGTGACGACGTCGAAGACGGTCCCCCGTTCGAGATCACGCTCGGCCCGGCGGCGCTCCAGCTCCTGCTCGAAGGACCGCTCGTCGGTGAACTCCGGGCGGAGGCGACGCGCCTCGTCGAACATCTCGATCGTCGTGCGAGCCGTCGACGCCACGACGAACGGGGGATAGAAGTTGACCATCGCCACCCCGCCGTTGGCGGCGAGGCGTTCGAGGACGTCGTCGGGAACGTTGCGGGGATGAGGGGCGATCGCCCGGGCCCCCGAATGGGACGCCATCACCGGGCGCTCCGAGACGTCGAGGGCGTCGTGCATCGTCTCGGTCGACACGTGGGAGATGTCGACCACGACCCCGAGATCGTTCATCGCGGCGACGACCCGGCGGCCGAATCCGGTCAGTCCGCCATGGCGTCGCTCGTCGGTCGCGGAATCGGCCCAGTCGATGGTCTCGGCGTGCGTGAGCGTCAGGTAGCGAACCCCGCGGGCGCGTAGCTCGGCCAGCTTGCCGAGATCGCCCTCGATGGCGTGGCCGCCCTCGGCTCCGATCAGCGACGCCGTTCGACCGGACGCGGCGACGCCGACCGCGTCGCGGGCCGTGTCGGCCGCGGCGAGGTGCTCGGGGTCGTTGGCCACCAGGGCGTCGACGAGGTCGATCTGTGAGACGACCGCGGCGAAGGGCTCCTCGGTCCAGGTGGGAACGAACACGGACCAGAACTGGGCGCCGACCCCGCCGAGGCGGAGCCGGGGCCCGTCGGTGTGGTAGCCGTCGAGGTGGGCCGACGGGTCGGCGAGGGACAGATCGCCTCCGGCGCGGACGCGCAGCGCCCACGGGAGGTCGTTGTGCCCGTCGACGACGGGCATGGAGGCGTGGATCCGCAGCGCTTCGGATGCGGGGTGGGTCACCCTCGAGCTGCGGTCGGGGTGATGCCTTGGAGGATCTCGGTCACCCCGCCTCCGCTGGTCACGACCGAATCGAACCCGGCTTCCTCGAGGTACTTGACGCACAGGTTGGAGCGGTACCCGGAGCCGCAGACGATGTGGACCGGACGGGATGGGTCGAGGTCGCCGGGCGGTCCCTGCTCGGCGAGATCCGGAACGTACCGCCACACCGACCCGGGGATGTGGCCCTGTTCCCATTCGCCGGGGGATCGTACGTCGAGGATCTGGAGCGGTTCGTCGTCACGGAGCTTGGTGATCACGTCGACGTACGACTCCACCTCGTTGGTGGCGAGCGGACCGAACTGGGCGGCCAGGCCGGCGACGTCGTAGACGACGCCGATCTCGTGGTCGAAGCCGATCCGTTCGAGCTGGAGGACCACGTCGACGATGTCCTGGCCCGGTTCGGCCACCAGCACGATCGGTGCGTCGAAGGGTGCCAGCCAGCCTGTCCACACGCCGACCTGGTCGGAGTACTCGACACCGTAGCTCCCCTTGACGTGGCCGGCCGCGTACGACGTGCGAGGTCGGATGTCGACGAGTACCACGTCGGTGGGCACGTGGGCCGGGTTGAGTTCGGGGATCTCGGGATCCGGGGCCGGGGTGGGGCCCATGAGGTTGGCCGGCCCCATGTGCCGGTAGTAGCGAGGCCACGGCTGGAGGGGCGCCAACAGCGCGTCGATGAAGGCCTCCTCGTCGTCGATCGCGAGCAGCGGGTTC
>JALVQZ010000033.1 GCA_027036355.1 Acidimicrobiia bacterium | reverse complement strand
CTGACCGCGGCGACCACGGTGGTGGTCGTGGTGTCCTCGGCCGGGGTGTCGGTCCCGCCGGCGAGGGCGACGGCGGCCAGCGCCGACACCGGCACCAGCAACACACCGGCGATCAACGACCACGGGAAACGGTTTCCGAGGGAGTTCTTGGTTCCGGCCATGCTGACGACTCCTGGCTCCGCGACCGGCACGCCCTTCGGCTCCGACGACGAGTTCCTCCCGCCTCGTTCGAATCCGGTCGAGGGCCAGTGTGCGGGACCCTCGGTTAAGGGTGGGTTAAGCGAGACCCAAAGGAGCCCTAAACCTCGCGGGACCGGCCGCGGTCAGGATCGGGGATCCTTCCAGAGGTTGTCGCGGCGGATCGCCGGGAGATGCCGCTTGATGCGCCGACCCATCTCGATCACGCCTCCCGGGCGGCCCGACATGCGCCGTTCGGCGTCTTCGAGGAGCCGCCGGAGACGGTCGACCTGGGAACGGAGTCGCCGGTTCTCGTCTTCGAGGGCGAGGATGCGGCGGACGCCTTCCAGGTTGACCCCGGCGCCCGTCAGCTCCTGGATGATCCGGAGCCGTTCGAGGTCGGCCGGGGAGTACCGTCGGGTCCCGCCCGGTGTCCGGTACGGCTGGATCAAGCCCTTGCGCTCGTAGATGCGCAGGGTCTGGGGGTGGACGCCGGCCAGCTCGGCGGCGACCGAGATGATGTAGACGGCTTCCTCGCGTGTGCTCATGTCACACTCCCAGATGGGACCGGGGGTCCCGGTCCTTGGTGAGCTCGGCGAAGCGCTCGAGGAGCTGCTTCTCCTCTTCGGTGAGGTCCTTCGGGACGTCGATCTCGACGGTCACGAGCAGGTCTCCCTTCCCTTTGGCCGTCTCGACGCCCTTGCCTCGCACCCGGAAGGTCTTGCCAGACGGGGTGCCGGGTGGGATCCGGATCTTGGTCGTCCCTTCCAAGGTCGGGACCTCGATCACGGCGCCGAGGGCTGCTTCGGGGAACGTGACCGGGACGGTGATGGCGAGGTCGCGTTTGCCCTTGCGCTTGAAGATCGGGTGTTCGGCCACGTGGACGCGGACGTACAGGTCTCCCGCGGGTCCCCCGTTGCGTCCGGGCGATCCCTTGCCCCGAAGCCGGATCTTGGTGCCGTCGGCGACGCCCTTGGGCACCTTGACCTTCACCGTTCGTCCTCCGACGTTGATCTCCTTGGTCGCTCCGGCCAAGGCCTCGTGGAACGTGAGGCTGAGGTCCGCCTGGACGTCGGCGCCCTTGGCGGGTCGCGGTTGCCTGCGGCGTGTCGTCCTCCCGGAGGTGCCGAACAGGTCCCCGAACCCGCCGAGGAGATCCTCGATGGAGGTCGCCCCGCCACCGCGCCCGCCACCGAAGAGGTCCTCGACGCGAACGTACTGGCTGGCCCCGCCGGGTCCTCCCACGAAGTAGCCCATCTCGCGGGCGTGGTCGTACTCCTTGCGGGTCTCGGGATCCGACAGGACCTCGTAGGCCTCGTTGATCTCCTTGAACTTCGCTTCTGCGGCCGGGTTGTCCGGGTTCGAATCGGGGTGGTACTGGCGCGCGAGCTTCCGGTACGCCTTCTTGATGTCCTTGTCGGTCGCGTCCTTGGACACGCCGAGGGTGGCGTAGTAGTCCTTCTCGAGCCATTCCTTACGCATCGTCTGCATGGTCCACCCGGACGAGCGCGGGTCGGATCACCTTCCCGTGCAACGTGTAGCCGCGGCGTAGTTCATCGGTCACCACGAGGTCCTCTCCTCCGCCGGGCGGCGCCGCCACCGCCTCGTGGACGGCGGGATCGAACGCCTCACCCTCGGCGGGGATGACCTCGAGGCCTTCCCTGGCGAGCGCTTCCATCAGCTGGGCATAGGTCGATCGCACGCCTTCGAGGAGCTTCTCCTCCCCGGGCGATTGCGGTTCGAACGCCAGGGCGGCGTCGAACGAGTCGAGGGTCGGAAGGATCCCGGCGACGACCCGCTCGGAGGCGCGTTTGACGTTCTCGACCTGGTCCCGTTCGACCCGCTTGCGGTAGTTGTCGAACTCCGCTGCGAGCCGTTTCAGGTTGTCGAGGTACTCGTCGGCTTCGCGGCGCGCCTCGGCGAGCTCCCGGAGCAGGAGCTGTTCGGCCTCGGCGGGGTCGGCGGGGAGCTCGAGACCGAGATCCTCGGGGGTCACCTGCGGCGGGGCCGTCGCATCCGGGGCGGCCGGTTCCATCGTGTTCTCCTCTGGTTCGTCGTGTCGATCGGCGGGTTGGACGGGGACCTTCACGTCGCGCTCCGGCTCGTCGAGGAGCCGCTCGGCTGCCTCGTCGGGGG
>JALVQZ010000032.1 GCA_027036355.1 Acidimicrobiia bacterium | reverse complement strand
TCGTTGCGCGGTCTGTGGGCAGCCGGGGAGGTCGCCTCCACCGGGCTCCATGGCGCCAACCGGCTGGCGTCCAACTCGCTGCTCGAAGGCATGGTCGTCGGCGCCCACGTCGCGGCGTCGATCCGGGATGCCAACCGGTCGATCCCTCGCACGACCCTCTCCGCGCCCGCCGGCGTCTTCGACGTCACCCGCCCCGGCGACCCGGCCCGGACGAGAGCCGATCGGGCGACACTGTGGGACCACGTCGGGATCGTTCGCGACGCCGAAGGGCTGAGGACCGCGATCTCACGCTTCGACCGCCCGCCGGCCCTCGACCTGCGGGGCCGGAACCTGCCCCTCGTCGGACGTCTGATCGCCGAAGCCGCGCTGGCCCGCCGGGAATCCCGCGGCGCCCACCACCGCACGGACCACCCGCACCCGGACCCGGCGATGGCACGTCGGTCGTTCACCGACCCCCTCCCGGCACCCACGGCTCCCGTGCGGATGCGGGACGCCGCATGAGCGCCTGGGCTCCTCCCGGTACCGACCGGCTCCTCGAGATCGGCCTCGCCGAGGATCTCGCCACCGCCGGGGACCTCACGACCGACGCCGTCGTGCCCGCCCACCTCAGCCTGTCTGCGACCCTCGTGGCCCGCCGCGACGGGATCGTCGCCGGGCTCGCCGCGGCCGCCCGTGCCTGGCGGCTGGTCGACCCGCGGGTCCGCGTCGACATCGTCGAACCCGACGGTGCCACGGTCGCCCGAGGTGCGACGATCGCTCTCGTCGAAGGCCCGGCCCGGGCGATCCTGACCGGCGAGCGCCTGGCCCTCAACCTCCTCGGCCACCTCTCGGGGATCGCCACCGCCACCGGCGCACTGGTGGAGCTGGTCGCCGGCACGGGCGCGGTCGTCGCCGACACGCGCAAGACGACGCCGGGTCTCCGGGCTCTCGAGAAGTGGGCGGTCCGGCTCGGTGGCGGCGTCAACCATCGTTTCGGCCTGCACGACGCGGTCCTCATCAAGGACAACCACATCGCCGCCGTTGGCGGCATCGCCCCTGCGGTTGCCGCCGCCCGGGCAGCGGTCGGGCATCTCGTCCCCGTCGAGGTCGAGGTCGATACCCTCGCCCAACTCGACGAGGCCCTGGCCGCCGGCGTCGACGCCGTCCTGCTGGACAACATGGACCTGCCCCGCCTCGCCCAGGCGGTGGCGAGGATCGACGGCGCCTGCATCGCGGAGGCGTCGGGCACCATCACCGCCGACACCATCCGAGCGGTCGCCGACACGGGCGTCGACTTGATCTCGGTCGGATGGATCACCCACTCGGCTCCGGCCCTCGACGTCGGCTTGGACGTCGACTCAGCGATCGCTTGAGAACCCCAGGTCCCGCAGCGCCTCTTGCCACGTCGAGAACCGGCGCCACGGGTTGTTGGGATCGTCGGGCCGGTGCGACACGAACGACCCGTCATCCCGCAACAGCACCGTCCCGTATCGCCTCGCGTTGATCGCGTAGAAGCCCTCGGCGACCGTCCCCTCCAGCGGCGGATCGGCCATCAGGAACAACAGGAACCGTCGTCCGACGTCCTCATCGGTGAACGGGTAGGCGTCCGAGACGACGTACGACACGATCTCCATCGAGGCACGATCCCGGAAGGCGGCCACGTCGAGCACCGTCAGCTCCCGATCGCCTCCGGAGCCCTTCAGCCACCGCAACGGACGGAAGACCATCCCGCGGAACACCGACTCGATGCCGTCGGCCGACTCGGGATCGTAGGCGACGAAGGCTTCGGGTTCGATCCGGACGAGTTCGGCGACCACGACGACCTGGGCGTGATCGCGGATCCACTCGAGCGAGTCCGTCCCGGGCAGGTAGTCGTACTGGACCTTCTGGGTCGGGATGGCTCCCCGATCGGGATCCGGGCGAGCGCCACAGGCGCTCACGGCAACGACGACCACCATGCAGGCCGCAGCAGCGAGAACCGACCGGGCGTTCCTGCTAGTAGCGCGCATTGACGAGGCTCCTCTCGTACCAGCTGATTCTGGCATTGCCACCGCCGTCCATGCAGCTACGTGCCGTGTCTCCGTGGCCGAATCCCACGGCGTGACCTGCCTCATGGCAAGCAACGTTGCGTTTCTGCTGGGTTGCGAAGCTGCCGGGAGTTCTACGCAGGTAGTCCTCGCTGAAACGCACCCTGTTTCGATCGCAGATCTTGGCAGCCCGGTCACGCCAGGCCCGACACACCGTATCACCGCCCACATTCGAGCCCTGACCGAAGTCCGTCATGTACCAGCCGATGTCGATCCAGCTGTAGAACGTTCGGTGCTTCGAGCGCGCCGAGAGATCTGTGAGCGCTCCCCAGACATCGAACATGGCGTAGTCGACATACTCGACGAAGTCCCAGAAGTCCGCTTCGTTCGACTCCGTAGACGTGTAGTTGAAGTCCCGGTCGTCGGTGAAGCCGATAGACGCGCTGCTGGATGGCCACTCCGGGTCGCTCGTCCCTGCTGCCGCCGTGCCAGCAATGACGACGAGGAACATGAGAACGCCAAGCACGCCGACAAGAGCGCGGATCGAGCGGCCATGCGACTTCCGGGGCGGCCTCGCCGCCGACCCGTGTGTCCGTGCCTGTCGCTTGCAGTCCCTGAGCGAGAGCATCTCAATACTGACGGTACCCGAGAGAGAGAGAGAGAGAGAGAGAGAGGTCAACACCTTCTTGCGCAGCAGTACCTGCGACGCCGAAGCATCGGCGCCGTCACCGCAGACACCATCCGTGCGGTCACCGAGACGGGCCGGCGTCGACGTCGCGTCAGTTGCTGTAGGTCAACGCCTGGTGGGGCGCCCAGCGGGACGCCGCGGCCATGTACCGATCGCCGGCCTCCTCGAAATCGCCCCGTTCGAGCGCGAGCAGGCTCTGGCGGACGTCCGCGCACGACTCGTCGAGCACGAGGTCGCCAGGCGAGAACAGGTCCGCCACCGAGCCATAGTCCAGCTCCACGACGGCATCCCGCGGGAACTCACCCAGCCAGTGCTCCAGGTCGCGGACCTGGTCGACGATGTGCTCCGAGAACCCGGCGTCGTCGAGGACACCCGTCGCCCACGCCACCCGGTCCACGGCATCGACGACGAACCCCCGATAGCGGATCGTGCTGCGCCCGTCCTCGACGGCGAAGTCCCGATCCGACGGCAAGAACGCGGCGAACCAGCGCAACGGCACATGCCACGGGGAGCTCAGGATGTGCGAGCGGATCTCGGGGGCGTCCTCCCGCAGCCGCGACAGCTCCTCCACGTAGCCGAGGATCGCCTGGTCGGTCATCAGCGGCAACGTCGGGTAGGTGTTGGTGAACGCCACGAGGCCCTCCAGCATCCGCAGCCACGGGTACCGAGGGCACGTGTACGAACGCCCTGCGTACTCGAGCGTGAAGGCGTCGTCGTCGAGCGGCTCGTCCCACACGAAGTGGTCGCTGGCGCGGATCACGCGGCGATGCGCGTCGACGTGCGGAGGGACCGGCGGGAGCGATCCGGCCGGAACGTAGACACGGAGATAGGCCGTCTTGATCATCTCGCTCGATGGTAGGAGACGCCTCGACGATACGCGACCCGAACCCCTCCGACGAGCTCGGGACCTCCGACCCGGTCCCCCGGCGGCCCATCCGAAGTAGAATCGGGACGACCCAGAACGCCGCCCGTCGTGCGCGACCGAAAGGAGCACCCTTGGGAGTATTCGATGCGATCGAGTCCCATGAGCAGGTCGTATTCGGCGTAGACGGCCGAAGCGGTCTCCGCACGATCATCGCCATCCACTCCACGGCATTGGGTCCCGCCCTCGGCGGGACCCGCTTCTATCCGTACCCTTCCGAGGAGGCCGCGTTGACCGACGTGCTCCGCCTCTCTCGGGGGATGACCCTCAAGTCCGCCGCCGCCGGCCTCGACCTCGGCGGCGGCAAGGCGGTCATCATCGGTGATCCGAGAACGGTCCGCACCGAACGGCTCCTCCGCGCCTACGGCGGGGTCGTCGACTCCCTCGGCGGCCGGTACATCACCGCCGAGGACGTCGGCACGACCACCGAGGACATGGTGATCATCGCCAAGGAGACCCGCTGGGTCACCGGCCTGCCGATGGCCCATGGCGGATCGGGCGATCCGTCGCCCGCCACCGCCCGCGGGGTCATGGCCGCCATGCGAGCGACCACCGAACGGATCTGGGGCACCGACGACCTGGCCGGCAAGCGGGTCGCGGTCCAAGGCGTCGGCAAGGTCGGGATGAGCCTGGTGAAGCGCCTCACCGAGGCAGGAGCCGAGACCATCGTCGCCGACATCGACCCCGCGGCGGTCGATCACGCGGTCGCCACCTACGGCTCCAAAGCGGTCGACCTCGACGAGATCTTCGACGTCGAGTGCGACGTCTTCGCCCCCTGCGCCCTCGGCGGGATCCTCGACGAGACGACCATCCCCCGCCTCCGCGCCCGAGCCGTGTGCGGCTCGGCGAACAACCAGCTCGCCACCGACGCCGACGCCGACCGTCTCGCCGACCGGGGGATCCTCTACGCCCCCGATTTCGTGGTCAACGCCGGAGGCGTGATCAACATCGCCGTCGAGATGGAGGGCTACTCCGTCGAGCGGGCGATGTCGATGGTCGACAAGATCTACGACAACCTCGTGGCCGTCTTCGACACGGCCGAACACGAGAAGGTCGATCCGAACACCGCCGCCGTGCGGTTCGCGCAACGACGCATCGAAGAGATCGGCACGCTCCGTCTCCACCTCGAGGCGGGACGATGAACGAAAGGCACCATGACATGACGCTCGGATTGGACTCGATCCTCGATCACACGTCGCTCGGTCTCAGCGACGACGAGATCGTCGACATGTACCGCAAGATGCTGCTCGCCCGCAAGCTCGACGACCGCATGTGGGCGCTCAACCGGCAGGGCCGGGTCCCGTTTGTCGTCTCGGTCTCCGGGCACGAAGCCACCCAGGTCGGCGCGGCGTTCGCCCTCGACCCGACCCGCGACTGGTCGCTGCCGTACTACCGCGACATCGCCTTCAACCTGGCCCTCGGGGTCAGCCCCAAGGACGTGTTCCTGGGCGTCTTCGCCAAAGCCTCCGACCCCGCCAGCGGAGGCCGCCAGATGCCCAACCACTGGTCGGAACCCGACCTCAACATCTTCACCCACTCGTCGGTGATCGCCACCCAGTTCCCCCACGCCTGCGGCATCGCCTCCGAGCTGGTCCGCAAGGGCAGCGATGGCGTCGTATGCGTCTCGTCGGGCGAAGGCGCCACCTCGGAGGGCGACTGGCACGAAGCGATGAACTTCGCCGGCATCCACAAGCTCCCGATCGTGTTCCTCATCGAGAACAACCTCTACGCCATCTCGGTGCCCGCGGCCGAGGAGGTCGCCGGGACGGTGGCCGACCGAGCCCAAGGCTATGGCATCACCGGCGTCGTCGTCGACGGCAACGACGTCCTCGCCGTGTACGGGGCCATGTCGGCGGCGGTGGAGCGAGCCCGCGCCGGGGAGGGACCGACCCTCATCGAGGCCAAGACCTACCGCTACTACGCCCACACGTCCGACGACGACGACAAGCTCTACCGGACCCGAGAAGAGGTCGAGCTGTGGCGCCGCAAGGACCCGATCCCGAACCTTCGCCAGTACCTGGTCGAGAAGCGTCTCCTCGACGCAGCCACCGAAGCCCGGATCGACCGTGAGGTGGAGGAGGTCATCGCCCAGGCCGTCGCCGAAGCCGAGGCGGCGCCCGATCCCACCGACGCCCTGAGCAAGGTCTACGCCAACCCGGTGGCCCCGGCCGGGCCCGTCACCGAGGTCGAACAGGTCCAGGGCACCGAGACGGTCAACCTCATCACCGCGGTCAACCGCACGTTGCACGAGATCATGCGGGCCTATCCCGACACGGTCGTCTTCGGCGAGGACGTGGCGGATCCGAAGGGTGGCGTGTTCAAGGCCACGGTCGGCCTGACCGACGAGTTCGGGTCGGACCGATGCTTCAACGCGCCGCTGGCCGAGTCCGTCATCGTCGGGATCGGCGTCGGCGTCGCCGCCACGGGGACCAAGGCGATCCCCGAGATCCAGTTCGCCGACTTCATCCATCCCGCCTTCGATCAGATCGTCTCCGAGGCCGCCCGGATCCACTACCGCTCCAACGGCCGGTGGACGTGCCCGATGGTCATCCGCACCCCCTACGGGGGCGGCATCCACGGCGCGCTGTACCACTCCCAGTCGATCGAGGCGTTCTACACCCACGTGCCGGGGCTCAAGGTGGTCGTGCCGTCGACGCCGGCCGACGCGAAGGGCCTCCTGTGGTCGGCGGTCGAGGACCCGGACCCCGTGATGTTCCTCGAACCGAAGAAGCTCTACCGGCTCGCTCAAGGCGTCTTCCCCGAGGGCGACCACCGGGTCCCCTTGGGCAAGGCTTCGCTGCGCCGAGCCGGAACCGACCTCACGATCATCGCCTACGGCACGATGGCGCACTTCGCCCTCGAAGCCGCCGAGCGGCTGTCCACCGAGGGGATCGAAGCGGCCGTTCTCGATCTGCGGTCGTTGAAGCCCCTCGACTGGCCATCCATCGAGGCCCAGGTGCAGGCGACCTCCAAGGTCCTCATCGTCCACGAGGACAACGAGTTCGTCGGGTTCGGCGCCGAGATCGCCGCCCAGATCGCCGCCAAGGCCTTCGACTGGCTCGACGCTCCGGTGGAACGCTACGCGTCGCCCGACGTGCCGACGTTCCCGTACGCGGCGTCGCTCGAGGAGCAGGTGATCCCCTCGGTCGACGGCATCGTCGACCGAGCTCGTCGCCTCGCCCGCTACTGAGAGGTCGAAGCGTCGAGGACCGCCGGGCTGCCGACGTCCCACGCCGGGAGGAAGCCACGACACGCGCTGCCTAACCTCGGCCCATGACCGAGATCAGGCGAGCCCGGCCCGAGGACATCCCGACGATCGCGGCGTTCACCGAGCGCACCTTCGAGTGGGGGGACTACGTCGCCGACCTACTTCCCGAATGGCTGGACGCGTCCGACGGCGCCGTGTTCGTCGCCGTCGACGACCAGGACGTGCCGATCGCGATGGCCCGCGGCACACTGCTGTCGCCGACCGAGGCCTGGTTCCACGCCGCCCGGGTCCATCCCGACCATCGGGGCAGAGGGATCGCCGGCGAGCTGGCCCAGGTACTCACCT
>JALVQZ010000031.1 GCA_027036355.1 Acidimicrobiia bacterium | reverse complement strand
GCGGGACCGACACGCCGATCGTGCTCGTGGACCTCACCGAGACCGGACTGACCGGCAAGGCGGCCCAGAACGTGCTCGAAGATGCCGGGCTGACGGTCAACAAGAACACGGTCCCCGGCGAGCGCCGGCCCCCGTGGATCGCCTCGGGCATCCGGCTCGGCTCGTCGGCGGGCACCACCCGGGGGTTCGGGGAGGCCGAGTTCCGCCGCATCGCCGAACTCGTCGCCGACGTGGTCACCGCCGCCGCGGCCGGGGAGGCGACTGCGGTGGTCGAGACGACGCGACGGGAGGTCGCGGACATGTGCGAGAGCTTCCCGATCTACCCGGCTTGAGCGTCAGAACGGGATACCGACGGCGTCACAGAGGAAGCGCATGAACTCGGCGGCTCGTCCGGCGCGCTCGATGAACTCGTCCATCAGCGCCGTCGACGTGACCTGGGCCTGGGTGAGCCGGCTGGTGGCGATGAAGTCCTTGCGTTTGAGGTCCTCGATGAGGCGATGGTCCGCCTCGTAGCCCTTGGGCGGTCGCTTGAGCCGGTCGCCGGCCAGGTCGAACACGTCGGCGAACGCCGGGGTTCGGGTCGCGGCGATCCATCGATCGGGCTGGGCGTCGATCCGTTCCCTGATGGCGTAGGCGACCCGGGTCTCGGGTTTCCAGATGCCGACGCCCATGAAGCAGGAGCGCGGCTCGAGATGGAGGTAGAAGCCGGGGGCGTGGACGTCGGCGGCCATCTTGTGGCGGAACTGGATCCCGGTGTGGGTCTTGTAGGGGGTCTTGTCCTTGCCGAAGCGAAGATCTCGCTGGATCCGGAACAGCGAACCTCCCACGGTGCGGGAGTCGGCGCTGAAGTGCGGCGAGATCGTCGCCAAGGGACCGGCGGCGTCGGTGATGAAGTCGAGGGCGGGCTGACGTACGGAAGCCTCGTACTCGTCCTTGTGGGCGTGGAACCAGTCGCGATCGTTGTTGTCGGCGAGCTCGCGGAGGAAGCCGAACAGCCTGGGCGTGAAGTAGCGGGTCATGCCCGCAACCTACCGACCGTCGCCCCCCGACGGAAGGGGCTTGGCGAACCCTGGGTTGTGGGCGCCCTGTGAGGGCTTGGCGAACCCAGGGTTGTGGGCGCCCTGTGGGGGCTTGGCGAACCCAGGGTTGTGGGCGCCCTCTGGGGGCTTGGCCAGCCCAGAGTTCGGTGGCGTGACGGCGGGCCCGGCGAACCGTGGGCTGTGGGCGCCCTGTGAGGGCTCGGCGAACCCTGGGTTCGCCGGTACGGTCAGGGGTCGAGACGGGTGAGGGCGTCGGTCCAGTCCCAGGCGAACGTGGCGAAGCCACCGCCGGTGTGCCAGAACACCACGTCGTCGCCGGGACCGAACCGTCCCTTGCGGATCTCCTCGCGCAGACCGAACATGGCCTTCCCCGTGTAGGTCGGGTCGAACAGCAGGCCGGTGAGGCGCGTCGCCTCGACGATGCAGGCCATCTCCTCGGACGACGCCGTCCCGTACCCGTCCCCGACATAGGCGTCGGTCGACTCCCAACCGGCCTCGGGGATCGGCCCGCCATGGATCGCAGCGGCGTCGGCCAAGATCGCACGGATCCGACGGTCGAGTTCGGCGGCGGGATCGCCCACCGAGCAGCCGACGATCGGGACCGTCCAGCCGAGCCGGTCGGCCCCCCACACCATCCCCGCGGTGGTCCCCCCCGAGGAGGCGGCATGCCACAGGGCCGCCGGTGTCGAGCCGGAAGGGAGCTGGGTCGCGGCCTCCTCCATCGCCTCCACGAACCCCCACATCCCGATGGCGTCGGACGCCCCCTCCGGGATCACCCACGCGTTCCCCTCGGCGGCTGCCGCGTCCGCCAACACCTCGTCGCGCCGCTCGTAGGTGGCCGGGTCGATGAACCGGCACTCGGCCCCGGCGAGCACCTGGAGGAGATGGTTGCCCGACAGGACATCGGGCCGCCGCCCGTCGGGGCTGCGGAGGTACACGATGCAGCGCAACCCGAGCCGGGCACACGCGATCGCCGTCGCCCGGCAGTGGTTCGACTGCACCGCCCCGCAGGTCACGACCGTCCGAGCGCCGTCGGCGAGCGCCGCCGCGAGGTGATGGTCCAGCTTGCGGACCTTGTTGCCGGACAGGCCGAACCCGGTGAGGTCGTCCCGTTTGACCCAGATCCGGGGACCGCCCCACTCCTCGGACAGCCGATCGTACGGTTCCAGCGGCGTCGGGAGGCGAGCGAGGGCGACAGAGGGTGGCATCGGATCCATGGAGAGACGTTAGGCCGGCGCGATCGACCGTGCGTCGATCCGGAGGCGTCGCGCAGCAGCGAGAATGCCGTCGTGACCGTCGCGCCCCCCTTCCGTCGCCGAGTGATCTTCGCCGCGTTGCTGTTCGCCGCCATGGCCGTGGCGACCTTCGGCGCCGCGTCCCTCGGGATCCTGGCCACCTTCATCATCGACGACCTCGGGATCACCCGAGCTCAGCTCGGGTTCGTCATCGCGGTCAACGCCGTCTTCGGCGCGGCGTTCTCTCCGCTGGCCGGCCGGACCGCGGATCGGATCGGAGCCAAGGGCGCGTTCGTCGGGGTCTTCGTCCTGTCGGGCGCCACGTTCCTGGCGTTCGGCCTCGCTCCGTCGTTCCTGATCCTGGCCGCGGGCGGCATCGTCGGCGCCATGGCGCAGGCCTCCTCGAACCCCGCGACCAACAAGCTCATCGCCGAGGAGCTCCCGCCGGGTGAACGGGGCGTCGTCACCGGCATCAAGCAGTCGGGGGTCCAGGCCGGGATCTTCCTCGGTGGGCTCACGGCACCATCGCTGGCGCTCGCGCTCGGATGGCGAGGCGCCTACCTGGCGATCGCCGCGGTGCCGATGGTCCTGGCCGTGCTCGCCTGGTGGCTCGTGCCTCCGGCGCAGCGACACGACCCCGGCGGCGCCGAGGGTCTCCGTGGGCCACTGCCGGCGGCGATCCGCTGGCTGGCGGTCTACGGCTTCCTCCTGGGTTTCGCCGGCGCCGTGACGTTCTTCGTCCCGCTCTACGTCGAAGAAGCCCTCGGGTTCGATCCCCGCGTCGGCGGTCTGGTCGCCGCCGTCATGGGGCTCATCGCGGTGGTGGGTCGGATCTGGTGGAGCCGGCACGCGGAAGCTGCCGACGCGGTGCTCGGGTCCCTGGGGACGATGGCGATCCTGTCTGCCCTGTCGGCCGCCGCCTTCTGGGCGGGGATGGAGCTGCAGACCCTGATCTGGATCGGGGCGGTGCTGACCGCGGTCGGGAGCTCGTCGTGGAACAGCGTCGGGATGGTCGCGGTGATGGCCTCCACGACGCCCGAGTCGACCGGTCGGGCGTCCGGGGTCGTGCTGTTCGGCTTCCTGGCCGGCCTCGGCATCGGGCCGCCGATCTTCGGGGCGCTGGTGGATCGCACCGGTTCGTACACGCCGATGTGGGCCGTCTCGGCGATCGCCGCCCTCGGTGCGTTCGCGGTGATCGTGGCCTGGCGGCGAGATCAGCCGTCCGACCGCTCGGCGACCAGGCGGTAGATCGTCCCTTCCAGGTTCGCGACCAGCACCTCTCCGGCGCCGTCGGTTCCGAACGTCGTGATGTTGCCGAGTTCACCCAGATCGGACCGCCAATGGCGGACCGGACCGAAACTGCCGGTGGCCCGAAGCGGGGCGCTGCGGACCCAGCCGACGCAGAAGTCGCCGTAGAAGTAGTGGCCCCGGAGCTCCGGGATCGCCGCACCCTGGTACACGGGTCCGCCGATCAACGCGCAGAGCCCCTCGTGGGGGAGCGCCAACGTGGGCGCGACCAGGCCCGTCGGGTCGCAATCGGCTCCGTCGAAGCACTCCGGTCCCTCCATGACGGGCCAGCCGAAGTTGGCTCCCCCCTCGTCGACACCGGCGACGTCCACCTCCTCCCACGCGTACTGGCCCACGTCCGCGATGACGACCAGGCCGGCCTCCCCATCGAAGGTGAACCGCCAGGGGTTCCTCAGCCCGTAGGCCCAGACCTCGGGACGGAACCCGGGGGTGTCGACGAAGGGGTTGTCCGGAGGGATCGCGTACGGAGACGCGGCGTCGACGTCGATCCGGACGATCGACCCGAGCAACGTCGACGGGTCCTGCCCGTTGCCGTACTCGTCGCCGATGCCCCCGCCGTCGCCGAGCGAGATCCACAGGTAGCCGTCCGGGCCGAAGCGGATGCCTCCGCCCTGGTGGTACTGGTGGGGTTGGGGCACGGTGAGGATCTCCTGGCGGGTTCGCCGGTTGACGGCGTCCCGGTCGGCTCGCATCGCCACCACGTGCAGATCCCCGGCGGTGTCGGTGAACGTGACGTAGATCCGCGGGTCGGCCGGGAAGCGTGGATGGAACGCCAGTCCCAACATGCCCTGCTCGGCCCCGTCGTCACCGACCTCGGCGCGCAGGTCCAAGAACGGCTCGTCGGCGACGTCCCCGTCGCCGTCGACGACCACGATGCGGCCCTCCTTGAGCACCGCGTAGATCCGGTCGTCGCCGGGTACCGCCACCAGATCGGTGACGGCGCCGAGCTCGGCGACGACGGTCTCGGCGGCGAGTCCCACGAACCGGCCGGAAGGCGGTTCGGCGGTGGTGGGCGGAGCGGTCCCCACGGTGGTCGTTCCAGGTCCGATCCGGGGTCCGGTCGCGCAGGCTGCGGCGACGAACGCGAGCATCATGAAGGTGGACAGCCGCCGCATCCGGAGCAGGCTACGGCGCGACGTTCGCTACGCGGGCCGGGGCCATGGCACAATCGGCCCCATGGAGATCTTCGATCGTGACGGCACCGCACTCGCCTACCGGGAACTCGGAACCGGACCCCTCGCCGTCTTCGTCCATGGTTTCCCCCTCGATTCGACGATGTGGCTCGAGCAACTCGAGCTCCTCCGCGGCGTGCGACGCTGCGTCGCCATCGACCTTCGCGGGTTCGGGGCCTCCGACGCGGTCGCCGAGCCGGTCCTGGCGATGGAACAGCACGCCGAAGACGTCGCCGCGCTGGCCGACCACCTGGGGGCCGACCGTATCGACCTGGTCGGCCTGTCGATGGGCGGCTACGTGGCGCTGGCGTTCGCCGAGCTGTTCCCGCAGCGGCTTCGCACCCTGGCCCTCGTCGACACGCGGGCGGCAGCCGACAGCGAGACGGTCAAGGCCGGCAGGGACATGATGGCCGTCAGGGTGACGGTCCAAGGGCGAGGCCAGCTGGCCGTCGAGATGACCGAGGCCCTGTTGGGTCCGGCCGCGTCGCTGCACGTCAAGGCGCGGATGCGCACGATGGTGGAGGGAACGCGGGTCGAGACGGTCGTCGCCGCGCTCGAGGGCATGAAGCAACGCCCGGCCCGATTCGACGTGCTCTCTCGGCTCTCGATCCCGGTCGGCGTCGTCGTCGGCGAGGACGACACGGCGACCCCGGTGTCGGAGGCCGAACAGATGGTGGACGCGGCCCCCGATGCCAGCCTGACGATCGTCGAGGCGGCGGGCCACATGACCCCGATGGAGAACCCCACCGCGGTCGCCGACGCGCTCGAACGGATCTGGGCTCGGGCGGGCCACGAAGGGTCGGTGGTCGACGGCTAACGTGTCGCCGTCGGATGGGAGGAAGGTGACCGTGTCGGCAGAGGCCGTCGCCGGCTACGCAGGGATCGACGATCGCGAGTACCGCAAGCGCATCCGAGCGTGGGCGCTGTACGACTGGGCCAACTCGGCGTTCGCCACGACGATCCTCGCCGCGGTCCTCCCCGTCTACTACTCTCAGGTGGCGGGCCGTACGCTGGCCAGCCCCGCCCAAGCCACTGCCTACTGGTCGGCGACGCTGTCGATCAGCCTGTTCCTCGTCGCCGTGCTGTCGCCCATCTTGGGGACGATCTCGGACATCAAACGGGGCAAGAAGAAGTTCCTCGCCTTCTCCATCCTGATCGGCAGCGCGGGAACGGCCCTCCTGGTCTTCGTGGGAACCGGAGATTGGCTCCTCGCATCCGTCTTCTTCGTCATCGCCCGCTTCGGGTTCGCCGCGGGGAACGTGTTCTACGACGCGCTCTTGCCCCATGTCGCCCGGCCGGAGGACCAGGACAAGGTCTCGACCTTCGGGTACGCCCTGGGCTATCTCGGCGGCGGGATCCTGCTGGCCGTCAACATCGCGATGATCTTCGTTCTCGGCAGCGACCTGGGGACGAGGCTGTCGTTCGTGTCCGTGGCGTTGTGGTGGCTGGTGTTCTCCATCCCGATCCTGCGCCGCGTCCCCGAACCCCCCGCCAAGGTCGCCTCAGGGGCCGGGATCGTCTCGATGACCTTTGGGCGGCTCAAGGAGACCTTCCGGCATCTCCGCCAGTACCGCGAGCTGCTCAAGTTCCTCGTCGCGTTCCTCATCTACAACGACGGGATCGGGACGATCATCGGCGTCGCGGCGATCTACGGGGCGGAACTCGGCTTCGGCGCCATCGAGCTGATCGCCGCGATCCTGCTGGTCCAGTTCGTCGGGATCCCGTTCTCGGTCATCTTCGGGCGGATCCCGTCGTCCGACGAGCCGCGACGGGCGGTGTTCCTCACCTTCGTCCTGTTCAACCTGGTCATGTTGCCGCTGGTGGGCATCGGAGCGCGGTTCCTTCTCCCCGCCGACGTCGCCGGGACGGCCCCGCAGCCGTACGAGGCGACCGCCGCCTCGGTCGGTGAAGGGGATTACGAGGTAGGGGAGGGCGCGGTCGTCCTGGAGGGATCCTGGGAGATCCGCCCCGCCGATGCGCTCCCGGGCACGTCCCACCCCTACGCCTACACCAGCGAGGTCGGCGCCAGGTACGAACTGGCGTTCAACGGCGGCCGCACCGTCGTGCGGTACGCGGAAGGCCCCGACCGGTCCCGCTGGAGGGTCCTGATCGACGGTGAACCGGTCCTCGACGGTGACGAGCCACTCGAGATCGACGGCTACAACCCGACGGAGCGCTTCGACGTCGAAGTGGAGATCGAAGCGCCCGAACCGGGCGAACACGTCCTGACGCTGGTCAACACCGCCGCTCGCCACCCGGACTCGAGCGGAACCGTCATGGCGGTCGGTCCGACCTCGGTGCTCCCTCCTGCCCGGCCGTCGTCGCTGGCGACGATCCTGGCCCTGCTGTTCGTCGTCGAGGTCGTCGGACTGGCCGTCGCGTTCGCCCTCGGCAACGTGCTGTTGTCGGGCCTGGCGACGACCATGACGACCAAACGGACCATCATCCTGGCGCTCACCGTCTACGCGGCGATCGCGGTGTGGGGGTTCTTCCTCGACACCGTCGTCGAGTTCTGGTTCCTCGCGTTCATGGTCGCCGTCGTCCAAGGCGGATCCCAGGCGCTGTCCCGCAGCCTGTACGCGGCGCTGTCGCCGACGTCGGAATCCGGCGAGTTCTTCGGGTTCTTCTCGGTCATGTCCAAGTTCTCGGCCATCGTCGGGCCGCTCGTGTTCGCCGCCACCGTCACGGTCTTCGGATCGAGCCGACCGGCCATCCTCAGCATCATCGTGTTCTTCATCGTGGGCATCGCCCTGTTGCACCGGGTCGACGTCGAACACGGCCGCCAGGTCGCGATCGACGCCGACGTCGCCGCCGCCGAAGCCGGAGCGATCGAACGGGATTGAGCTCTGGGCGGGCGGTGGGGGAGCGGCCCGTAGACTCGCCGGATGGTCGATGCCGTCGCCCCTCTGAAGGTCCCCCGGTTCCGTGCCCTCTGGAGCGCGGCGGTCTTCTCCAACGTCGGTTCCTTCCTCCAGTCGGTGGCCGCGTCGTGGTTGATGCTCGAGCTCACCGGATCGGCGACCTGGGTGGGGTTGATGGCGGCCGCGGCGACCCTGCCCCTGCTGTTCCTGGCGCTCATCGCCGGGGCCGTCGCCGACATCTTCGACCGTCGCAAGGTCCTCCTCGCCGCGCAGACGACGATGGGGGCGGCGTCGGCGTCCATGGCGCTGCTCACCGCCATCGGTCGGATCACCCCCGAGTTGCTCCTCGGCCTTGGGCTGCTCCTCGGAGTGGGGCTGGCGTTCAACCTCCCCGCCTGGCAGGCGACGGTGCCGGATCTGGTCCCTCGCGGGATGGTGGCTTCGGCGGTGGCCCTCAACTCGGTCGCCTTCAACGTCGCCAGGGCGATCGGCCCCGCCATCGGCGGCGCCCTCATCGTGACCTCCGGCCCGGCGGTGCCGTTCGCGGTGAACGCGGTGTCGTACCTGGGGGTGATCGTGGTGCTCGCCGTCCTGGCTCGGCGGATGCCGACGCCGGATCGGGTCGAGTCCTCCATGATCTCGGCGATCGGGAACGGGATCCGGTTCGCCCGCTACACGCCGGCGTTCCGACGTCTGCTCGGTCTGGCTGCGCTGTTCGCGTTGACCTCGGCCGTTGTCCAAGCGGTGCTTCCCAACCGGACCGAGGAACTGGGCGGGGGAGCGGCCGCGTTCGGGTTCCTGCTCGGGGCGATGGGCGTCGGCGCCCTCGTCGGCGCCTTCAGCCGCGGCCCGGTCACCTCACGGCTGGGGCGTCGATCGATCCCGGTGACGGTGGCCGGCTTCGGCGCCGCGGGCGTCCTCCTCGGGTCGGCGGGGTCGCTGTGGGCGGCGATCGTGGCGCTGCTGTTGGCCGGGATGTTCTGGGTGTGGACCCTCGCCAACCTCAACGCCACCGCCCAACTCATGTCACCCGAATGGGTGCGGGGGCGATCGATGGGGCTCTACACGCTGGCGTTCGTCGGGTTCCTGCCGATCGGTTCGATCGTTGCGGGCGTCCTCGCCGACCGGATCGGCGCCGGAGGCGCCGAGATCGTCCTGTCGGCCGGTGCCGTGGTCCTCGGCCTGGCGGCGCCGTTCCTCCGGATCCCGGCGCTGGGCGAGGTCCGCACGCCCGAGTTCACCCGACCCAGGGCCACTCCCGACCATGTCGTCACCGAGGGAGGGCCGGTCCTGGTCATGAACACCTGGAGGGTCGATCGTGAGCGGCTGGCCGAGTTCCTGGAGCGGATGCAGGAGGTCCGGCTCATCCGTCTCCGCACGGGCGCCTACCGCTGGCGTCTGTACCGCAACGCCGCCGACCCGCACGAGCTCACCGAGGTGTTCCTCGTGACCTCGTGGGAGGAGCACCTCGCCCAGCATGCCCGCATCGACGACGACTCTGCGGCGATCCTGCGCGACACCCGGCGCTTCGACCGCACCGGCGCGCCGTCAACGGTCCATCTGGTCGCTATCGACATCGAGCACCCCGACGACTGGGATCGTCTCGCCGAGGAGCACCGGAGGTTCCACGAATCGGACGGCTCGATCCCGATGTGATCCGAGGCGAGCGGCCGCCGGTCGTGCGGCCGCAGGCGGCGTCCGCTTCGATCCGAACCTCGGTAGCGTTGCCGGCCATGGGGACGTTCACGACCCGCCGGGTCCTGGTCGCCGTGGCCGGCGCGGCGTTCTTCGCCGCGGCGTGCACCGGCGGGACCGAGGCGCCTACCACCACGAGCGTCACTCCCACCACCGTGGCGCCGACCCCCTCGGCGCCACCGGCCACCGAGCCCGCTCCCTCGACGACCGCGCCGGCGGAGACGACGACCGTTCCGGTCGAGGAACTGCCGCTCGTGTGGGAGGAGGTCCTCTCCGGGTTCGCCCAGCCCGTCTTCATCGCCGGCTACCCCGCCGGCGACGGCGTCGACGTCTCGGCCGACGCCGTGGTCGTCGTCGACCAGCCGGGACGGCTGTGGCTCGTCGACGGGGACGATCCCGAGGTGTTCCTCGACCTCCGCGACGAGGTCCGGTTCGGGGGCGAACAGGGCCTGTTGGGACTGGCGTTCGCCCCGGGGTTCCCCACCGACCCGCGGCTGTTCGTGAACTACATCGATCGGGCCGGGTCGACGCGGATCGTGGAGTTCCGGATCGCCGAGGGCGGCCGTACCGTGCGGGCGGAGACGGCCCGTACGGTGCTGGAGATCGACCAACCCGCGTCGAACCACAACGGAGGGATGATCGCCTTCGGTCCCGACGGCTATCTGTGGATCGGGATGGGCGACGGCGGCGCCGCCGACGATCGGTTCGGCAACGGGCAGGACCCGACCACCCTGCTCGGCGCGATGCTCCGGATCGACGTGTCTGGTACCGCCCCCGCTCCCTACGGCATCCCTCCGGACAACCCGTACGCCGACGGTGTCGATGGGGCGCCCGAGGTGTTCGCCACGGGGCTGCGGAACCCGTGGCGTTGGTCGTTCGACGGCTCGGACCTGTGGATCGCCGACGTCGGTCAGAACGAGGTGGAGGAGGTCGACGTGCTGCGGGACGCCCCGAGCCGCGGCGGGGCGAATCTCGGATGGCCGGTGTGGGAGGGTGACCGCTGCTTCGCCGGACCCTGCGACGATCCGTCGGCGTTCGTGTTCCCCGTCGTCACCTACGGCCACGACGAGGGATGCTCCATCACCGGAGGGTTCGTGTACCGGGGCTCCGAGATCCCGGAGTTGAACGGCCACTACCTCTTCGCCGACTTCTGCTCCGGCATCGTGCGGTCGGTCGCTCCCGACGGCGCGGTCCACGACTGGACCGAGCGCGCCGGACGCATCGAAGGCGTCACGTCGTTCGGGGTCGACAACGACGGCGAGCTGTACGTGACGCTCATCGACGGTCGCATCTGGAGGTTGCGGCGTGGTTGACGTCGTCGTCGTCGGATCGGTGAACCAGGATGTCGTCGTGCGGGTCCCGCGCCATCCCGGCCCGGGAGAGACGGTCCTCGGGTCGGGCATGACCACCTTCGATGGCGGGAAGGGAGCGAACCAGGCGGTGGCCGCGGCCCGCCTCGGCGCCCAAGTGGCGTTCGTCGGTCGCGTCGGCGCCGACGAGGCGGGGGCGGTCCTCCTCGCCGGATTGGCGACCGAAGGCGTCGACACCCGCTGGGTGACCGTCGACGGCGCCGTGCCCTCCGGGATGGCGATGATCACGGTCGATGCCTCCGGGGAGAACTCGATCGTCGTCGTCCCCGGCGCCAACCACGCGATGCGGGCCGGCGACGTCGAACGAGCCCGCGACGCGCTCGCGGGCGCCGCGGTGACGATGCTGCAACTCGAGGTTCCCGTCGAGGTGGTGATCCGCGCCGCCCAACTGGCTGCCGGCACCGTCGTCCTGAACCCCGCACCTGCTCGACCACTCCCCGACGACCTGCTCGGCGCGGTCGACGTGCTCGTGCCCAACGCGCACGAGCTGGAGCTGCTGGTGGGTTCGGCCGATCCGGAGGCGGCCAGGGAGCTCGGCGTCCGGACCGTCGTCGTCACCCTCGGAGCGGACGGCGCGGCGATCGTCACTCCCGACGACCTCCGGCGGGTTCCCGCTCCCGCGGTCGATGCGGTCGACACGACCGGGGCGGGCGACGCCTTCTGCGGAGCGCTCGCCTGGGCGCTGTCGCAAGGACGCGCGATCCAGGACGCGGTCGAGGTGGCCGTGGAGATCGGCGCCGCGGCGACGACGGCGCGTGGCGCCCGCGGAGGGTTGCCTCGCCGTCGATGACGGGTGGGTTCGGGAACCGCCGGCGGGGGCGGTAGCCTGCCGCAGCCATGGCTCGTCGCATCATCATCGATACCGATCCCGGCCAGGACGACGCCGTCGCGATCCTCCTGGCGTTGGCGTCGCCGGAGCTCGAGGTGATGGCGATCACGACCGTGGCGGGCAACGTCCCGCAGCCGCTGGTCACCGACAACGCCCTCAAGATCGCGGAGCTGGCGGGCCGCTCGGAGGTGCCGATCCACCGCGGGTGCGAACGGCCGATGCTGCGCCCGTTGTACACCGCCGAGTACGTCCATGGTCCGAGCGGGATCGACGGGGCCGATCTCCCCGCTGCTTCGCGTCCGGCGTCGCCGGGCCACGCGGTCGATGTCATCGTCGAGACGTGTCTGGCGGCCGTCGACGACCCGATCACCCTGTGCCCCATCGGTCCGTTGACGAACGTGGCGACCGCGCTCGTCAAGGAGCCGGCCATCGTCGCGGGTATCGCCGAGATCGTGTTGATGGGTGGTGGGTTCTTCGAGGGCGGCAACACGACCCCCGCCGCCGAGTTCAACATCTACGTCGATCCGCACGCCGCGGCGATCGTCCTCGATTCGGGCGTGCCGATCACGATGATGCCCCTCGACGTGACCCACAAGGCGCTGGTGATGCCCGAGCACATCGACCGGTTCCGCGATCTCGGCAGCTCGGTCGGGGACGCGGTGGCGGGGATGCTGGCCTACTACGAACGCCACGACGTCGAGAAGTACGGGACGGGCGGGGCGCCGCTCCACGACCCCTGTGTGATCGCCTACCTGATCGACCCGGAGCTGTTCTCGGGGCGGCGCTGCCACGTCGCCGTCGAGACCGCCTCGGAGTTGACCATGGGGATGACGGTCGTCGACTGGTGGGGCGTCACCGACGGCCAACCCAACGCGCTGGTCATGAACGAGGTCGCCGCCGATCGGTTCCTCGACCTGGTGGTCGAACGCCTGGCGAACCTGTAGACACGGCGACCGTCCCGGCTCCGACGTCCCGGTGCCATGCCGTGACGACCGTGGCCAGGCCGATCGCCACCAAGATCGCGGCGACGGCGACGGCGGCATGGAGGCCGGTCACGAGCGCTTCGGGGGGAGCGCTCGCCGCGGGTGTCCCGCCGGCCGCTCTGGTCGTGACCGCGGCCCAGACGGTGCCGAGCACCGCGACACCGGTCATCGATCCGCTCAGCCTGGTGACCGTCAACGCCCCCGAGACGACGCCGAGGCGTTCTCGGGGCGACTCGCCGAGGACGGCCGCATTGTTGGGTGACTGGAACACGCCGATGCCGACACCGATGACGAGCCCGGTGGCGATGAACGTCGTGACGGAGGTCCCGGTGGTCAACGTGACGAACGCGGCGGCGAGGCCGGTGAGGAGGATCGCCAGCCCTGCGGCTCGAACCGGGCGGGTGCCGAGCCGGTCCGACAGCGCCCCGGCGATGGGGGAGACGATCCCGAGGCTGGCGGGGATCGCGGCGAGGAGCAGTCCGACGTCCCTGGGTCCGTAGCCGAGGGCGTCGGTCAGGTAGAAGGGGAGGATCAGCAGCAGGCCGGAGATGGAGACGAAGACGGTGAATCCGGCGACGAGCCCGGCGGTGACGGTGCGGATCTTGAACAGGGCCAGATCGAGCATCGGATCGTCGACGGTCCGCTCGATCGAGACGAACACGATCAGGCCGACCGCGGCGGCGAGGAACCCGCCGACGACGGCGGGATGGCCGAATCCCAGGTCCTGTCCGATCGGGAGCGACGACAGGAACGCTGCCGTCGTCACGAAGAACGCCGCGGCGCCGGCGAAGTCGAAGCGCTGTCCACCTTCGGGATGGTCGCGGGGAACGAAGCGGATCGCGGCGAGGATGCCGAGGATGCCGATGGGGAGGTTGACGAAGAAGATCCATCGCCAGTCGACGGCTTCGAGGATGAGCCCTCCGACGATGGGCCCGGTGATGATCCCTGCGGATACCGCCGTCCCGTTGATGCCCAGGGCCCGGCCTCGTTCGCGAGCGTCGAACGCGTCGGCGACGATGGCGAAGCCGAGGGCGAAGATCATGGCCGAGCCGACACCCTGGACGACCCGAGCGGCGATGAGCCAGCCGATGGATGGTGACAGCCCCGCGAGGACCGAGCCGACGGTGAACACGGCGAAGCCGGTCGTGAAGATGCGCTTCTTGCCGATGATGTCGCCGAGGCGTCCGATGCCGAGCACCAGCGTGGCCTGGGTGAGGAGATAGGCCAGGACGATCCATTGCACGGCCGCGAAGGTGGTCTCGAACTCGTCGACGAACGTGGGCAGGGCGACGTTGACGATGCTGCCATCGATCGTGCCGAGGAAGATGGCCAGGGCGACGGCCCCGAGCACGTACCACCGCCGCGGGTCGAGCCGGTCCGGTGAGCGCGGCGATGGTGTCATGTCCCGAGGGCTCGGTGCAGGTCGGCGATGAGTTCGTCGGCGGGCTCGATCCCGACCGACAGCCGGACGAGCCCGGGGGGCACGGGACTGCCGGGTCCCTCGACCGAGGCGCGGTGCTCGATGGTCGACTCGACGCCGCCCAGCGACGTGGCGGGGCAGAAGATCTCGGTTCGGGAGGCCATCGTCCGGGCGCGTTCGGCGCCGCCGGCGACGATCAGCGACAGCATCCCTCCGTAGCCGCCGTTCCACAGGTCGGCGGCGATCGGGTGGGTCGGATGGGTCCTGGATCCGGGGTACAGCACCGTGGTGACGGCCGGGTGGCCGGCGAGCGCGTCGGCGATCGCGGCGGCGTTGGCCGACGCGGCGGCGTAGCGGATCCACAGGGTCCGCAGACCGCGCAGGAGCAGCCACGCCTCGAAGGCGCCGAGAACGCCTCCGGTTCGGTCCCGGGTGGCGCGGACCTCGTCCCAGCGGGTGTCGTGCGAGGCGGTGGTCAGGACACCGGCGGTCAGGTCGGAGTGGCCGTTGAGGTACTTCGAGGCGGAGTGGAACACGATGTCGGCTCCGTGGTCCAGGGCTCTCAGCGTGCACGGCGGCGTGACCGTGGCGTCGACGGCGAGGAGGGCGCCTGCGGCGTGGGCGGCACGGGCGATGGCGGGGATGTCGAGGACCGTCCAGGTCGGGTTGAGGGCGCTCTCGATCCACACCAACGCGGTGCGGCCTGCCACGATCGCCCCTTGGAGGGCTCCAGGCTGGTCGGCGTCGACCAGCTCGAGGTCGATGCGGCCATCGGCGGCGAGCCGTTCCAGATGGTTCCGGGCGCCGTGGTACATGACGCTCGGGGCGACCACGTGTCCACCGGGGTCGATGCTCGACGTGAAGGCGGCGATGGCGGCCATGCCGGAGGCGAACAGGAGGCTTCCTGCGCCACCGTCGAGCTCGGCGAGGACCCGTTCGGCCAGGTCGACCGTCGGGCTTCCGTACCGGCTGTACACGTGGGTCCCGACCAGCTCGTAGGCTTCGTTCCTGGCGAACGTCGTCGAGGGATGGATCGGAGGGACGACCGCTCCGGTCGGGTCGATCACGTGACCGGCGGAGACGGCGATGGTCGCGGGGCTGGAGGGACGGGAACGTTCCGGCATCGGCGCAATCTACCGTCTCCCGAACTCGTCACACCGCGTCGGTACCATCGCACCCATGGGTCAGATCTATGTCGAAGGCTGGGCTCCCGACTACGGGAGCCCGATGCAGACCGACGTCGCCCTCGCCGAACCCGAGAAGGTCGACGAGGACGTGGAGGTCGCCGGTCGCTGGATGCCGATCGACGGTGTCGACGACGGTATCGCCGAGGTGGTGTTCGTCGATGGGGTTCGTCGCGTCGATGCCCGGTTGACGCTCGACGATCCCGCCGACGGCCCGATCGCCGGACTGTGCGGCACGTACGCCGTGGGCGCCGTCGCGTGGGACCGCCGCGCCGGGCGATCGTCCTACCTGGCCAGCCGCGTGGAGCGGCTGGCGCTCTTCGGGTCCGGCAAGGCGGCGTCGATGCCGGTGGCGGGCCCGCGGCTGGTGTACCGCTCCGAGGCGGTCGCCGAGACCGATCCCGGCGCCCTCGTGCAGCGGTTCCACGGTGCGATGCGGAAGGCCGAGGCGGTGCTGTCCGAGGAGCTCGTCCGCGGCGGACGGTTCGTGGTCGCCGACGGTCCGATCAACGATCTGTCGGCGACCGAGAAGGTCGGCTTCGTCAAGTCCCACCGTGCCCCGTACCTGTCGGCGGATCGGCGGGGGGTGGTCGGCCGACTCGCCGCCGGCCAGCGAACCCCGCTGTTCCTCATCGGCGCCGGCGGCGCGTACCCTCGGTACTCGTGGTACTTCAGGCTCGCGGAGGTGCCACGCGGTCACGCCTGGAGCGGGATCGCCCGGGCCGAGGTGTCGAGCCATCTGGACCTGGCGACGGCGCGGCGGGTCGCCGACCGGGTCGCCGCCGTCCTCCCGGCCACGGCCTCCCAGCCCCACATCGATCCGCGGGCCCCTCAGAACCTGGTCCCCATCGCCGCGCTCGAGCGTGAGTTGCGCCGTCTGATGGGTGACCCCGCCTTCGTCTACCGTGCCCTCAGGGAGGCCACCATGCGCGACAGCATCGGATCTCGGCGATGACCGACCGTCACGGCGTGGGCCGGGTGCTCGGCACCGAACACACCAACACCAGGGAGTTCCGGGTCGTCATCGACGACGACGAGTACCTCCAGCTCGACGACCTCGTCGTCGTCCGGACCGAGGTCCCGAAGGAGGGCGAGGTTCGAACCTATGGGGTCGTCACGGAGGTGGAGGCGATCTACGAAGGCGCCCAGTTCGAATCCGACACCCACCGGATCGCCGGGGAGGGGATCCTGCCGGGAGCGAAGGTCCGCTCGGCCCGGGTCGCCGTGACCCGCCTCGAACCCGAGCTGTGGGTGTCGGCCGACCCCGGCGAGGTCGTCGAGCGAGCCACGGGCGTCGAACGGGAGAAGGCGCTCTACGTCGACGAGATGGGCCGGCCGCTCCCGGTCGGGCTCGGCCGGGACGGGGAACCGGTCTTCGTGGACCTCGACTTCTTCGACGGCCGCAAGGGTGGGCACATGTCGATCTCGGGGATCTCGGGGGTGGCCACCAAGACGTCCTTCGCCCTGTTCTTCCTCCGGCTGCTGTCGGCCCGTCCCGATCTCGTCGGCGAAGGGGCGGCCAACCTTCGCATCCTCGTGTTCAACGTCAAGGGCGAGGATCTGCTCTGGCTCGACAAGCCGAACCGGCGCTTCACCGAGGACGACGCCGTCGGCTGGGCCAAGCTCGGCGTACAGCCGGCTCCGTTCCCGTCGGTATCGCTGTGGGCACCGCCCCGGCTGCACAGTGGCGACGTGGTCATCCCCGACACGGGTGGCCGCCAGGAGGGGGTGGCCGCGTTCACCTGGACGCCACGGGAGTTCATCGACGAGGGTCTCCTCCGGTTCCTGTTCACGGACGCCTCGGACTTCCGCAACCAGCTCGCCTTCGTCCAAGAGCGCGTTCAGGCCCAGCTCCGGCGCTACGCCAGGGACGTCGTGGGGATGCCCGGGGCGGTGGTGCTTCGTGACCCCGGCGACGGAACCGACCCCCGGCTCCCGGTGAAGGTCCATCCCGGTGAGTCGGCCATCACCGACCTGGCGACGCTCATCGAGGCCGTCGAGGAGTTCCTCGATCCCGCCGAAGGTGAACCCGACCCGCGATGGTCGGGCCGAACTCAGGGCGGCACCATCTCGGCGTTCCTGCGGCGACTGCACGCCGCGGAGCACCGTCTCGGCCATCTCATCAGGGCCGGCGAAACGCGCCGGATCGATCGCCGTGCCGCCCAGGTCACCGTCGTCGGGATCCAGTCGCTCCACGATCTCGGTCAGCGGTTCGTGGTCGGGGCGCTGCTGTCCGAGACCTTCGGCGAGAAGGAAGGCACCGGGCAGCGGTTGCCGCTGACCGTGATCGTCCTCGACGAACTGAACAAGTACGCCCCGAGGGAAGGCAACAGTCCGTTGAAGGAGATGCTGATCGACATCGCCCAACGAGGACGGTCGCTCGGCGTGCTGCTCGTCGGAGCCCAACAGACCGCCTCCCGGGTCGCTCCCGAGGTCATGGAGAACGCCGCCATCCGCGTCGCGGGCCGCCTCGATGCCGCCGAGGCCGAGCGCTCCGAGTACGGCTGGATGCTCCCGTCGACCCGAGCCAGGGCTCGTCTTCTCAAGCCCGGGACGATGGTGCTGTCGCAGCCCTCCATCCCCGTGCCTCTGGTCCTCGAGTTCCCGTTCCCCCCGTGGGCCACTCGGAAGGAAGAGGTCGCAGACGACGGCGGCGATCCCTTCGAGGGGATCTGAGTGAAGGCGCTTCACACCTCGGACTGGCATGTGGGGAAACGTCTCGGTCGATACGACCGCAGCGACGAGTTCCGTGCCGTCGTCGACGAGGTCGTCGAGATCGCCGACCGCGAAGCCGTCGACATCGTCCTGCACTCGGGCGACCTGTTCGACCGGCCGCTGCCGCCGATCGACGCCATGGACCTCGCGTTCCGAGGACTCGTCGCGTTGAGCGCAGGCGGGACCCGCCCGGTGGTCGTCATCGCCGGGAACCACGATGCGCCGGGCCTGTTCGAGGCGCTCGCACCGTTCCTGGCCGCCCAGAACATCCACCTCGTCGGAGCCATCAAACGGCCCGAGGAAGGGGGCGTCCTGGAACTTCCGACCCCGTCTGGACGGGCCGTGGTGAGCTGCTTCCCGTTCCTGCGGGAAGGACGGGCCTTCGAGGTGTGGGAACCCGTCGACGAGCACTACAAGCGCTACGCCGACCGACTCCGCGCGATCTCGGAGGCCTACAGCACCTACGCCACCCGGCGCGCGGGAACCGACGCCGTCACCTTCCTGGTCGCCCACTTCCTGGTCGGCGGCGCCAAGGTGCACGGCCACGGCGCGCCCCGCGGTGAACGGGAGCTGCACATGGGCGAGGCGTACGCGGCGACCGCCGAGGCGATCCCGCCCGGTCCCCAGTACGTCGCGCTCGGGCACATCCACGCCCCCCAGCCGGTCCCCGGGGCGAAGGTCCCCGCCGAGTACGCGGGTTCGCTCCTCCAGCTCGACTTCGGGGAAGCCGGGGAGCGGAAGCGGGTCGTCGTGGTCGAGGCGGAGCCCGGGCTTCCGGCCACCGTCCGGTCGGTCCCCCTCGAACGGGGGAGAGAGCTCCTGCGACCGCGGGGGACCTGGGACGAGATCCTCGCCACCGACGGCCTCCACGACGCCTACCTCGACCTCACCGTCGAGACGACCGGGCCGGACCCCTCGCTCGCCGACCGGGCCAGGGACGCGTTCCCCAGGGTGGTCAAGGTCAGGGCCGAGTACCCGCGGCTCGAGGCGCCCATCGCGGACACCCGGCGCGGTCGGAGTCTCACCGAGCTGTACGAGGCCTACTACGAGGCCAAGGAAGGGGTCGCCCCCGACGAAGGTCTCGTCACGGCGTTCGAGGCGTTGCAGGAGACGGCCGATGCGACCCCTTGAGCTCCGGATCAGGAACTTCCGGTCGTACTTCGGCGAGGAGGCCGTCTTCGACCTCCGCCATCGCCGGCTCGTCGGTGTCGTCGGCCCCATCGGGAGCGGCAAGTCCTCCATCCTCGACGCGATCGCCTTCGCCCTGTACGGACGAACACCGAGGATCGCCCGGTCCACCCGATCGCTGATCCACCAGCGCGCCGACCACGCTGCGGTCGCCCTCCGGTTCTCCGTCGAAGGCGAGGTATGGGAGGTCCAGCGGGTCATCCGCCGCAAGGGCCAGAGCCAGCATGCCCTGTACCGTCTCGACGTCGATGCTCCCGTCGCCCAGCAGGTCGACAAGATCGTCCAGGAAGCCGACGTCCTGGCTCGCATCGAGGAGATCCTCGGTCTCGATTTCGACGCGTTCGGCCGTTCGGTCATGCTCGCCCAAGGCCAGTTCGCCGAGTTCCTCACCGCCCGACCTGCCGAACGCGACAAGGTCCTCAAGGGCGTCTTCGGCTACGACCGCATCGACGCGATGCGAGAGCGCGCCAGGGAGCGGATGCGGGCCGCGGAACTCGAGGCCGACAAGGCCGCGCTCGAAGTCGAGCAACTGACCGAGCTGGGAGCACAGGTCGCCGAGGATCGTGACCGCCTCATGCGACTCGAACGCCGCCAGGCTCGGCTGGAGGCGGCGGCCGGCGAGTTCGCCGCCCTCGTCGACCGGCGGCGGGAGGCCGCCGCGGAGCTGGCCGACGCTCGGACTCGCCGTGACGCGCTCGCAGCTCTCGCCGACCGCCTTCCCGAACGCGACGCCGCCGCGGAGCTGGCCGACGCCATCGCCGCCGTCGAAGCCGAGGACGCCGCGGCCACCGCGGCCCTCGAAACCGCCGCCGCCGCGGTCGCCGACACCGAGGCGGCACTGGCGGACCTGCCGTCCGACGAACGAGATCTCCTCGATGAGGCGGCTCGCCTGATCGCCACCCGGGAAGCCGCCGTCCGCCGCAGCGCCGACCTCCACGAGCGCCTCCGAGCCGCCGAAGACGTCCTCGCTCGAACGCGAACGGAGATCGCCGGCGGCCAAGCCGACCTGGAACGGATCGGATCCTCCCTCCAGGCCGCTGCCGACCGGAAGGAGGCGGCGACCACGGCGCTCGTCCGGATGCGGGAACGACTCCACGAGGGCCGTCACGCCGACATGGCCCTCTCCGTGCGAAGGGAACTCGACCCTGGCCTGCCGTGTCCGGTGTGCGAGCAGGAGGTCCCGGAGGTTCCGCCGATCCCGGCCAGCCCCGATGTCGACGCCGCCCAGACCGCCGTTGCCGACGCCGAGACGG
>JALVQZ010000030.1 GCA_027036355.1 Acidimicrobiia bacterium | reverse complement strand
GGTGGCGAGACCGACCTCGAGCCGCTGGCTTCGTTCGTCGCCGAGGCGTTCGGGCACGATCTCCTCGCGATCGGTGCGGCGGTGGAGCGGGCCCGGACCGAGGCGATGGCAGCATGTATGACCCGGGAGGGTTGGGAGTTCTCTCCGGCCCCGCCGCCGCCGCTCGACGCATCGAGCACGGATCGGGTGCCACTGGCGGAGGAACTGCTCCGTGAGCTGCGGGATGAAGCGGCGTCGTCAGGGTCGGACGATGCGGAGGTGGCGGACCCACGGGCCTACAACGAGGACCTCGCGCGCTGTTTTCGGGAAGCCACCGAGGCGGTGCCGGATCCGGCAGCGGAGGCCTTCGAGTGGCTGGATGGCGAGACCCGGGATCTCTACGAGCGGGTCGGTGCCGACCCTCGGGTCGTGGAAGCGGTTGACGCCGAACGTCGTTGTCTCGCCGAGGCGGGGTACGCCGATCCTGCCGTCGAGGAGGCAGCACTGGTGGATCGTGCCCAGGAGGTCGTTGTCGAGGCCCGGGCAGGGGCGGTCGACATGGCCGAAGCGGTGAGCGAGCTCGAGGCGCTCGCGGCGCAGCAGCGGGCCCTCTGGGAGGCCATGGACCGGTGCACTCAGCCTCGGGTGCAGGTGGAGCGCCGGGTGGCCGCCGCCTTGGAAGCCGAGTGGCTCGAGCGCAACGGCGATCGGCTGGCGCTGGTGCTCGCCGAGCTCGAACCCGCCGTTGCGGCGCTCACCGACGAGCTCGCCGCGGTCGAAGCCGGTCGGTGAGATGCCTGGGGGAGGAGGGTGCAGCGCCGACGTTCGCGCATGGACCTACATGGACCGGAACTGCTCGGAGACCACATGGAAGAACGTGACCTACGTCGACCACGACGCCGTCGCCCAATGGCAGATCTGCAAGCACAATGGGGGATGTGCGCAGGTCGCGTGGAACTGGGGGTTCTGAGCTGGAGCGGCACCGGACGGTGAGGAGGCGGCGGCTGGGAGGCCGCCGTCTCGTGGCCGCGGTGGCCGGCGGGGCGGTGTTGTTGGTCGCGTGTACGGTCGGGGAGGCGACGCCGTCGACCGGTCCTGGTACGGGCTCCGAGGTCGCTTCGAGCGAGGAGGGTCCTTCCCCTCTGGAGGTGACCGACTCGACGACCCAGCAGCAACTGCCGCGGACGGTCGAGCTCGGGGAGCTGTTGGAGTCGGAGTTCGGGGTGACCGCCGAGGAGATGAGGAAGGCGGTAGATCGGGCCCGCGCCGATGTCATGCGGCGATGCCTGGTCATGGAGGGTTGGGACGTCGATGAGGGACTGATCGGACCGGAGTTCTTCGCGGACCCGCAGCCTCCGGCCGGTGGTTCGGCGGCGGGTGCATCGGTCGTCGCCGGACGGATTCAGCTCGTCGAAACCGGCGACGTCGAGGGAGACGACGAGGTGGCGGAGGACCCGCAGCTCGCCACCCCGGAGTACCGGATGGATGTCCGCCGATGCCTCGATGAGGCCGTCGACGCGATCGCCGATCCGGTGGGGGCTGCCTCGCAGTGGCTCGACGCCGAGCTCGGAGACGTCCACGCCCGGGTGGGGTCCGATCCCCGGATGGTAGAGGCGGACGCCCAGGAGCGTCGCTGTCTGCGGGAGGCCGGTGGGGATCCCTACGCAACGCTCAACGAGATCGTGGATGCCGCCGGCGCGGTGTTCGGCGAGTATGTGGAAGGGTCGCGTTCTCGGGAAGAGACATCGGAGGTGTTGCGGGATCTCCAACGCCGGGAGGAGGAGGTCTTGGCGGCGATCGCTCCGTGCCTCGAGGCGCGGTTGGCCGTCGAGCAGGAGGTGGCGGCCGAGTACGAGGCGGAGTGGCTGGAGGAGAACGGTGAGCGGTTGGCGGCGTTCATCGCCGACCTCGGAGACGAGGTGGCTGCCCTCGCCGATCATCTCGTCACGACACCATCGTCGGACGGATCGTGAGGCGTCGGACCGATCGTGAGGCGGGGGATCGCCGCCGACCCCCTCTCCTGGTGCTGGTTCCCGGGTCGGAGCTGACCGCGGGACGTGAGGCGGAGGGTTGACGTGTGTGTGTGTGTGTGTGGTAGGTGTGGAGGGGTCAGACGGCCGGTGGAGGGTGGACGGCAGCCGTGATCGACGAAGGGAGACGATCATGGTCGTCGATGTCAGGAGCATCAACGCTGCTACGCCGCGTTGGCGCCGATTCGGCCGGATGGCGGTTGCCTGTGTCGTGGTCGGGGTGCTGACCCTCTCGGTCGTCCCGCCCGCTGTCGCGTGTGACCTCATCGCCGACGGTCCCGCGTGGTACGACAACTGCCTGACCGACTGGAACCATCATCGAGTGAGTGACCTCACGACTGGCATACAGGTCGTCCTACGATACGACGGTCGTCCTGGGTTCGTCTCGACCGTGGACGGCGTCTATGGAACCAGCGGAGGCGGGGGTGAGACCCCGGCGGCGGTGAAGACGTTCCAGACGTTGGAAGGGATCGCGGATGACGGGAAAACCGGGAGCGTCACGTGGGGCCGTCTCGACAACACGTTCTGGTGGGACCATACGAACGGGAACTGGAAGTACTCCGCGGTCGATGTCGATCACAGCGTGCGTCGCATGAGGCTGTGGAATCCCACGTACCAAGCGTACGTGCAACGACCGGACGGAGTGTGGGTTCGGGTCGACCCTTGGAGGAACTGACATCTTCTGGAGCGAAGGGTCGTATCGCGATCAGCGGCAGCCGAGACCGGCAGGCCGCCGGATCGGCTCGTGGGTTGTCGCCCTGACGCTCGTGGCAGCTTCCTGTACGGGTAACTCCGGCACGGCGGCGGATGTGTCGTCGGAGGGAACGACGACGAGTACGCCGCCGGTGTTGGATGCGCCCGAGCCGGTGGCTCGGTTCGAGGTGCGTTGGTTCGATTGGAAGGTTCGGGCTGAGGAGTTCGTGGCTCGCTGCATGGCGGAGGCCGGTTTCGAGTACGTTCCGGAGTTGCCCGATCCGCGCGAGCGCGAGGAGGCCCGATCGGAGGCCTTGGCGGTCGAGCCGACCGGGCCGCAGCGGCTCGTTCCACCGGCCGACCCGAAGGACCTGGACCGTGCCCGGCGCGAGATGGAGCAGGTCGGATACGGGGTGTTCTTCGGCGAGGAGGCGCTCGTGGCGGCTGCTGCGGCGGCGCGAGGTTCCGGCGGGTCGGCCGTGGAAGGCGCCGATCGTTCGGAGGGAGGCGAGGCGACGCCGCCGCCGGCGGATCCGAACCGGGACTACGTGACGTCGCTGAGCGACCTGGAGCGTGATGCGTACTGGCGGGCCCTGTACGGGGATCCGGATGCGGCCGAGGCGTCGCCGGGGAGCTGTTGGGGTCGGGTCGCCGTCGAGGTCGGTGCGCCGCCGCGACGAGAAGGGGTGGATCCGGGCCGGTTCCGGCAGGCGGAGGACCGGATCGTGGCGTTGGTGGAGGCCGACCCGCGGATGCTCGACGCGGAGGATCGGTTTCGGGCCTGTGCGGCGGCCAACGGCTACGACTTTCAGGTCTACGAGGATGCCTACGCCTCCATCGTCGAGCTGGCGGAACGGGAGGTCGAGCGGCTGCGCGGCGCGGGTGTGGATCTGGAGCCGTTGACGGTGTCGGGGGATTGGTCGCAGGTGTTGTCGCCGGAGCGGTTGGGGGAGCTTCGCCGGGAGGAGGTGGCGGTGGCCGTGTCGAGTTGGGATTGCTACGTCGCCGAGATCGTCGAGGTGCGCGATGAGGTGACCGCCGACATCGAGCGGCGTGTCCTCGCCGAAGAGTTCCCCGACGTCGCCGTCGACCTCGGCCTGCGCGAACCCGGCGGAGGCTGACCATACCCATGCGACCACCATTGCGGGGGCTCTGATCCGTCGGGTCTGCGGCGTGCACGGCTCGCGGCGAACCCCGTTGAGGGTCGTCGACGGGTGAGTGGTCCACCACCGGGCAGTGTCCTCACCTCCGGCGAGGATGGGAACGATCCCGGACCGACGCGAGACCGGGCGCCGCCGGCCGGCGACCCGCGCGGAGGTCCGGCCGCCGTCGACGGTTCCCTTCCGAGGATCGTTTATTCGGGCTCGAGCTGGGCGTACAATCCCCGACCGACTTCGGAGGTGACGGTGCGACCGATCCGTGTCGCGGAATGGAACGAACTGGAACCCTCACGACCCCATGGTGTCGTCGTCGAAGGGGTCGACCTGGTGGTCGTCCGTTGGCCCGACGAGGAGAACGTCTCGGTCCTGTACGGACGGTGTCTCCACCGGGGAGCCCTGCTCGCCGACGGCAGCATTCGTGGAGACGACATCGTCTGCGGGCTCCACAACTGGGACTACCGGTTTCGGACGGGCGTATCCGCCTACCACAACGAGGAGCGTCTGGAGCGATTCACCGCCTGGATCGAGGACGGTGCCGTCTGGGTCGACGCCGACGAGGTGGCGCAATGGGCCGTCGACCACCCTCAACCATGGCAACCCGATGACTATCAGGGCCGGTACCAGGATTTCTCGGGCACGCCCGCCGAGCCGTTCGTCCGTGAGATCCAGGAGCTGGCCAGTCATGGCCTCGACCGGGTCGGTCATCACGGTCCGATGGTGGCCATGGGGGTGCCCCGCATGGAACTACCCACCTGGGATCGGATCCAGGTCGTCACCGCTCAGCTCGCTCGCCCGCCGCTGCTCGACGACGAGCCGGTCGACACCTCGCTGACGATCGGCCCGGCGGCCACCCGCCCGCTTCGCCTCGAGATCCCGATCTTCGTCTCGGACATGAGCTTCGGTTCCCTCTCGAAGGAAGCGAAGGTGGCACTGGCCAGAGGCGCCGAGCTGGCGGGCACGGGCATCTGCTCGGGCGAAGGCGGCATGTTGCCCGGCGAGCACGCCGAATCGAGCCGGTACTTCTACGAGCTGGCGTCGGCCCGTTTCGGATTCACCTGGGAGCGTCTCGACGGCGTCCAGGCGTTCCACTTCAAAGGTGGGCAGGCCGCGAAGACCGGCACCGGCGGCCACCTGCCCGGGAACAAGGTCACTCCGGAGATCGCCGCGGTGCGGGACATCCCGGTGGGGACGCCGGCGGTGTCGCCATCCCGGTTCCCTGAATGGACCACCCCGGCCGATTTCGCCCGGTTCGCCGCCGAGGTGCGCGAACGAACCGGAGGCATCCCGGTCGGTTTCAAGCTGTCTGCACAGCACATCGAAGACGACCTCGACGCCGCGCTCGAGATCGGCGTCGACTATGTGATCCTCGACGGCCGCGGGGGCGGAACCGGCGCCGCCCCGCAACTGTTTCGAGACAACATCTCCGTACCAACCATCCCCGCGCTGGCTCGAGCCCGTCGGCACCTCGACCGGCGCGGCGCCGACGAGGTCACGTTGATCATCACGGGCGGATTGCGAACCGCCGCCGACTTCGTGAAAGCCCTCGCTCTGGGCGCGGACGGCATCGCCGTTTCCAACTCGGCGTTGCAGGCCATCGGTTGCCTGGGGATGCGTGCCTGCAACACGAACAACTGTCCGGTCGGGATCGCGACCCAGCAGGAGCACCTCCGCTCGCGGCTGCCGATTCAAGAGGCGGCGGAGCGTCTCGCCCGGTTCTTCGCCGCGATCGTGGACCTCATGCAGGTCATGGCGAGAGCATGCGGTCATCGGCGGCTGTCCGATTTCACACCCAACGACCTGACCACGTTCGACCGGGAGATCGCGGCGCTCGCCGGCATCTCCTATGGCGGCGTGGCGCCTGTCGGCGGGATGTGAGGACGGGTTCGACTCGACGATGGTTCCCGAGCGGCTCGGGGTGCGGCGAGCGTCGGCCCACTGGGTACGGCCTGGTCGCGGGCGGATCCGGTTCTCAGTCGGCGGTCCCTGCGGCAGGGTCGTGGAGCTCGGCCTCGTCGAGCGACAGCATGAACGCGGCGTAGAAGTCGGGCCACGGCCGCTCGGGAGCCTGTCGTTCATGGGCCGCTGCGGCGTCGAGGAGGGACTGGATGAGCTCGGCGCGCGTGGGACGGCTGCCGAGGTACCGTTCGATCTCGTCCTCGAGGTGCTCGGCGTACCACCGCGGCCACTCTGGGTCGACCCCGTCGGTGGCGAGGAACGCCTCGTGGTGTCGATGCCCGGTCTGGGCCAGGAGGTCGGTGAGGCCGGCGAGGCGTTCTTCGCCTGACATGGCTGGGGGCGGGCCGGACGTGGATCGTTCCATGGACCTAGCGTATTGGATCCCGCCGGTTCCTGCATGACGTCCACGAGCGGGCTCATGGGGCTTCCCCGCGGGACCAGCCGGAGTGTGGGGTCAGGTCGACCCGTCATGGCTCGAGCATGCGGGAGCTCGGCGCCACACCGATCGCGTGGGATCGCTAGCTTGCCGAGATGGTGTCGGTTCCGCAGTTCCCTCCACTGCTCGAGCTCTACCCGAACCCCGGGGCGGAACACGAAGCTCGCGGCGCGCATCTCGCGCACGACATTCGGGCGCGATCCGGGACGGCGCCGTTCGTCTTCACCGGGTTCATCTCGAGCCTCGACGGGCGGATCGCCGTGGAGGACAGCGTCGGCGCCCCGGCGCCGCTTCGCAACGATCTCGACTGGCTCCTCTTCCGGGAGCTCATGGCTCAGGCCGACGTCGTCGTCGTCTCGGGCCGGTACGTCCGGGAGGTCGCCTCGGGCGCCGCGAGTGACATCCTCCCCGACCCCGCTCGGCCCGGCGACGACTACCTGATCCGCCACCGGCTCGAACGGGACCTGCCCCCGCGGCCGGCCGTTGCGATCGTCACCAGATCCGGTGGCTTCGATCCGGCGACGGCTGCGGCGTTGAGCCACGACGTCGTCGTCGCCTGCGGTGACGAGGTCGACGACGCCACTCGGACGGCATGGGAGGATCACGGGCTCGACACCGCAGCGGTGGGTGGCGCAGGTACCGTCGAGGTCGACCGCTTGCTCGCGGCCCTGGCCGACCGGGGACACCGGCTGGTCTTCTCGGCGGCCGGTCCGAAGGTGCTGGCGATGCTGGCGCCTGCGGTGGATGCCCTCTACCTGACCTTGGGCGCACAGCTCCTCGGCGGGCGGCGCTTCGCCACGCTCCTCGACGGTGGCGAGCTCGTTCCCCCCAAGCGGTTCGATCTCCGAACCGCGTACCTCGACCCGCATGGCCCGGACGGCTCGTCCCAGTTGTTCCTCGAGTTCCGAAGCCTCGATTAGATGGGGGAGCGTTGCCACGTTCGGGTGCGGCATCGCGCGGTCCTCGTGGTGGTGGCGGCGGTGTTGGTGGTGGCGGGGGGATGTT
>JALVQZ010000029.1 GCA_027036355.1 Acidimicrobiia bacterium | reverse complement strand
GTCCGAGGGCACAACGGATGATCACCCCCTCCATGGTCTCGCCGAGCAGGCCGAAGGTGAGCGCTCGGCCGCAGAGCCCGCCGATGGGCCGGGCGGCGAGCTCGATCATCGCCGGGCCGGTGTCGGGGATGCGCAGCTCGCCGTGGATGGGGCCTTCCCGAAGCCCGACCGCGTTCACGGCCGCCTCGATCGTCTCGACGATCCGGCGTTGGATGTCGGGGGCGTGACGGGATGGCGTCACGAGGTACGTCTCTTCGAAGTACGGGCCGTCGGTCTGGTCGGGCTTGTCCATGATGGCCAGCACCTCGAGGCTCCCGCCGGTCAGGATGCCGTCGACGGAGACCTCGGGGCCGGCCACGAACGATTCGACGAGCAGCGCCTCGTCGGGGTCGTGGCCACCGCCGGCGAGGAGCGCACGGATGCGTCCTTCGGCGGCCTCCGCGCCGGCAGGGTCGTCGGCCCGGATGACCCCGCGGCCGGCCGACAGGCGCCGGGGCTTGACGACCACGGGAGGGCCCAGCGCCTCGGCCGCGGCGGCGACGGCGCCCGGCGGGGCGGTCCGGAAGCGAGGCTGGGGGACGCCTGCTCGGGCGAGGAGGCTGCGGAGCATCGCCTTGTCCCGGGTGGCGGCGACGGCCGGGACGGGGTTGTGGGGAAGGTCGAGGCGCTCGGCGGCGGCGGCGGCGGTGACGACGCCCGCGTCGTCGATGGCCACGATCGCGTCCGGCCGCGGACGGGTCGACGCGATCCGCCGCGCCGACCATTCGGGCCGCGCGAAGTCGACCGTCACCGTCGTGTTCGATCCGATCCTGGTCATGGGAGGCGCTGCGTCGGTGGCGACGACGACGTCGACCCCCATCGCTCCGGCCGCGGTGAGGTAGTCGGCGAGACGGTATCCGTGGCTGGAGCCGACGATGGCGAGACGTCGTCTCCGGACGTCGCTCCGATAGCTGTCCTCGGCGTGCGAGAATGCGGGCGCTGCCGACGAACGGGAACTCATGTCTCAACAGTCTCGCGTCCTGACGATCACAGACAAAGCCCTCGAGAAGCTGCTCGAGGTCCGCGGCACCGAACCCGACGCCGAGGACCTGGCGTTGGTGATCCAGGTCGTCGGTGTGCGGGGAACCGAATACGCCTACGAGATGCATCTGACGCCGACGGAGTACCTGTCCGGCGACACGCTCGTCGAGCGGCACGGCGATCTCCCGGTGGCGATCCCCGCGGACAGCATCGAGAAGCTCCGCGGCGCGACGATCGGGATGTCCCGGAACCTGCTGAACCCGAGTCTGGAGATCGACAACCCCAACTCGCCGTCGCCGACCATCCTCGGTGAGGGCCCGCCGCCGGACATGTCGCTTCCGGTGGTCGAACAGGTCGCCCACGTGATCGAGCATCAGATCAACCCGTCGATCGCGTCCCATGGCGGGAGCGCAGAGCTGGTCGCGGTGGAAGAGGGCGTCGCGTACGTGCGCCTCGGAGGAGCCTGTCAAGGGTGTGGCCTGGCCGGGGTGACCCTCACCCAAGGGATCGAGGCGACGATCGTGGCCATGGTGCCGGAGGTGACCAAGGTGATGGATGTCACCGACCACGCCTCGGGAACGAACCCGTACTACGAGAGCAACCAGAAGAAGTAGGCGTCATCCCAGCCAGAGGATGACCAGCGGCAGGGTGACGACCGACGCGACGGTGCCGACGAGGACCGTCGTGGTGACCAGGTCAGGCGCCAGGTCGTGCTCGAGGGCGATGAGGGCGGTGAACACCGCCGGCGGCATGGCGAACTGGAGGATCACCACCCCTGCGTCGGATCCTTCCAGGCCGATGGCGGCAGCGGCGACGGCGGCGGCTGCCGGGGCGACGGCGAGCTTGACGACGAGCGCACGGACGGTGTCGAGCGACGGTCTCGGCGACCGCATGCCGGCGAGTTGGACGCCGAGGGTGAGCAGCATCAGCGGGATCAACGCCGCGGCGAGGAGACCCACCGCCCGGTCGGCCCACAGCGGCAGCATCCAACCACCGGCGTTGACCGCCAGCGCGGGAACCGCGGCGAGCGTCATGGGGGCCGTCAGCGCCCGACGAACGGCCGAGACGACCCCGTGTTGCTCCCATCGGGCCGCGGCGACGCCGACGACGATGCCGACGACGTTGACGACGATGAGTACGACGCCCGCCAGGCCCAGCGCCTCGGTCCCGAAGGTGAACGCGACGATCGCCAGGCCGAAGTTGCCGACGTTGCCGTAGATGGAGGTGAGGACGGTGGCCGCGGTCGTCGGATTCGACGCCCCGGACAGCCGGGCGGCGACGGCGGCCACGACCCCGGTCGCGGCCATCGCGGCGAGCGAGGCGCCGACGACCTTCCCGACCAGGGCGGCGCCGAGGTCGGCGCCGGCGAGGATGTCGAACACGAAGGCGGGGCCGACGACCCAGTAGGCGAGCTTGGACAGGGTCTGGGTGTCGAGGGACAGGCGCCGGGCGGAGATGGCTCCGATCCCGACGATGACGAACACCGGGAGCAGGATGTCGGCGAGGACACGCAGGAACGGCACGCGGCGAGGCTACCGGACGTTACCCGGGTGTCCTCCCGGCGGGACGGTCCGCCAGGGTCGCTCGCCACTCGGACTCGAGGAGGCTCCACGACGAATGGTCGAGCCAGCGCGGACCCACCTTGACCTCTTCCCGCAGCACGCCTTCCCTGACGAATCCGAGTTTCTCGGCGATCCTCTCGGAGCCCGTGTTGCCGACGGCGATCCGGAGCTGGATCTTGTGCATCGCCAGTTCTTCGAACCCGACCTGGAGGATCCGCATGGTGGCTTCGGTGGCGATGCCTCGACGGGTCTCGTCCGAGCGGATCCAGTAGCCGATCTCGCCCACCGCGTTCTGCTTCGACACCCACCAGATCGACACGTTGCCGAGGTGACGCTCGGGCCGGTCCGGGTACCGGATCGAGAAGTCGTAGGCACGGCCTTCGGTCCACGCGTTGAGGGACTCCCGGATGAACCGGGTCGCCATGTGCTGGTCGTACTCGGCGGCCCACGGGAGCCACGGTTGGAGGTCGGCGAGGGAGACCTGGACGGCTTCTTCGAGCGAGTTCGCATCCCGGCGGCGCAGTGGGCGCAGGACGAGGTTCTCGGTGGTTCGAGGACGCGTGTGGAGGTGGCGGGCCATCGAACCCAGCCTATCGGCTTATGCTCGCCGGATGGATCCTTGGCGCCGGTTCGATGCGTTGCCTCCCGTGGCGGACCACCGTGGGGCGCGAGCGGCGGTCCTGGTCCCCTTGTACGCCGACGACGCCGGCGACCTCCGCATGGTGCTGACCCGGCGTCCCGACGAGATGCGCACCCATCCGGGCGATGTCGTGTTCCCCGGTGGATCGATCGAGCCGGGCGAGACCCCGGTGGAGGCGGCGATCCGTGAGGCCTTCGAGGAGGTGGCGTTGCCGCCCGACAACGTCGAGGCGATCCTCGGGGGACTGTCGCCGTTGACGACGAGGGACACGACGCGCTGGATCGTTCCGGTGGTCGCGAAGGTGACCCGACCGGACAGGTTGGTGCCCGATCCCCGCGAGGTGGCGGCCATCATCGAGCCGACCCTCGTCGAGCTGTTGGACGAGGATCGCTGGCGCCGGGCCGACTGGAACGGCCACCCGTTGTGGTTCTTCGAGTTCCCCGAGGGGACGCTGTGGGGGGCGACGGCGTTCATGGTTCGGGAGCTGCTTTCATACCTCCGATGACGTTCCCCGACTGGACACCCGACGATTTCCGCCGCCACGGCCACCAGGTCGTCGACTGGATCGCCGACTATCTGGCCCGCGTCGAGGAGCTCCCGGTGGTCTCGCGGGTCGAGCCGGGGGAGATCCGCGCCATGCTGCCTCCACGGGCGCCCGAGGAGGCGGAAGCCTTCGATGCCATCCTGGCCGACCTCGATCGCGTCATCGTGCCCGGCGTCACCCATTGGCAGCATCCGGGATGGTTCGCCTATTTCCCGACGGGTGCGTCGCCCCCGTCGATCCTCGGCGATCTCGTCTCGTCGGGGCTCGGGGTGGTCGGGTTCCTGTGGGCAACGAGCCCGGCGGCGACCGAGCTGGAGTCCCACGTGATGGACTGGCTCGTCGACCTGCTCGACCTTCCGCAGGGATGGAAGACGACCGGGCCGGGGGGCGGGGTCATCCAGATGAGCGCCTCGGATGCGACGCATCTGGCGTTCGTCGTCGCCCGTCATCGGATGCGCGAGACGGCGCCTGTCGAGCGGATGGTCGTCTACTCGTCCCGGGAGGCCCATTCGTCGGTCGAGAAGGGCGCTCGGGTCGCGGGGGTGCCGCATGTCCGGCCGGTGGCGGTGGACGGCGAGTTGGCGATGGTCCCGGCCGCCTTCGAGGCGGCGGTGGTGGCCGACCTCGAAGCGGGGCGGACGCCGCTGGCGGTCGTCTCGACGGTCGGGACGACAGGGACCACGGCGATCGATCCGGTGCGTGCGGTCGGGCAGATCGCTCGGCGCCATGGGCTGTGGCACCACGTGGACGCCGCGTACGCGGGAACGGCGATGGTGTGCCCCGAGTTCCGGCACCATCAGGACGGTCTCGAGCTGGTGGACTCGTACGTGTTCAACCCGCACAAGTGGATGTTGACGAACTTCGACTGCTCGGCGTTCTGGGTGGCCGACCGGCGTCCGCTGATCGAGGCCATGAGCATCCTGCCGCCGTACCTGCGCAACGCCGCGTCGGAGAGCGGCCAGGTGATCGACTATCGGGATTGGCACGTGCCGCTGGGTCGCCGCTTCCGAGCGTTGAAACTGTGGTTCGTTCTGCGGTCCTACGGGGCCGAAGGGATCCGGGCGATGGTGCGCCGTCACGTGGAGCTGGCCCGCGGCCTGGCCGACCGGCTCGAGAGCGATCCACGGTTCGAGCTCGTCGCCCCCGTTCCGTTCTCACTCGTCACGTTCCGCCATGTCGCCGGCGATCGGGCGACCGACGAACTCGCCGCGGGGCTCAACGCGTCGGGTGACGTCTACGTGACGCCGTCGCATCTCGACTCGGGTTCGTTCATCCGTGTCTCGATCGGCCAGCGGACGACCGAGGCCCGCCACGTCGAGCGCCTCTGGCAGCTCATCGACGAGCTGGCACCGCCGGCGTGATCGCCGTCGTGTTCACGACCGGCCCGACATCGCATCGGCCTCCAGAGAGCGAGGCTCGCATCGTCCGGGTCCTGATCCGGCGACTGGGGAGGGCGATCGCGGCCCTCGCGACCCGATCGTCGGGCGGGGGCCGGTGGGTCGGGATCGGGGTGAACGCGAGGGGCGTTTCCCTGAAGACCCGCCGGTATCGCTGATCAGGGAGCACCTCGCGTCCTGCCGGCGAACGCCGCGGTCTGGTGCCGTCGGCGACGTGTCATCGGGCGTCGGCTCGCAGCAGCCCGAGGATCAGACCTTCGGAGACGGCCTTCCAGGAGGCGTCGATGATGTTCTGATGCACCCCGATGGTGCCCCAGGCGTCGTCGACGTTGGAGTGGGTGCACAGGACCCGCACCCGGGCCGCGGTGCCGTCGGTCGAATCCAGGTCGCGGACGCGGTAGTCGGTGAGACGGATGTCACCGATCTGAGGGAACGTCGGCTCGAGGGCGGCCCGCAGTGCCCGGTCGAGGGCGCCCACCGGGCCGTCGCCCTCGGCGGTCGTGACGACACGTTCGCCGCCGACATGGACCTTGACGGTCGCTTCGGCCACGACCTCTCCGCCCCGATGCTCGACGAACACCCGGTACGACTCGAGGTCGAAGAACGGCTGGGTCCATCCCTTCGCCTCGAGCACGAGCAGTTCGAAGCTGCCGTCGGCCGCCTCGAACTGGTAGCCCTCGTGCTCGAGCTCCTTGATCCGGTCCACGACCAGCTGCGCCTCGCCGTCGGTCATCTCCAGACCGGAGGCCCTGGCCTTGGCGAGGACCGTCGACCGCCCGGCGAGTTCGGAGACGACGACCCGCGTCGAGTTGCCGACGGCGTCGGGCGGCAGGTGCTCGTAGGCGTCCGAACGCCGGGCCAGCGCAGAGGTGTGGAGTCCCGCCTTGTGGGTGAACGCGGACGTCCCGACGTAGGGGAGATGCGGATCGAGGGTCAGGTTCACGATCTCGGCGAGGTGATGTGACACGGTCGTCAGCCGGCTCAGACGATCCGGGGGGATCGTCTCGATCCCCATCTTCAACGTCAGGTTGGGGATGATCGAGCACAGGTCGGCGTTGCCGGTGCGCTCGCCGTAGCCGTTGACGCAGCCCTGGACCTGGGTGACGCCCATGCGCACCGACAGCAGGGAGTTGGCGACGGCGACACCGGTGTCGTTGTGGAAGTGGCAGCCGAAGGTGGCCTCCGGCAAGGCATCGGTGACCTCGCCGACCACCCGCTCCACCTCGTGGGACAGGAACCCGCCGTTGGTGTCGCACAGCACCAGGCGCTCCGCCCCGGCGTCGACGGCGCCGCGCAGGACGGCGAGCGCGAAGTCGGGGTCGCTCCGGTAGCCGTCGAAGAAGTGCTCGGCGTCGAAGAAGACCCGACGGCCCAGCGACCGTAGGTACGACACCGATTCCGCCACCATCGCCACCGCTTCGTCCGGGGTCGTTCGCAGGGCATGTTCGACGTGATAGGACCAGGCCTTGCCGACGAGGCACACGACGTCGGTCTCGGCGGCGACGAGGGCGGCGAGCTGCTCGTCGTCTTCGGGTCGCCGGTTGGCCCTGCGGGTCGAGCCGAACGCCACCAGCGTCGCGTCCTTCAAGGTGAGCTCGTTCTTGGCTCTGGCGAAGAACTCGTCGTCCTTCGGGTTGGCGCCCGGCCAGCCACCTTCGATGTAGGTGACCCCGAGGTCGTCCAGGAGTCGGGCGACCGCCAGCTTGTCGGTCGCCGTCAACGAGATGCCCTCCTGCTGGGTTCCGTCGCGGAGGGTGGTGTCGTAGATCTCGACGGTCTGCATGGTCGGCTCCTCAAATGGAAGACCCCCCGCTGGGCGGAGGGTCGACAGCACACACGCTCTTGGGGGCGTGTGTGCCTAGGCGATGATGATGATGGTTGCGGACATGATCGACGTCGAGTATCCCCCGGATCCGCGGCGACGTCAAGGCGGGACATCTTGCCTGCCGATCCGACCCTCGGGTAGCCTTGGAGGATGCACATGAACGATCTCCGGTGGTGGCGGCACGATCGATAGGCCGCCGCGCGCAGGGAGTCGAGAACACGAGAACGCCGGCGGCCCGGGCCCCGGCGTTCTCCCGTATCGGATCGAAGGAGC
>JALVQZ010000028.1 GCA_027036355.1 Acidimicrobiia bacterium | reverse complement strand
CGGCCGCACCGCGAACACGACAGGCCCGTCACCCGGTCGGTAGGTTGCACCCGACATGACCGACCCGTCCACGCCCCCCACCTGCTATCGCCATCCCGACCGGGTGACGGGCCTGTCGTGTTCGCGGTGCGGCCGGCCGATCTGCGTGGAGGATTCCATCGACGCGCCGGTCGGCCAGATCTGTCCGGAGTGCGCCAAGACGGGCGGGACCCAACGGGTCGTCCGGGCCCGGCAGATCACCGGCCGGCCCACGTTCCAGACGGCCCCCGTGTCGTTCACGATCATCGCGGTGACGGCCATCATCTGGATCCTCGGGTTCGTCGCCCCCGCCGTCGGCGACGCGTTGTTCCGCAACCTGGCGATGGCGAACTTCCTGGTCGCCTCCGGGGAGTGGTGGCGGATCTTCACCGCCGCCCTGCTGCATGCCGGCATCACCCACATCGGGTTCAACATGTACGCCCTGTACCTGTTCGGGCCTCGCCTCGAACAGCAGGTCGGCAGTCCCGCCTTCGCCGCCTTCTACGTCGCCGCCGCCGGAGCGGGCGGAGCCGCCTCCTACGCCTTCGGCGCCCCGAGCCAGGTCTCGATCGGCGCCTCCGGTGCGATCTTCGGTCTCCTCGGGGCGTGGATGTTCGTTGCGTGGAAGATGCGCAACACCCCCGGTGGACGCCGCATGTTCCGGGAGCTGTTCATCCTGCTCGCCATCAACGCCGCCTTGCCGCTGCTGATCCCGAACATCGACTGGCGCGCCCACGCGGGCGGTTTCCTCGGTGGGGTGCTCATCGCGGCGCTGTGGTCCCGCTTCGCGGTGGGGAGCCGCAACGCCGTGGCGGTCCGCACCGCGGTGGCGGTCACCGTCGCGATCGCCTCGGTGGCGGTCGTTCTCGTCGTCTGAACCCGGCGGTCCACTCTCCTCACGGACGCGGCGCCCGGTCGACGATGCGAGCGGACGGCGCCGACGAGGGCAACGTCCCGAAGGCACCGCCATGGTCACCGGCGACCCTCGTGGCGATGAACACGTCGGACACGTCGGTGGCGCCGTGACGGGCCAGCAACGACGCCTCCAGGGTCACGGCCATCCGTTCGACGAGACGGCGAGCGTCTTCTGGCCGCCGCGGCGCGGCGAGCATCGCGGCGACGTCGTCGATCGCCGCGTCGAGCCTCCGGTCGGCACCCCGCGCCTTGTCCAGCTCGGCGACGAACGCGTCCCCGGTCTCGGGTTCCCGGTCGAGTGCCCGCAGGACATCGAGGCAGATCACGTTGCCGCTTCCCTCCCAGATGCCGTAGAGGGGCGCCTCCCGATACATCCTCGCCAGCGGCGCCTCCTCGACGTACCCGATCCCGCCGAGGGACTCGAGCGCCTCGCCGACGACCATCGGCGCGCGTTTGGTCGCCCAGTACTTGGCGACCGACAGGGCGATGCGCCGGAAGGCGTCCTCGGCCGGATCGCCGGCGCCGTCGAACGACGAGGCCAGCCGCATCGCCAGCTCGAGGGTCGCCTCGGACTCGACGACGAGGTCGCCCAGGACGTTGGCCATGAGGGGCTGTTCGATCAGCGGCTTGCCGAAGGCGGAACGGTGCCGGGTGTGGTGAGCGGCTTCGGTCACGGCCCGGCGCATCAGGGCCGCCGAACCGACCACGCAGTCGAAGCGCGTGCGGTGCAGCATCTCGGCGATGGTGGGGACGGCCCGTCCTTCCTCGCCGATGCGCCGGACCGTGGCCCCGTCCAGCTCGATCTCGGACGAGGCGTTCGATCGGTTCCCCATCTTGTCCTTGAGGCGCTGGATGTGGAAGCCGTTGCGCCGTCCCTCGAACCACCGCGGAAGCCAGAAGGCGGTGAGCCCGCCTGGGGCCTGGGCGGTGATGACGAAGGCGTCGGACATCGGCGCCGAGCAGAACCACTTGTGCCCGGTCACCCGGTACCAGCCGTCGCCGATCGGCTCCGCGGTGGTCGTGTTGGCCCGGAGGTCCGAACCGCCCTGCTTCTCGGTCAGCGTCATCCCGACGATGACCCCGTCCTTGTCGGCGGCCGGGACGAACCGGGGGTCGTAGGTGCGGCTGAGGATCCGCGGCGTCCATTCGTCGGCGAGCTCCCGGTCGTGACGCAGGACGGGGAGCACCGCATAGGTCATCGAGATCGGGCAACCGTGACCCAGCTCGACCTCGGCGGCGACGAGGAACAGCGCGGCCCTGGCTGCATGGCCCGCCGAGTACCCCTCCTCCTCGGGCAGCGAATGGAGCCCGTATTCGACGGCGAGCGCCATCAGCTCGTGGTAGGCGGGGTGGTAGTCCACCTCGTCGATCCGGTGACCGTACCGGTCGAACGCCCGGAGCTCGGGAGGGAAACGGTTGGCTCGGTCGGCACGATCGAGGTACCGACGCGACCCGACGACCCCGCCGAACGTCTCGAGGGTCGGCTCGGCCCAGCCGGCGCCGTACCGCCCGACGGCGTCGCGCAGCACCTGATCGGACGTGTAGAGGTTCCAGTCCTCGAGGATGGGGGGTTGGTTGAACACGTCGTGTGTCGGGGCCATGACCTCTCCTTGCCGGTGTGAAGTCCCCATCATGTCACGAACGACGACGACCGCGGCCGGACCCCCCGACGGCGGGGACCGCCCTACACTCACCCGCGTGCTGGAATCCTTCGTTCCCGAGCCACGACTCGGCCCGAACGTCGCCGAACGCCCGGGGGAGGCGTGCGGTGTCTTCGGCGTCTACGCTCCCGGCCGAGACACGGCCCGCTTGACCTACTTCGGTCTCTTCGCGCTCCAACATCGCGGCCAGGAGAGCGCCGGGATCGCCGTCGCCGACGGTGAGACCTTGACCGTCTACAAGGACCTCGGCCTGGTGGCGCAGGTGTTCGACGAACCCACCCTCGCCGGGCTCCACGGCGACCTGGCGATCGGCCACACCCGCTATTCGACGACCGGGTCGAACCGGTGGGAGAACTCGCAACCCGTGTACCGATCGGTGGGTCGCAACGCGATCGCCCTGGCCCACAACGGCAACCTCACGAACACGGTGGAACTCGCCTCCGAGGTGGGACAGGTCGTCGCCACCACCGACTCGGAGCTGATGGCCCAGGCGATCGCCGAACGGATGACCACCGCCGGCGAGGATCTGCCCGATGCGCTGACCGCGGTGCTGCCAGGACTTCGGGGTGCCTTCACCCTCGCCGTCATGGACAAGGACCGGCTCGTCGGGGTGCGTGATCCGCTCGGCTTCCGCCCGCTCTGCCTGGGATCCTTCGACGGCGGCTGGGTCCTCGCGTCGGAGTCGGCCGCGCTCGACATCATCGGCGCCGGGTTCGTTCGTGACGTCGAGCCCGGCGAGATGGTGATCATCGACGGCGACGGGGTCCACAGCTCACGTCCCTTCGCCCCGACGGATCCGCGGCTGTGCCTGTTCGAGTTCGTCTACTTCGCCCGGCCCGATTCCAAGCTGTACGGCGAGACCGTCCACGGGGCGCGCCGGCGCATGGGGCGGGCCCTCGCCACCCAGGCGCCCGCCCAGGCCGACATCGTGGTCCCGGTTCCCGAATCGGGGATCCCGGCCGCCCAGGGCTACGCCGAGGTCACCGGCATCCCCTACTCCGACGGACTCGTGAAGAACCGGTACGTGGGCCGAACGTTCATCGAACCGGCCCAGTCGATGCGCGACCGGGGGATCCGGATGAAGTTGAACCCCCTGCCGGACGCGCTCGACGGTCGCAGGGTCGTCCTCGTCGACGACTCGATCGTGCGCGGTTCGACGACCCGCCAGCTCGTCCAGATGGTCCGCGACGCAGGCGCCATCGAGGTCCACCTGAGGATCTCGTCGCCGCCGTACCGCTGGCCCTGCCACTACGGCATGGACACCGGGGACCGGTCCACGCTCCTGGCGGCCGATCGGACCGTCCAGGAGGTGGCGGACTTCCTCGGCGTCGACTCCCTCGCGTACCTCGAACTCGATGCGTTGCGCGACGCGACGGGCGTGCCCGACGCCGGGTTCTGCACGGCATGTCTGTCGGGCGACTACCCGACCGAGGTTCCCGAGGCGGACGCGAAGTTCGCTCTGGAGGTAGGACCATGACCAGCTACGAGAACGCCGGCGTGAGCCTCGAGGCGGCCGAGCAGCTCGTCGAGGAGATCGGCTGGCGGGTGACCGCCACCTGGACGGAGGACGTGATCGGGGGGTTCGGCGGGTTCGCCGCCGGGATCCGCGTTCCCGCCGGATACACGAACCCCGTGTTGATGATGTCCACCGACGGCGTCGGCACGAAGGCCGAGCTGGCTCGCGTCACGGGCCTCGTCGAGGGGCTCGGGTACGACCTGGTGGCCATGGTCGCCGACGATCTCGCCTCGGCCGGGGCGCAACCGATCGCCATGACGGACTACATCGCCGTGGGTCAGCTCGACATCGAACGCGTGTCGATGCTGATCGAATCGATCGCCGAGGCCGCCGACGAGTCCGAGATCGCCCTCTTGGGCGGCGAGACCGCGGAGCATCCCGGCGTCCTCGACCCGGAGCGGTTCGACCTCGCCGCGACGGCGCTCGGGATCGTCGAGCATGGCGACGAGGTCGACGGCTCGAAGATCGTCGAAGGCGACGTCGTGATCGGCGTGCACAGCCCGAACCTGCGAGCGAACGGGTTCTCGTTGGTTCGGGCGCTGGTCGTCGATCAGCTCTCGCTCGACGAACCGTTCCCCGATACGGACATCCCTGCCGCCGAGGTGCTGCTGGAGCCATCGGTCGTGTACTCCCCTGCCGTCAACAACGCGCTGGCGAGGGCGGAGGCCCATGGGCTGGCGCACATCACCGGCGGCGGCCTCCCCGGCAATCTGGTCCGGGTGCTCCCGGCCGGGATGCGGGCCCGGATCGACACGTCGTTGTGGGAGGTACCCCATGTGTTCCAGGTGATCCAGCACCTGGGAGGCATCGACCGGTCCGAGATGTTCCGCACCTTCAACATGGGGATCGGCTTCGTGGTGATCGCGGCGCCCGACGACGTGGAGCGGTTCACGCGGGCGTTCGAGATGTACGACCACGACACGTCGATCATCGGAGAGATCATCGCCGGGGACCGAGGGATCGAGCTCCACTGAGGGAGCCGGGGTCCTGCGGGAGTCATTCCCCGCAGGTGACCCCGCCGTTGATGGTCTCGATGATGTCGGCCGGATCGGTGCCGCTGGTCGAGCCGTAGAGGATCGCATCGTCCGACGGATCGTCGTCGACCCGCCAGGTGGTCCCGAAGATCTCGTCGTCGAAGAGCTGCAACGTCGGGTACGCCGCCTGGGCGTCGGCGACCGACGAGCCGATGAAGATCCCCTCCGGCGTGCCGAGGCCGGCGGGGTCCGTCCCGTCGATGTAGTAGTAGCCGAACAGGTGGGGAACGCCGGCGGGCTGGTAGCTGGTGGCTGCCTGGGTGAACAACAGCACGAACCCGTACCAGTCGGCGGGACCGCCCCACTCGACTCCCCGCACCACCGGACCGGGACACGTCCCGTAGACGGAGAATGAGTCGATCCAGCCGGAGTCGCGCTTGGGAGGGCCGAGGGCGGCGGTCGCGTACGCGATGGCGGTGTCCGGGTCGGCGCCGAAGTCGACCGCGCCGATGCCGTCGGCTTCGAGGAGCAGCGGGGCGATCGTGGTAGTGGTGGTCGTGGTCGACGTGGTGGACGTGGTCGTCGTGCTCGACGTCGAGGAGGTGGTCGACGACGTGGCCGTCGTCGACGTGGCGGGCAACGTCGTCGTCGAGGTGTCGGCCGGATCCGTGGATGACACGGCGCTGCTCGTGGTCGTTCCCGCCGCCGTCTCGCCTTCGTCGCCGCCCAGGGCCAGCCACACCAAGATGGCGAGGAGCAACAGGCCGATGAGTCCGAGGAGCACTGCCAGGATGCGGAACTGTCTGTCGTTCATGTGGGTCTCCCCCCGAGCCGGCCGCTGCCGTCGATGCTAGCGGGACAGCTCCCGAGCCGAGGGACCGGCGACCTCTACACTCGTGGTGTCAGACCGGATGCGAGAAGGGAACCGCATGGGAATGCTCGACGACTTCAAGGACAAGGCCGAGGACCTGGTGGAGAAGGCCAAGGACGTCGGTGAGGACCTCGTCGACAAGGCCAAGGACCTGATCGACGGCAACGAGGACAAGGTGGCCGAAGGTATCGACAAGGCCGCCGACATCGCCGATGAGAAGACCGGCGGCGCCCACACCGACAAGATCGAGGCGGCGGCGGACAAGGCCAAGGACCTCCTCGACGACGAGTGATCGGATCGTGAACGCGGGTACGGGGGCGCGTTCGGCGCCCCCGTACCCGCGTGAACACCGTTCAGCCGGACTCGGTGACCCGCGTCTCGCGGCGCATCACGGCGACGACGAGCCGGTAGATCAGGTAGGCGACGAGCGCGACCGCCCCCAACGGCAGCAGGAACGCCGCCGCCACGATGAGGAATCCGATGGTGCCGAGCAGGACCTGCCCGGCCATGTCGACGGCTTCTTCCAGCATCGTCGGGTCGGAGGGCTCCGCCGGAGCGGCGACGGGAGCCTCCGCCGGCACCTCGGTGAGTCCGACGGTGAGGGTCGAGAACGACGTCCTCGACTCCAGGTACCGGAGACGCCCTTCGATCTGCTCGATGTTGGTCAGGACCTGCTCCATCTGCGAGTTGACGGCCACCAGATCCTGCACCGTGGTCGCCTCGTCGAGGAGACGTGAGTAGAACGCCTCCTGGTTGCGCCAGTAGCGGAGACGGCTCTGCAGGTCCACGTACTCCTCGCTCACGTCCTGGCTGGAGAGGGTGAAATCGAGCCGTTCGCCGAGCCCCTCGACCTTGGCCATGGCGTCCTCGAAGCGGTCCTCGGGGACGCGGAGCGTGAACCACCCGACCGAGTACCGCTCCTGGTCGACCTCCTCGATGTGCGACTCGGCTCCGGCGATGTAGCCGCCGAGATCCTCGGCGATCGATCGCAGCTGGGCTGCTCTCGTCGCGAAGTCCCCGGGATCGATCCGAAGATCGATCCGCCCGTCGCGGATGATGCGCTGATCCAGGGTGAGGGCCGCCTCGAGCTGGTATCGGGCCGGGGCCGGGGCCTCGGCATCCCCGCCCGCAGCCTCGGCCGTCGTCGCGGTCGCCGCGGTCGCCTGGTCGACGGCGGGGGCGCCGCCCTCGTCGTCGGCACCTCCGCCGGCGACGGTCGTCAGGGCCGCCGAGCCGGCTCCGCTACACGCCCCGAGGAGGAGCATGCCGGCCACCAGCGCGGCTGCGGTGCGTCGTCGATTCTTCCGTTCCATGATGTTGCCTCCCATTCGGGTACGGTGACCC
>JALVQZ010000027.1 GCA_027036355.1 Acidimicrobiia bacterium | reverse complement strand
GGCACTACCGCTACACCGTGGTCGGCCTCTCGCTGCTCCTGGTGGCGGTGTGGTTGGGAGCGACCCTGGCCGGGTTCACCTGGGCGAGCGGCGCCAACTCGGGACTGTTCGTCGACACCGGAGAGGGTTTCTTCAACACGGCCGCCCGCTTGAAGCCCTACTTCGGGGTCGCCGCGATCGGGATGGCCGTCTACGCCTTGGCGCAGGGGCTCTTCGTCGTCGGTGCGTTCAGTCCGGCGGCCCGGACCGGCCCCGAGCTGCCGGTGATCGACGCCGAACCGATCGACCTGGAGATCGAGGGAGGCGTGTCGACGGTGCGGTGGGGTCAGCTGCGGTGGGGAGCGGTGTCGCTGTTCCTGATCGTCGGCACGATGATGTGGTTCCTCCCGTCGCTCGATCCGGCGAACGCCTCGTCGACGATCCTGGCCGACGAGAGCCGCATCTATCCGGCCGGGAGCGCCGAGGCGCGCGGCCGTGAGGTCTACGTTCGGGAGGGATGCGCCGTCTGTCATACCCAGGAGGTGCGGGCGGTGGTGCCCGATGTGGGTCTGGGGCCGGTGAGCGTCGCCGGCGACTACGTGCACGAGGATCCGATCCAGCGCGGGTACCGCCGGCTCGGACCCGATCTGATGCATGTCGGATCACGGGCGGAATCGAACACCTACGAGTTCCTGTTCGCCCATCTGGCCGACCCCCGGGTCGAGCGGCCATGGTCGTTCATGCCGAGCTACTCGTACCTGTCCGACGCGGATCTCGACGCCCTCGCCGTCTACCTGACCAGCCTGAAGTAGGGGACCATGGAAGAGCTCATCCAACGGATCGCAGAGTCCACCGGCGTGCCGGCCGACATGGTCGACCGCTCCGCCCAGGCCAGGGCCCAGGCGCTCGGGGTGCCCGTCGAGCAGGTCCTGGCGCAGTGGGCCGGCGAGGACGTCCCGACGGCACCGGCACCTGCGCCCGCCGCCGCGGCCCCGGCTCCGGCTCCGGCGGCTCCGTCCGCACCGGCACCCGCCACGGCCATCACGAAGGACGAGCTGATCGCCAAGGCGGCCGAGGCCAAAGGGATGCCGGCCTCGCTGGTCGAGCGGTCGGCCGGCGCCCGGGCCAAGAAGGAAGGCGTCTCCGTCGAACAGGTGCTGGCGGAGTGGGCGGGGATCGAACTGCCCGCCGAAGGTGTCGCAGCCGCCGCGCCCGTTGCCGCGGCGGCGCCGACCGCGGCCGCTTCGCCCGCGCCGGCCGCGGAGGCCGAGGCGCCCGTCGAGGTCATCGAGCCTGCCGAGGCGCCTCCGGCGGAGGTCGAGGCTCCGGCGCCCGAACCGAAGAAGCCGAGCTGCTATCCCGCGCTCCTCGCCGCGCTGTTCGTGATCATCCCGGTCTTCGCCGTCCTCTACATCGCCGCGGTCCCCAACGGGCCGGCCTGCGGCAGCGCCGGTCAGCTCGCCATCGACCCGGTGACGGGCGAGGCCGTCGGTTGCGACGGCAACCCGTACGGCCAGGGCACGGTCGACAACTTCACCGCCGGAGAGATGCTGTACGCCGAGTCGTGCGCGATCTGTCACGGCAACGCCGGCGAGGGCGGGGTCGGTCCCGGCATGGCCGGCGGGGCGGTCCTCCAGACCTTCCCCGAGGATTCGTGTTCGACCCACCTCGAGTGGGTGACGGTGGGTTCGGCCGGATGGCCCGATCCGACCTACGGCGCGACGAGCAAGCCGGTGGCGGGAGGTATGCCGCCGTTCGGCGGCCAGCTCACCGACCAGCAGATCGCCCAGGTCGTGCTGTACGAGCGCGTCGCCTTCGGGAACGAGGATCTGGCGACGGCAGAAGCCGACTGCGGACTGACCGAAGCCGCCGGCTGACGCCGGGTCGTTCCCCCCGGTAGCCTCGGCGCCCATGAGCCCCTCACCCGACGTCCTCGTGGTCGGCGGCGGCCCCGGCGGCGCCGCGGCCGCCTTCTGGCTCGCCAAGGCCGGCGCCGATGTCCGCCTCGTCGAGAAGAAGCGGTACCCCCGCGACAAGACCTGCGGCGATGGCCTGACCCCTCGCGCCGTCAAGCAGCTCATCGACATGGGCTTCGACTTCGACGCCGACGACGTGCACAAGATCGTCGGCCTGCGGGCCTACGCCGGCGACCTGACCCTCGAGCTCCCATGGCCTCGACACACGATCTACCCGACGTGGGGTGCGACGTTGCGTCGGGCCGACCTGGACATGCAGGTCGCCGCGCTGGCAGCCGCCGAGGGGGCGACCGTCGACGACGGCGTCGAGGCGCGGGCCGTCGTCTCCGACGGGCGTCTCGTGGGAGCCGATCTCCACGTCGACGGCTCGGTCGAGCGGGTCACCCCGCGGGTGGTCGTGATCGCCGACGGG
>JALVQZ010000026.1 GCA_027036355.1 Acidimicrobiia bacterium | reverse complement strand
GCCGAGATCGAGAAGATCGTGTCCGCCGCGCTCGGCGTCGACGCGACCCGGGGCGACGAGGTGGCGGTCAGCCTGGTGGCGTTCCCCGCGCCGCAGGATCCCGCCGAGGCGCCGGCGGATGCGGCGGCGCCGTCCAGCCCGCTGGATCTCATCCCCCAGGCGGTCGGTGCGCTGGTGATGCTGCTGGTCGTCGGCAGTCTGCTGTTCATGGCCAGGGGCGCCAACACGACGGTGGTGACCCCGGTCGATGTCGGGACGGCGAACGCCGGCCTGCCCGGTGGCTCGACGAACGCCGAAGCCGCCGGGAGGGGAGACACGAGCGCCGTCGAGCCGGGTGTCCGTCCCGATGTGATCGATCTGGTGCAACGACAGCCCGAGGAGATCGCGGTGCTCCTCCGCGGATGGCTGGCTGATCGGCGATGACGGTGGATCTCCGCCCCGAGCAGAAGGCGGCCGCCCTCGTCGTCGCCGTCGGATCCGATCTGGCGTCGAGTGTCCTTCAGTACCTCACCGAAGAAGAGGTCGAGGCCCTCGCGGTGGAGGTCGCCAAGATCGGGCGACTGCATCCCGAGACGGTGCAGGCGCTCCTCGAGGAGGTCGCCAGGGAGACCGGCAACGACCAGTTCCTCGCCTCCGGAGGGATCGACTACGCCAGGGAGCTCCTCACCGCGTGGGAGTCCAACCGGGGCGCCGAGATCATCGAGCGTCTCCTCGCCGACCTCAGCGTCACCCCGTTCAACTTCGTTCGGAACATCGAAGCCGACGCCCTGGTCCACATCCTCAAGGACGAGCATCCACAGACGGTGGCGTTGATCCTCGCCTACCAAACGCCCGGCTACGCAGCGGAGGTGCTCCGTGGGCTCGACCCCGACATGCAGGCGGAGGTCGCCTTCCGCATGGGTACGATGGGCAAGACCTCGCCCGAGGTCATCCGGCGGGTCGAAGAGGCGCTCGAGAGCCGCCTCGGGTCGGTGTCGTCGGCCGAGGTCACCGTTCGCGGCGGGGTCGAGGACCTCGCTGCAGTGCTGAACAACACGGACCGAACGACCGAGCGGGCCATCCTCGAACGGTTGTCGGTGGCCGACCCGCAGCTCGCCGAGCAGGTGCGGGCCCTCATGTTCGTGTTCGAGGACATCGCTTCGCTCGATGACCGATCGATCCAGCAGGTTCTCAAGCACGTCGACACCAAGGACCTGGCGTACGCCATGAAGGGTGTCAGCGGCGATGTGCGCGAGGCGATCCTCCGGAACATGTCGCAACGGGCCAGCGAGTCGCTCATCGAGGAGATCGAACTCCTCGGAGCCGTGCGTCGGTCCGATGTCGAAGCGGCCCAGAGCCGCGTCGTCGCCGTGATCCGGCGGCTCGAAGAGTCCGGCGACATCATCATCTCGCGAGGTGGGGAGACCGAGCTCATTGAGTAGCGTGATCCGCGACGCCACGGTCGCAGACGTCCCTCGGTTCCTGGGCGCCAACGCGGCGCCGCTGGTCGACGACGCCATCGCCGCGATGATCGACGCGGCTGCCGCCGAGGCCTACGAGCGGGGTCTCCGGGACGGCCGGCGTCGAGGCGTCGAACAGGTCGAACTGGCTGCCGGCGTGTTGCGATCGGCTCTGGCGTCGGCCACCGACGAGCTGCGTTCGATCCATCGCGACGCCGCGGCGATGGCCCTGGACGCCGGCATGCAGGTCGCCGAGTTCGTTCTCGGCCGGGTTCCCCACGACGGAGGCCACGGTCTGGGCCGGCTCGTCGCCGAAGCCGTCGACGAGATGGACGACGAGCAGCTCACCGTGGCGGTCAGCCCCGGCGATCGGGAGGCGGTCGTGGCTCGCCTCGCGCACGCCGTCGGGGTCGACGTCGTCGCCGACGAACGTCTCGGCCCCGGCGAAGCTCGGATCGTCGGACGGTGGGTGGCTGCCGAGTTCAGCAGGGACATCGCCCTGGAGGCGGCACGGAGGGCGCTGCGATGACGAAGCTGGCGGAACGACTCGATCGGCTCTCCGACGCCACGCCCTACGTGATCGAAGGGAAGGTCGCAGGCGTCGTCGGCGCCGAGGTCGAGATCCGCGGCCTTCGACTCCGGGTGGGTGACGCCATCGACGTGGTCGGGTCCGCCGGGCCGCAACCCGGCGAGATCATCGCTCTGGCGCCCGACGGCGCCCGAGCGCTGCTGTACGGCGACCCGCTCGGGATCGGCTCGGGCGATCGGGTGGTTCGGCGCCCCGAGGGCCATGGCGTCCCGCTGACCCCGGCGCTGATCGGCAGGGTCATCGACGCCATGGGTCGTCCCCTCGACGGAGGTCCGCCCCTGCCGTTGACCCGAGGGACGACCGCGGGCAGGACCCCCTCGCCGTTGGCTCGGGCCCGGATCCTCGAGCCGTTGCC
>JALVQZ010000025.1 GCA_027036355.1 Acidimicrobiia bacterium | reverse complement strand
CCGCCGGCGTCTCCGCTCTCGGCGCCGGCGGTGTCTTCGGGTTCGGCGGGGTCGACGGCCGACTCGTCGTTGGCGGTGGCCGCGGCGGGCGACGCGGCCGGTTCCGGAGATCCCCCGCCGGGAAGGAACACCACGGCGCCGATGAGGGCCAGCCCGGCGAGCGCTCCCCCGCCGGCGAGGATGAGCTTCCGTCGGCTCCTCACCGCGGCGGTCGAGTACTTGTCGAGCACCTGTCGCACGCAGTCGAGGACGGGCCGGAGGCGGCCGGCGACGTCGTACTTGGCGTCGACGAGCTCCTCGAGGCGGGCCCGTTCGGCGTCGGCTTCGGCGTCTCGACCGTTCGCTTGGAGCTCGGCGACTCGGGCGTAGCCCTCGGCGATCGCCTCTTCCATCTTGCCGACCCACCCGACGAGCTGTTCGAGGGTGTCGCCGTTGGGTGGGGCGTTGGAGGCGATCCCGCCGTGCCGGCTCGCCCGTTGGGCGATGTCGGGCAGCGCCGTGGCGTGCTGTCGGGCGCACACGTCGTAGGCGCGACGGGTGTCGGCGCGGTGGATCTGGTCGAGTATCGCCTGGCGACGCAGGACGAGGTCGAGCCATTCTCGTTCCATGGCTTTCCGTGCCTCGGCTCGGGCTTCCTCGCGCGCCGCGGCTTCTTCGGCGGCCCGCTGGGCCTCGAGCTCGGCCTTGGTGGTCTCTCCGCCGGCCGCGCGGATGGCGTCGTCGCGGCGGTCGACGTAGTCCTGGATCTGTTCGATCCCGACGGCCGCCGACTCGAGGGCCGCCCCGTAGGCGATCAGCATCGCCCCGATGACGGGGTTGAGCCCCCCGACCTTCCCCAGGAAGCCGGCCGCGGACTTCACCTGGGAGATCAGCTTGCCGAGCGTCCTGGCTTGGTCGGCTCCGCTCATGGAGCCCGCCTCGCGGGCGGTCGTGGCGATGGTGTCGACCATGTTGGCCAGGTTGGCGATGTCCCCTGCCAGCGAAGCGCCGTCGGTGAGCGGCGTGTGGTAGGTCTCGAGCGTCTTGGCGAGCTTGGTGGCCGCCGACTGCAACTGATCGAGTTCGAACTTGAGCGCCGGGTCGTCGGTGAGCACGGATCCGGCGTCTGCGCCGGTGTACTGACCGAGATGCGATGCGAACGAGTCGAGCGCATCGGCGATGTCCGTGGCGTTCTCGTAGAGCGCGATCTGGGCGTCGAGCTGCTGCAGCTCACCCTGCGACGGAAGCGTCATCATCACCCCCTTCGTGCTGTGGACGGATCCGACCCTACACGCCGGATCGGCTGGATTCATGGGGGTTCTCGGTCGCTCGGTGCTCGGGATCGTGGCCTTCGGCGGCCGACCTCGCACCGTGGCGTGGGACCGGGCCGCTGCCGTCGTCGTGATGGCCTATGAACCAGACCACCGAGCCCGTCGACGGGGTGTCGTTGCCTCCCCGCCACCGCCGATGGCCCCGATCGCGCGGGCCGGGTGGTCCAGGGTGTCGGTTACGGGACGGCCACCGGGACGGGGGTGAGCTGGTCCTCGCCGCTTCCGTCGCCGAGCCGGCCGTTCTGGCCCGCTCCCCAGCAGAACACGGCGTCGTCGGTGGTTCGACCGCAGCTGAACGCCTCGCCGGCGTGGAGCTCCTTCCAGATCGGACCGCCGGACACCTCGACGGGTTCGGTGCGGTCGTCGAGGGTGCCGTCACCCAGGCGGCCGTCCACGTTGGCTCCCCAGCACCATCCCCGGCCGTCGTCGGTCACGGCGCAGGTGATCCGGTCGTTGGCGGTGACCTGACGGACCGGAGCGTCGAGGGCGACCGCGACGGGCTCGGTGCGGTCCTCGGTGGTGCCGTCGCCGAGCTGACCAGCCTCGTTGCGACCCCAGCACCACAGCGTGCCTTCGACGTCGATGCCGCACGCGTGGGTCCGTCCCAGCGTGAGGGCCTGGTAGCTGTGGCCGCCCACGACCGGGCGGGGCTCCGGTTGGGCGGCGTTCGATCGGGTGCCGTCCCCGAGCTGTCCGAAGGCGTTGCTGCCCCAGCACCAGGCGGCCCCGTCGGCGTCGATGCCGCACGTCGATGCGTCCCCGCCTTGGCCGAGCTGTGCGAGGCGCAGGTCGCCGCCGGCGCGGACCGGAGCCGTCTGGTCCTCGTTGACGGCGATGCCGAGCTGCCCGGAGGGGTAGGCGCCCCAGCACCACACGGAGGCGTCCGCATCGAGGGCGCACACGTGGAGCTGCGCCGCGGCCAGGTCCGTGAAGGGCCGGTCGCCGAGCACCGCGCCCGGGGTCGGTCGGTCGACGTCGCTGGAGCCGCCGCCGGTGGCGCCGTCGCCGAGCTGGCCTCGGCTGTTCCCGCCCCAGCAGAGGGTCCGGTTGTCGGTGGTGATGCCACAGGTGAAGGTGCGCCCGGCGGACAGCAGACGGAAGCGGGCATCGGTGGCGACGGGCTGCGGGGTGGCCGCATCGTCGACCGTGCCGTTGCCGAGGCGCCCCGACTCGCCGTAGCCCCAGCACCACGCCCGTCCCTCGTCGTCGAGGGCACAGGCGTGCTCGTCGCCGACGGTGAGGAAGGCGGCTCGGAAGGCCTCGACCGGCGCCGCGGTGGTGGTCGTCGTCGACGGCGTGGCGGCGGTGGTGGTCGTCGACGGCGCCGCCGTCGAGGTGGCCGTCCCCGACGTCGTCGATGGCGGCTCTCCCCCGCCGCCGTCGCCGCTGCACGCCGCCACGGCGACGGCGAACAGCACGAGCCAGAAGATCCGGATCGCCCCTCCCATGGAATCACTCTAGAGGTCATGTGCGTCGGTGCGCGGGGATTCTCCCGGATGGCCGGGACGCGCTCGCGGGCGCCTGGTCGATCCCGGGAAGACCTGCCCGCGTCGGGTGACGTTCCGGCATCGGTGGGGCACCGGCAACGATGACGGGGTCCTCGTGATCGGTATCGGCTGCTGCGACCCGAGTCGGGCGGCCGTGTGGATCCGTCCGGAAAGCATCTCGGACGAGGCCGGGTCGACCCGCCTCGGAACCGGGAGCCGGCCCCGGTCGGTGTGCTCAGTGACCGGCGAGGAAGTTCTTCAACGCAGCGACGGCCAGACCCAGGTAGATCGCGATCGCCCCGACGACGATGGACCGGAGCCTCGACCGTTTGCCCGACCGGCCGACGAGATAGCCGGCGATGCCGATGAGGAGCGCGGGCACGAAGGCGGTCACCTGGACGTCGGCCGCATCGCTCGCGACCAGTACCGGGATCGTGCAGAGCGTCGCCACGACGGCCGCTCCGGCGAGCTGCGCCAATCCGATGCGGAGATCCTTGTCGGACACGACGCCCCCGCTGAAGGCTTCGACCGTCAAGCGGAACGCGAACCAGTGCGCGAGCGCCAGACCGATCGAGGTGCCCCAGATGAGGCCGACCAGACCGAGACCGTGGACGCCCTCGCCGCTCCCCTCGCCGGCCGGCAGCGCGGCGAACGTCGCCAGCAGGACGATCGACAGGTACAGGGCCATGGTCATGGCCTCCCGCAGGGCGTCGATCCGATCGTCCTCGAGATCCGGGGCTGCGTTCATCGGCGGGAGTATGCCATCGGCCGTGGCGCCGCGCTCGCCCGGGAGGGTTGCCGATATGCGCCCGTGATCGGCGACTCTGGTGCAAAGGACGGTGTCCCGACCGTCCGGGAGACCTCGATGCGGCCGGTGCACCCAGTGCCGGTGGCCTCAGGCCGTTTCCTGGGCGGCGGTGGACCGTGGCCAGGTCCGGGCTTGGTGGACGATGGCGGCCAGCAGTGCCACCTCGACGGCGCTGCCGGCGATGTAGTAGCTCCATTCGCCGACCGCACCGGCGGCGATCGTCAGCGCGTAGACGACACCCAGCGCCATGTTGGCGATGCGGTTGACGCGTGGGGGTGCCACGAGGGTGACGAACACCATCAGGCTCGGGATCACGACGTAGATCGTGGTCGCGAGGAGGAAGGTCTGGGTGACGGCGAACCCCCCGACCTGGCCGGCCTCGACGCCGGCTCGGAAGTCAGGTCGGTAGAGGCTGAAGATGTCGACGTAGGCGAAGACCAACAACAGGGCCGTCCACAGCCCCGACAGCTTGATCCGCACGTTCACGGGGCACGGTGCGAACCCGGTTCCTGCGATGGTGGGTGGGTTCTCGGCTCGGGTGGTCATCGGGGGTCTCCGCTCTTCGGGGATCCGGGCTTACTTAGTAACCCGCTGACGGCCAGCCAAGCATCTACTTAGTAAGCTGTCAAACGTGAGCCCCCACGACGACACCTCCCGGCGCCCTCCCCTGAGCCGGGCGCGGGTGCTGGAGGCCGCGGTCGAGCTCGCCGACCGGGAAGGACTCGGCGCCCTGACGATGCGCCGCCTGGGGGCGATGCTGGGGGTCGAGGCGATGTCGCTGTACAAGCACGTCGCCGGCAAGGACGAGATCCTCGACGGGATCGTCGAGCTGGTCATCGGCGAGATCGACGTCCCCGCTCCGGGGACCGACTGGAAGGAGGCCATGCGGCGGCGGGCCGTTTCGGCCCGCGACGTGCTGAACCGCCACTCATGGGCCGTCGGGCTGCTCGAGTCGCGCCCGGTCGAGGGACCCGTCGCCCTGCGCTATCTCGATGCGATCCTCGGGACCCTGCGAAGCGCCGGGTTCTCGATCGAGGACGCCGCCCATGCCTTCTGGCTCCTCGACAGCTACGTGTACGGCTGCGTCATCCAGGAGGCCAACCTGTCACCGACCACCCCCGAAGCGGAGGCCGAGACGACCGACCCGGCGATCGAGCAGGCCGCAACGGCGGAGTACCCGCATCTGGCCGAGGTGGCAGCCCACGCGTCGGAAGCCGGCTACAGCTTCGACACCGAGTTCGACTTCGGCCTCGACCTGATCCTCGACGCCCTCGAACGACGGTGCGACCGAACCGGCTGATCCCACGGCGGGCCACACGGACCCTCGCGGCTGGCACGTTGCCACGCCGGCCGCTCGGCTCGGACGGTCCGTGGCGGCGTCGACGACCCATGGCCGTTTTGCTCGACGACATGATGAGCGACGCCGCATGGTGGGGATCGACGAATGCGGGCGAGGCGGGGAATCGAGCAACCGGGTCGCAGGCAGGTGGGATGCGCTATCCGGCTCGCACACAGCCGCCGGAGGGGTTGTCTTCGGGAGGGAGGCCGTCAGGGCAGATGGAGTCGCCCGAGACGTAGATGCTGGAGAGGTCGACTCCTTCGACGTCGACCTGGCTGAGATCGACCTGGTAGAAGGTCGTGTTGTCGATGATCGCTCCTCGCAGGTCGGTGATGATCAGCCGGGCGCCGCCGCTGAAGGGGTCTCGGAAAGAGGCTCCGGTGAGGTCGAGGTCCGACAGATCGAGCTCGATGTCGGGGCCGTCATCATCGCGGACGCTGACCGCGGCGCCGCGGAGGATCGCGTCGTCGAGTGAAGCGGGCGCTGCGGTCAGCTCGATGCTCGCGCCGGTGAGGTCGGTCCCGGTGAACACCGCCCCGGCGCCGTCATCGACGGTCGCTCCGCGGAGCGAGGCTCCGGTGAAGTCGGCGTCGATCAGCGCCCTGCCGATCGATGCGCCGGACAGGTCGGCACCGGTGAAGTCCGCCCCGGTGAGGTTGGCGTCGCCGAAGTCGGCCCATCGCAACACGGTTCCGCTGAGATCGATGCCGGTGAGGTCGGGATAGTCGGGGTGCTCCCTGGCGTGGACGAACTCGCAGACCGCTCCGGCAACGAGTTCGCAACGAGGAAGATCGTCGACCGAGATGGCGACCGACCGCCAGACCTCTTGGCGCAACGGGTCGACAGGATCTCGCTCTGCGAACGGATCGAAGTAGCCGAAGCCGCTGGCATAGAGACCGCCGGCGAACCACACGGCATCGGAGAGCCGTTCCCCCCCGACCGGTCTGCCGTCCGAGGTGGAGAGTCCGCCGTCGCCATCCGGGAGCAACGCGACGATGGAGAACGAGTGAGGCAGCGACGGGCTGGTGCCGACGAATCCAGGCATCCCGTTCACGTCGATCATCTGCGACACGTCCAAGACCTGCTTGTCGGTGGGGTGCGGTGAGATGTCGACCCAGGCGCCCCCCTGATAGCTCCAGACCTGGAGGTCCGGCTTCGGTTCCTCCTTGCTCGGGCGGGGTGGCCGGCCGGCGACGACCAGGGTGCCGCCAAGGGTCGTTCCGCTGGCTTCGGTGTACGGCTCCTTCTTCAGGTCGTACCCCGTCTGCGTGGCACAGTCCACGGCCATGGGGGCGGCCGCCAGTGGGTGGTCGCCGGGGGTCTGGAGGGTGAGATCGTCCGCCGATGTGCCGAGGTACAGGCGGGGGTGACGGGCCCACCCCGAGCCGAGGATCCAGCCGGGGGTGTTGTCGCTCGGAACCGAGCACGGGTGCTCGTTGACCACCAGGAGGATCGACGAGCCGTCGGTGAGGAACTGTTCGGCGCTGGTCGGGCCATCGGCGCCGCGGACCTCACGGACGAGCGACCATGTCTCGCCGTCGTCACTGCGCCACACACGGGCATGCCAGTCGGGGCCTCGCACCGTGCCGGCCGCGAGATACCCGCCGTTCGGATCCACGATCACCCCGGCGAGGAGCGACGACGACCCCGACGGCGCAGCAAGGCCGGACGGCTCGATCGACCGCCAGGTGACCCCGTCGTCGGAAAGGAAGATCATCGGCTGGAACCGGCGGCAGAGACCCACGAACACGAAACCGTCGCCGGCGTCCTCGGCCGCCTGGCAGCGCGTTTGCCGGCTCCCCCAGGCGAGGTACCCCCCGTCGGGTCGGGCGAGGATCCCGGAGAGCTCGATGGCTCCCCGCGACGGTGGAGCGACCATCGAGATCGGCTCCCAGTCGACGCCGTCGGTGGTGCGGTGCACGACCGGCGCGTTGAGCCGCCGACCGAGCGACCAGAGCTCCTCACCCACCACGACCAGCGGGCCGAATCCGACGTCGCCCTCGGTCGACACCGGCTCCCACCACGTCCCGACCGGCAGGATCTCGGGCTCGTCAGGCGGCTGAGGCTCGTCCGGTTGATCGGATCCGGCGGTGGTGCCCGCGTTCCCCGGTTCCCCGGCGTTCCCCGCGTCGGGTGCGACAGACGACGTCGGGGCGCCGGACGTGTCGGTGGTCTGGGTGCTTCCGGTGCACGCGGCGAGCACGAGAGCGACGACCAGAGCCAGGACGAGGTACCGCGTGGCTCTGGAGGCCCGCGCGGGAACGGTCATCCTGAACACGGCGGGCGAGTGTACACGAACGGCCGCCCCGCGTCACCGGCGACGACCACGTCGGGCGCGGACGCTTCGGGTTCGGTTGTGGCAGACGGCGACGACACGAGCAGGTTCCGCACCCCGATCTCGCATCCGGCGGGGACGGTCACCCTCCCGAGC
>JALVQZ010000024.1 GCA_027036355.1 Acidimicrobiia bacterium | reverse complement strand
GACCGAACGGGACCTGGGGACCGACAGGACCGTCGCCGGGTACGGGGCGACGTCGGCGTCCACCAGCCACCCCTGGGTGATCTCCTCGAGGTCTCCGATCCCGTCGCCGTCGGTATCGGGCGAGTCGTCGGAGGTGCCGTAGCGCGTCTCCTGGCGCAGGTAGAGCCCGTCGCCGTCGCGGTCTTGGACGAACATGATGGTGAGCGTCTCACCGGCGGTGAGCACGATGTCGTCGAAGGCGGTCGTCGAGGTCATCTCCACCCCGTCGGAGCCGATGACGGCCCAGAAGCCGGCCCCGCCCTGGTCGGTGGCGACCGACTCCCCCGTCTCGGGGTCGACGATGCCGGTGAGGACCGCCACACCGGAGCCGTCCGGGGTGGTGGTGTGCGACAGACCGAGGAGCGCCATCGTGTCGGCGACGGTGACCCCCTCGGTCACCCCGTCGACCCGTCGGACGTTCGTCGCGACCCGGGGGCGAAGGACGGTCCCGTTCCCGAAGTCGATGGTCATCAGCGCCGTCTGACTGTTGGTGTTCTCCGCCAGGAACGAGAAGCTGTGACCCTCCCGGTTGGTCAGGTCGAAGGACGACTCGAACGACAGCGACGACGGATCGCGCATCAGATCGAGGGCGACGTCGACGGGGATCTCACCCGATGCACGCAGCACGGACGAGGTCTGTCCGGGGGCGAGCACCACCGACCGGTCGAGGGCCAGGGTGAGGGTCTGGACGGTGGTGAACGCCGTGGGGTCGTCCGAGCGGCGACGCAGGACCGTGACCGACAGGTCGGTCAGCTCGAAGCTGACATCGCCCACGTTGCGGATCTGCAGTCCGATCGCCAAGGTCCCGCCGTTGAGTTGAACGCCTTCGCTGCGCGACAGCTCGAGCGCCCGGTCGTAGCGCTGCTGGGAGGCCTGGGTGGACGACTCGGTGAAGCTCCGCTGCTGCTCGTTCGAGTACCCGTTGGTGGCGGCGAACTGATAGGAGCCCTTGACCGAGAACGCCTTCGGGAAAGCGGCTTCCGCCTCGACCCCGACGGTGTTGGTGGTCTCGTCCCAGACCTTGAGCGTCTGGGTGTCCGTCGAGCTGGTCGTCCGTTCGGTCGATTGCACGAGGCCGGTCTCGATCGTCTCGACCCGGGTCGAGTCCTCGGTGCGGACCGCATCGAGGGTGATGGCGGTTTGACCCGCCAGCGTCAACTCCATCTGCGGCACGTTGGCGATGAGGGGATCGAAGGGGTCGCCTCGTTCGATGACCTCGACGTAGTCGTCGATGGCGTCGCCGTCGGTGTCGGCCAGCGTCGGCGACGTGCCGAGCTCGGTCGCTTCGCTGCCATCGAACAGACGCGGGTTGCCGCGAGCGTCACCGTCGGTGTCGACCGCCAACGGCGAACTGCCCCAGGTCACGAGCTCGGCGCGGTCGTCGAGGCCGTCGCCGTCGGTGTCGGCCAGGGTCGGGTCGGTACCGTCGAGGCGCTCCGCGTCGTCGCAGCGCCCGTCGCCGTCGGAATCGGTGTTCGTGGGGCTCGAGGCCACCGTGCGGGCGGCGCCGACGAGCTGGCCGGGTGGGCCGTGATCGTCACCGACGGCAGCGGCGTCGGCGGCATGCCGGTTGCCGAGTTTACCGAAGGACAGAGCCTCGCCGAGATGGACCTTCTCGCCGGCTCGATACATCACAGGACCGCGGTGGCGATCGCCCCTTCCGTGCTCCTGCGGCTGCCTGCGGCGGGCATGGAGCCGGAGAGGCTCATGCGGGAACATGCGGCCCTGTTTGCACGCGTCCTCTCTCGTCAGATCACGCTGGTGGCGCACGGCATCCGGGAGACCAATCGTCTCATCAGCACCCGCACGCCCTGGATACGGCAACTGGAAGCGGCACTCTACCGCGACGCTCTCACCGGTCTTCCCAACAGGAGATACCTGGAGGAGAGGATGGCCGAAGCCTTCAGAGGAGAGAGCCGGCGCGTCGGCATCCTCATGATCAAGCCGGACAACTTCAAACAGGTCAATGACACACTGGGGCACGAAGCCGGCGACCGCTTGCTGCGGGAGATGGCGAGCACGGTGACTCGCGCGATATCCGCCCGGGAGCGCCCCGCGGCGGGCGTTCCCTGTGTGGTCCGCTACCGTGGGGACGAACTCGCCGTGGTGCTGTTTCCTGCGGACTCCGCGCGCCTGCGCAGCATGGGCGGAACGATCCGACGCGCACTGGGAAGCCGGAAGACGCTGAGAGAACCCGTTCGCCTGACATGGAGCATGGCAGCCGTCACGGCGCGGCGAGAGGAGCCGCACGGACGGTGGTGGAGCGAGCTGTTGAGTCGCGTTCACGCCGTGCTCTTCGACTCCCTCCGGCGAGGACCGGAAGGATACGCCGAATGCAGTCCGGAAAACGGAACGGGGGAAGAGGGAACCG
>JALVQZ010000023.1 GCA_027036355.1 Acidimicrobiia bacterium | reverse complement strand
GTGGTGTTCCTCACGGTCGTCCGCTGGCTGCAGGCGGCCGCGCCGCCGGAGCGGAAACGCTCGCCCCGTCCCCGGGCCGCGGCACGCCCGACCCGCGAACCGGCGCCGGACCGCGCCGTGGCCGAGGCCCGCGCCGAGGCCCCCGCCAGCCCCGCCGAGGCCTCCGCCGCCGCCCGCGACGAGGGTCAGGCCGTCGCCTGACCCGCGAACGCTCACGAGTCCGGCCGGCGCGGTACTGCCGGGTCGCCGCCCAGAGAATTATCCGAGCCTTATCGCTCCCTTAACCCAAGGCGTCGCATCCTGGCATCGGGCTCAACGGAACGGGTACGGGAAGGCACAGCACCAAGGAGGCCAGGGGAATGCACAGACGTAGGTACGGAGCGACGCTCCTCGCCGCCGTCGTGATCGTGGGGATGCTCCCCGCGGTCGCGTTCGGCGCGACGACCGAAGCGATCGCAGAGACCGGGGGAACCTCCCTGACGCTCGGGCTCCCGGGGTCACCCATCGGCTTCGACGTCACGCTCGACGAGTTCGGCAACATCGTGGAGCTCGCCATCGACGAAGGCGCCGACGGGACGGTGGACCAGACGGTCGCCGGCGACGGTGAGCACCGGATCAGGTTCGCGTCCGAGGACGGTTCCATGGTCGTGGACGTCAAGGCGAAGAAGTCCAAGCTCACGACGAAGGTCAAGGCCGCCGATGCCGGCAGCGTCCTCGGAACCCATCGCTGGTCCGCCGACGTGTTCGGGACCGGCACCCCGACGATCGTGGACTTCACCGTCGCGGTGGGAGCATCGGGTCAGCCCGAGCTCGTCGAGATCCTCGTCGACGAGGACACGCTCGTCGACGGGATGACCGCGACCGTGGGAGCGATCGACAACGAGACCAAGGAAGACGAGTTCGAGTCGAAGGCGCGGGTCACCTTCTTCCGAGACGGCTACACCAAGACCTTGAAGATCGAGGTCGAGACGCACTTCGCCACGGACGACGACGACGACGATCGCGACCTGCCGGTCACGCTCAAGACCGAACTCAAGGGCAAGGACGAGCAGAAGCTGGAGAACCAGGATCTGGCCTCCCTCGTCGGGGTGCGACGTTGGACCGGTCTGCTCTGCGACGGCTCGACCGCAGGTGTCGACTACGAGATCACCGCCGACGGTGACGTGATGCTGCTCTCGGTCGATGTCGACGGAACGGCCGCCGGCGCCGATGCGTACACGCTCAAGGACAAGGAGCATGGCTTCGAGATCCGATTCGCGGGCACGGACGCGAAGGTCAAGGTCGAGCTGAAACAGGCCGACGATGGGACGTGGAAGTTGAAGGTCAAGTCGAAGACGACCGAGACGTGCGACGACGACGACGACGACCACGACAAGAAGAAGAACGACGACGACGACGACGATCACGACAAGAAGAAGAAGAAGGACGACGACGACCATGAGAAGAAGGACGACGACGGTCACGACGACGACGACTGATCGTGGGTCCCGATGGCGGCTCCCCCTCGGGGGGGCCGCCATCGTCGCGTCCGTCGTCATGGCGTCGTGCACCGCAGCCACGGCCCCAACGGAGAGCCCCGTGGTCGACACGACCCCTCGATCGTCGACGACGGCGACCGTCCCCACCACGACGACCACGGCCACCGTCCCCGCCGTGGACGCGGCCATGGCGCTCACGACGGGCCTCGCGGCCCTCGACGACGGATACCGATTCGAGACGACGGTCACGGTCGGTGACTCGACCATCGCCCAGGTAGCCGGACTCGTGCTGGGCGACAACGCTCAGCTCGAGATCACATCGGGCGACGCCACGTTGACGTACGTCGTGACGCCGTCGGAGCGGTGGGTCCGGGTGGAGAACGGGGAGTGGGAACTCCTCACCGACGAGGACCCGCCCGCACGTCCCCTGGACGAGCTCCGCGACCCGACGTCGGTCGAGCTCGTCGAGGCCTCCGGCGCCACCGTGGTCGTCGACGCCCGATACCCGGCATCTCGATTCGGTGGTGGGGACGGAGAGGTCACGATGCGCATGACCATCACTGACGGATCCCTCGCCCAGGCCGGCTACCAGCTCGACGGGGAGCCCCCCGCCGCGGTGCTCACCACGTTCCAGCCCGCCTCGCCCGACGCCGTGATCGAGTCGCCGACCGGTTGACGGCCCGCGGCCCGGGGAGCTTCAGGTCAGCGGCAACGTGATGACCACCGACGCGGCCCCCGCGTCGGTGGTCATCACCTCGATCGACCCGCCGACCGACTCGGCGGTGCGGCGGACGATGTCGAGCCCGAGCCCCGTCGACCCCCCGTCGCTCTGGCCCCGCTCGATCAGGGCGGGATCGAAACCCGGCCCTTCATCCTCGACGACGAGACGAACCACGGACCCGTTCCGAGAAACGGCAACGGAGAATCCCGCCCCT
>JALVQZ010000022.1 GCA_027036355.1 Acidimicrobiia bacterium | reverse complement strand
GACGACGGCCGGCAGGATGCCCGTGTCCCCGCGCCGGGGGAGCACCCCGGAGATCGATCGCGGATCCCCGAGCCCGAGGCGGATCCCGTCGGCCAGCACGTCCAGGGCGGCGAGGCGTCGCGCCGGAGGGGTGGCCGGATCGGCGACGAGACGTCGGAGGTAGCCGTCGAACTCGGTGATGGTCACGGGCCGGGAGCGTCGGGGAGGCGGCGAGGCGGCGTCGGCGACCGTGGCGGTGCCGGCGACCAGGGCCAGGAAACGGCTGGGGATGCCCCTGCCCTCGTCGTATCCGGTCGACGTCGCGGTCCACACGACCCGTCGAACGGCGCGGGTCATGGCGGTGTAGGCCAGGCGTCGCTCCTCTTGGAGACGGAAGGCGAGGTACTCGGCGGTGTCGGCGGGCAGGTGCTCGGTGAGGTGGCGAGCTCCGAGCAGCGAGTCCCGGGGTCGGAGATCGGGGAACACTCCCTCCACCGCGTCGCAGATGAACACGACGTCGAAGTGGAGGCCCTTGGACTGGTGGAGCGTGGTGACGACGAGATGATCGGCTCCGGTCCGTCGGTAGGACAGGAGCGGGTTGGCTTCGAAGGCCTCGTCCTCGGTCAGCTCGAGGTACCGGACGAGCGTCGCCTCCCGGTCGCGGTCGTTCCAGCGGGCGAGGACCTGCGCCAGCGAGCTCCACGCGGCTCGGGACTCGGCGCCTTCGGGATCGGCGACGACCTCGGCGATCTGCGGGAGGTCGGTCCACAGTTTCCAGAACGCGCCGTGGGCGGGCAGCTCGGTCGCCCATGTGGGGTCCTCGATGAGGTCGGCGAGAGCCTCGGCTCCGGGCACCGCTCGCCGGATGGCGTCCGGCCAGGATCGCTGCCTGGCCGCCTTGTCCCTGAGCAGGTCGTGGAGGGTTCCCAGGGGGAGGCGGAACAGCGGTCCGAGGAGGATCCGGCGGATGGCTCGGTCGCGCTCGGCCGGGTCGCGGTCGGTGGCGGCGATGACACAATCCAGCACGAACCGCACCGCCGGTTGGTCGGCCAGTCGCGAGTCGGGTCGCTCGTGGGGGATGTCTCGGCGCTCGAGCGCCCGCGACAGCTCGGGGAGGAAGCGACGCTTGCTCCTGACGAACACCGCCATCGACGAGAAGGGAAGGCCGAGCTCGAGATGGGTTCGCTGGATCTCGGCGGCGACCCATTCGGCTTCCTCGGTCTGTTGTTCGAAGCGGTACGTCTCCACCGAGGCGACGCCGTCGGTCGGCACCACGGGTCCCGACGCTCCGGGGAGCTCGTGGGCGGCGACCCGTTCGGCGGCGACGAGGATCGGCTCGGGGACACGGAACGACGTCGTCAGCACGTAGCGGCGGGGCCGACGGTCGGGGGCGGAGAACTCGTCGATGAAACGTTCGACGTTGCGGAGGTCGGCTCCCCGGAAGCTGTAGATCGACTGGTACGGGTCCCCTGCGACGGCGATGTTGCCGTGGTCGGCGGCCAGGGATCCGAGCAGCGTGACCTGGGCTCTGGTGGTGTCCTGGTACTCGTCGACCAGGATGTGGCCGTACTGTCGGGTGACGGCGGTTCTGACTTCGGGCATCGTGAGGAGGGCGACGGCCTCGGTGAGGAGCGTGCCGTAGTCGATCCGGCCGGACGCCCGAAGGGTGGCGTCGTACCGATCGATGAACGCCGGGACCCCGCGCCACTCGGGCCGGTCCATCGCTCGAAGGTCGTCGGGTCCGATGAGCTGTTCCCGGCACCGCAGCAGCAGATCCGTGAGCTCCTCGGCGAAGGTACGGCTCTTCAGGATCCCGCGGAACGCCGGCGACCACGCCTCGGGGCGTTCTTCGGCCAGCATGCGGGCGACGAGGGCGGTCTGCTCGGGAGCGCTGAGCACGCGTGGCGGCTCGTTCCATCCGCGGCGTTCGGCATGGACCTCCATGAGGCGCATGGCCAACGAGTGGTACGTGGCGGTCGCGACGGCGCGTATCGCCTCGGGGTAGGCCGTCCGGAGGCGCCCCGCCAGGTCGGCGACGCTGCGGCGGGAGAAGCTGAGCATCAGCAGCCCGCCGTCGGGTCGCTCCTGCAGGATCCGGATGGCACGCCGAACGAGGAACTCGGTCTTGCCGGTGCCCGGGCCCCCGACGATCAGCTGGGGTCCGTCGAGGTCCGCGAGGGCGTCCTCCCAGTCGCCCGGATCGACGCGGAGCTCGTCGGTCACGCCGACGCGCTCGACCCCGCCTGTGCCGGTACCGGGGTGGCGGATCCACTGGATGGCGCCGTCGGAGCGTCGGCGGAGGCGGCGAAGGCGGGGCAGAGGTCCTTGAAGCTGCACCAGTCGCACAGTGGGCCGGGTCGGGGAGGGAACGTGCCGTCCCGCATCGCCCGCTCGATGGCTCCCCACAGGGCTCCGAGCTGTCGTTCCATGGCGTCGAGCTGGGCGTCGGTGACGGGGATCTCGTACACCGTGGGCCCGTTGAGGTAGACCAGACGGAGCGCGTCGGGGGTTCGTCCGGTACGGATACGGATCAAGAGCGCGTAGATCTTGAGGGCGAAGAACGCGGAGAGGGCGTACCGTTCCGGCGGCGCCTTGCCGGTCTTGTAGTCGATGATGACCAAGCCGCCGTCGGTGTCGTCGATGCGGTCCAGGATCCCGCGGATCTTCATGTCGCCGACCGTCTCGAGCATGTCGAGCTCCCGGTCGAGCGGTTCGATCGCGGTGGGATCCTCGACAGAGAAGTAGTTGGCGAGGAGGGCCAGGCTCTCGGCGCCCCACGCGCGCTCGTCGTCGATCGAGTCGAACAGGTCGGGGAACTCGGTGGGCTTGAGCTCCATCCACGCCTCGCGGAAGAGGTCGTAGAGACGCTCGGGGGTCCGTTCCTCGGCGGGCAGATCGAACAGGCGTTGCAGGGCCAGATGAGCCGTCGTTCCTCTCGCCTGGTACACCGTGGGCGGAGCCTCGAGGCGGTCGATGGCCTTGAACTTGAAGAGCTGTGGACACACCTTGAAGTCGCTGGCGCGACTGGGAGAGAGGGTCTCGAGGGTCGGCGGGGAGCTCGGCAGGTCTTCCATAATGGGCATCATACGGCCCCGGTGCGACAGGAACCACACCGATGTGATTCGGGTCGCGAAACATCGACCCGAGTCGCGAAAAGCAACCAGCGATCCGACTTGACGGTGCGGGAGGCCCGCAGATAGGTTGCCCTCGCTGATCGGACGAGGGCTTCGGCCCGGACCCGAGACGCACCGTAGCGAGGGCCTTCGGGTCCGAGCAGCGGTCGGTCCTGAGGGACGGCCCAGGTTCCGAGGGTCCGCTCCGCCGCCTCGGCGGCGGGACGGTTCCGAGGGACTCCGGTCCATTCAGGGCCAGGCGCTCGAAGCGCCGCCGGGCGGGCAACCGTCGGGCGACGCGGAGACGCCACCCCGGCCGATCGGGTGCGAGCCCGTGAGGTCGGACCGGAGCGGCTCACGCCGCTTCGATGAGAGCCCCGAGAGGGTGAGGCCCCGGCCGAGCTCCCTCGGGGTTTCTCGCGTGGTTCCTCGCTCCGTGGGGCCTCCCCGAAGCCCCACCCCACGGCTCCCCACGGGGTCGGGACGCGCATCGCGAAAAACCGACGAAGCACGCGAAAAGCAACCAGCGTTCCAGCTTGCGACCCCGTGTGGAGCGCGCGTACATTGTGTTCGTCGCCGATGAGGGCAACCGAAACGGCGGCGACGGCCCGAAAGGGTCGTTCCTCCGAAGCCCGCAAGGGCGGACGAGGAGCTCCGAGACCCGCAAGGGTCGAGGACCACCGACCGGTCCGCACCCCGAGAGGGGAGCGGCGGTCCCGAGAGGGGCCGGCCCGGGAAGACCTTCGGGTCGACCCGGATCCGGAAGGGAGCCGGCGCCCGCAAGGACGCCGGATGGGAACACCCCGAGAGGGCGAGGTTTCGGCCGAGCTCCCTCGGGGTTTCCCGCGCGTGGCGTCTGGTGCACTACCATCCGCGTATGAGCTGGCCCGAGAACGCCTTGACCGAGGATGAGCGGATCGTCTCGCAGTTCCGGCCACACTGGAAGCTGCTGGCGATCCCCGTCGTGTGGTTCCTGCTCATCGCCGCCGGCGTGTTCGCCGTCTTCCGTTGGGTACCCGGCGGGGGAGTGGTCGACCTCGTGCTCGTCGTCGTGCTGGTGATGGCGTTCCTCTGGTTGGTCGTCAAACCGGTGATCGACTGGTACTTCACCCGCTACGTCCTCACCACCGAACGGCTCATCACCCGCAAGGGCCTCATCTCCAGACACGGCGTCGAGATCCCCCTCGAGAACATCACGAACGTCAACTTCTCCCAGACGATCTTCGAACGGCTCCTCGGTGCCGGGGACCTCCTCGTCGAGTCCGCCGGCGAGACCGGACACTCGGCGTTCTTCGACATCCCCCATCCGGACCGGTTCCAGGCGGTCCTGTACAAGGTCCGCGAGCAGCGGACGCTCGAGCTCAAGGGACTGGCCCCGCCACCCGACGAGCGCACCGAGCCCGCCGCCGACCCCGAGGACCGTCTCCGCAGGCTCACTCGGCTCCACGACGAAGGGCTGATCTCGGACGAGGAGTACGAGCGCAAGCGGCAAGCGCTGCTCGACGAGATCTGACGCCGTTCAGGCCGCGACCAGGCGGGCGACGGTCTCGACGTGATGGGTCTGGGGGAACAGATCGACCGGTGCCGCCCACTCCAAGGCGAACCCGCGGGTGGCCAGTTCGGCCACGTCACGCGCCAGCGCCGCCGGATCGCACGACACGTACGCGATGGCCCGGGGCTCTCCCGACAGCACGGCGGCGATCCCGGCGCTGCCCAGCCCCTTCCGTGGGGGATCGACCACCGCCACGTCCCACCGCCGCGCCAGCCGGGCGGTCACCGCCTCGAAGCGGCCGGCGACGACCGTCACCGACGCCAGATCCGCCACGTTGTGGCGCAGATCGCCCAGGGCGATCGGATCGGACTCGACCGCGATCGCCTCGGCGCCGAGCGCGGCCACGGTACGCGTGAACAGGCCACCGCCGGCGTAGCCGTCCAGGACCACGTCCCCGGGTCCGACGTCCGCCGCCGCGCGGACGCGGTCCACGAGGAGGTCGGCCGCGGCGGTGTTGACCTGGAAGAACGCCGTGGCGGAGATCCGGAACCGCTCCCCGGCCACGATCTCGTCGATCGCCGGCGACCCGATCACGGCCTGCGCCCGGCCATCGGGGAGGATCCGCACCACCGAGGCGTCCCACCGCTCGGCATGGTCGGGCACCTTGCCGACCACCGCCACGAGCGCATCGCCCGTCCGGGTACCGGCCCGCACCGTGAGCCGCTCCACCCCGCTCAGGTCGCCGAGACGCTCGAACACCCGGGCGCCTGCATCCTCGAGCAAGAGGCATGGATCGACCGCGACCAGGTCGTTGGAGCGGCGCCGATGCAGCGCCGGCCGGCCCCCGAGCACGGCGAAGTCCATGCGGTTGCGGTACCCCAGCGGCCGCGGGGAGGCCACGGTGGGGCGGACGTCGGGCCGGTCGACGCCACCGAGATGCTCGAGCTGGCCGCGAACGATGTCGCGCTTCATCGCCAGTTGCCGTCGGTACGAGGCGTGCTGGAAGTCGCAGCCGCCGCACGTCCCGAAGTACCCGCACGGCGGCGTCCTCCGATCGGGCGCCGGCTCGACGATCGTGGTCGGCTCGGCGCGCGCCCAGCGGCGCTTGTCGGTGACGATCCGGACCTCGACGACCTCGCCTGGGAGGGAGCCCGGCACGAAGACGACCTTCCCGTGCATCCTCCCGACGCCTTCGCCGCCATGGGCGATCCCCTCGATGGCGATGCGGGTGCGCATCGGCTGGACGGTAGCGTCTCGGACCCTTCACCCGCTCCGAGGTCGGTCCCATCGGACATCGGCGCCGTCGAACGCACTAGCCTCGCGCCGACCGATCGTCGACCATCTCGGGAGCGGATGTGCTCTGGTTCCATCAGCACTGGTTCTACGTCGCCGTCGCAGCCACCGGCCTCGTCGGGCTGTGGGGGCTGGTGCTGGCACTGGCGAAACGGGAACCGGGCCGGGCCTTCCTGACCGCCAGAGGCATCGCCATCACCACCATGCTCATCCAGGTGGGAGCCGGGCTGATCCTCTACGGCCAAGGACGGAGACCGGGCAACGCCTTCCACATCTTCTACGGGGTGGTCATCGCCATGACCCTCGGCTTCGCCTACGTGTACCGGTCGCAGATGGCGCGACGGCCGGCACTCGCCTACGGTCTGTTACTGCTGTTCGTCATGGGCCTCGGGCTCCGTGCCTGGGCGAACGTGAACTGAAGCCGGGCGCACGAGGAAAGGAGAACGTGGTGCTACTCGAGGGCAAGCGTCTCGTGGTGACCGGGGTCCTCACCGACGACTCGATCGCCTGGCACACCGCCCGGGTGGCCCAGCAAGAGGGCGCCGAGATCGTCCTGACCGGGTTCGGGAGAGGGATCCGGCTCACGCAGCGGGCCGCCAAGCGCCTCCCGGTGGAACCGCCCGTGCTCGAACTCGACATCACCAACGACGAGCACATGGACAACCTCGTCCGTGACCTCTCGCAACGTTGGGGACGCGTCGATGGGGCGCTGCACGCCATCGCCTACGCACCCGACGACGCCCTCGGCGGCAACTTCCTGACGACGCCGGCGGACTCCGCGTCGACGGCGTTCCTCACCTCCGCGTTCAGCTACAAGACGCTCGCCGTCGGGTTGCTGCCGTTGCTGCGACGAGCCGGTGGCGGCGGGCTGGTGGCTCTCGACTTCGACAACTCGCAGGCCTGGCCGTCGTACGACTGGATGGGGGTGTCCAAGTCGGCGCTGCAGTCCGTCACCCGCTATCTGGCGAAGTACCTGGGTCCAGACCGGATCCGGGCCAACGCCGTGTCGGCAGGACCGCTGGCCACGATCGCCGCCAAGTCGGTTCCTCACTTCGAGCGCTTCGAAGAGGTCTGGAAGGCTCGATCGCCCATCGTCTGGGACGTCCACGACCCCGAGCCCGTGGCCAAGATGGCATGCGTGCTGATGAGCGACTGGGCCCTGCAGACCACCGGAGAGGTCGTGCACGTCGACGGCGGCTTCCACGCCGTGGCCATCGGTCCGGAGGGTGACTAGGACCCCGAACCCGGGCTCGCCTCGGCACCGGTCGCCCGGGCCCGCAGGGCGACCACGAACGTGGCCCCGCCGCCGATCGTCGGCTCGTACCAGACCTTGCCTCCCATCGCCTCGGTGAGTCCCCGGACGATGTACAAGCCGAGCCCGGTACCGCCCATCGAGCGGGTCTCGTGGTCCTGGAGCTGGGTGAACCGCTCGAAGATCTCGTCGCGCTTGCGGTACTCGATCCCCGGACCGTGGTCGACGACGAACAAGAGCACCTCGTCGCCCTTGCGGCGGGCACCGACCTCGATGGGACTTCCCTCGGCGTACTTGAGGGCGTTCTCGACCAGGTTGCGCAGGATCCGGCCGAGGTGATCGGGGTCGGCGTCGATGCGTTCGACATCGGGGGAGATCGACAGCGAGACGTGTCCTCGGGCACCGGGGACCGCCTCGACGACCTCCTGCAGGAAGTTGTGCGCCGCCAGCGTCCGGGTGCGGATCGGGAGGGCTTCGGCGTCCAGACGCGACACGACGAGCAGATCCTCGATGAGGGTCCGCAACCGTTCGGTCTGCTTGCCCGCGGTGGCGATCAGCTCCCGAGCGGTCGGATCGGGATGCTGGAGCTCGGGGCGTTGGAGCGTCCCGAGCGTGCCGATGATCGACGTCAGAGGGGTACGGAGCTCATGGGACACGACCGAGACGAACTCGGTCTTGAGCTCCGCCAGTTCGGCCATCTTGGCTCCCTCCGTCGTGGCCTGCTCGTAGCGGGCGAGCTGGTCCAGGACGAGCGCGGCCGGAGCGGACATCGATTCGATCACGGCCACGTCCTGGGGAGTGAACGGCGTCGGGGTATCGGCGAGCAGCACGATCCCGATGCGGCGGGCTCCGACCCGGAGGGGCACCGCCACCGCCCGTCGTACGTCCAGGTCGGCCAGGAGCCGGTCGTCGGAGGCGGACTCGCCACCGTCGACGCAGGCCGACTCGGACGAGATGAAGGCTCCCGTGATGAGGGTCCGCTCCGTCAGCGCGACGTCCACGGGATCCGACGGGATGACGTGGCCCTTGACCCAGATCGGCGACATCACCCGCAGGAGCTCTTCGTCGGGAACGTACAGCGCCACCAGGCCCAGCTCGGCGTGGACCACCCGCGCCATGCGTCCCACCAGCTCGGGGAGCACCTCACCGAGGTTGGAGCCGGCCCCGATCGTGCGGGAGATGTCGTACATCCGTGACAGCTCCCGTTCCTTGTCGGCCAGTTCCCGCTCGCGTCGCTCGAACTGCGCGATCTCGATGCCGGCCTCGTGGAGGCGGCTCTTGATCCCCCCGGCGAGGAGGAACACGAGGACACACGCCGCGGCGAACGTCGAGATGAGCAGTGCCGAACCGCCGATCGTGGCGTCGGGAGGGGTGACCGCCGCGTACGAGTAGGCCGCCAGCGCCAACGCCGAGGTGAGGATGACGAGCAGGTCGCTGGTGATCGTGGCGGCGGCGAAGAGCACGACCAGCAGGTAGCCGACGCCCACCGGAGTACCGCTGCGAGGGAGCTCCACGATGACCAGGCCGATGATGGCGATGGCCGAGCCCAACGTCAGGAGGATGTCGGCGAGCGGGGTCTCCAAGGTCCGTCGCCACGGGATGAACGTCAAGATCAACAGCGCCGCCGCCAACAGCGCCGTGATCAGCATCCGAGAACGGGGTTCGTTGCGCCACAGCGACCAACCCGCGAAGGTGATCAGCCCGAGCCAGGACAGCATCAAGCCGACGCGGACGACCCGCAGACGGTAGGCGGCGTACGAGCTGAGGCGGGTCATCGTTGCCGGCGGCTCGGGTCTCGGGATCGACGGCCGAGGAGAAGCATGGCGGTATCCTGCGTTCGGTGGCACGCGTACTCCTTCTCTTCGGCGGAAGATCCGACGAGCATGAGGTGTCCTGCGTCTCGGCGGTGTCCATCTACGACGCCCTCGTAGAGGCTGATCACCGGGTCGTACCGGTCGGCATCGACCGCGTCGGCGGATGGCACATCGCCGACCCCGGCTACCGCCCCTTCCACGCCTCCGGACGGTCGGTGCGGCTCGCGGTCCCCGACGGGGTCCTCGTCTCGGGCGACGACGAGATCGCCTTCGACGTCGTGTTCCCCGTCCTGCACGGGCCGTTCGGCGAGGACGGGACGGTCCAGGGACTGCTCGAACTCGTCGGCACTCCCTATGTGGGCAACGGCGTGCTCGGGTCGGCGGTGGCGATGGACAAGGACATCGCCAAGCGCCTCGTGGCCGACCGGGGGATCCCCACCACGCCCTATCGGGTGCTCCGTCGACGCGACGTCGACGCGGATCCGGCGGGCACGGCGCGACGGCTCGTCGACGCCCTCGGGTTGCCGGTCTTCGTCAAGCCGTCGGCGTTGGGATCGTCGGTCGGGATCACCAGGGTCGACTCGGTCGAGGACCTCGACAAGGCGCTCGCGGTGGCGTTCGGCTTCGGCGACAAGATCCTCGTGGAGGAGGCCATCGACGGACGGGAGATCGAGGTGGCCGTGCTCGAAGGCGGGCGCGTCGCCGGTCCCGGCGAGGTCATCACCGCGTCGGGATGGTACGACTACGACGCCAAGTACCACGACCCGTCGAGCCGGTTCGAAACCCCCGCCAACCTGCCGGATCAGCGAGCCGCAGAGGTTCGGGAGCTGGCCCTGGCGGCGTTCGAAGCCCTCGAAGGCCGCGGTCTGGCTCGGGTCGACTTCCTGTACGAGGCCTCGGGTCGGGGGTTCCTGTTCAACGAGATGAACACCATGCCCGGGTTCACCCCCATCTCGGGTTTCCCGAAGATGTGGGAGGCCGCGGGGATGTCCTACCCGGAGCTCTGCAACGAGTTGGTGGAGCTCGCGCTCGGACGAGGCTGATCGGGTCGGGGGAACGGGATCAGGGCGTCGAGGCGGTCGCCGAGCAACAGGGACAGGGCGGCTCCGGTGACGAACGCGACGCCACGGGAGCGATGGGCGACGAGGCCGGCGGCGGCGGCCACGACGATGTTGGCCAGCGGGGCGGCGATGGCCAGCTCACCCCGATCTTCGTCCTCGGGGACGGAACCGGGGGCGAGGAGCTGCCGCATCGAGTAGCCGGCGGTGGCACCGGCGACGGCGGCGACCACGGTCCTCCACGCGCGGATCATCGACGACCGCCGGCGAAGAGCCCGTCGAACGACACCTAGATCTTGATCACGGGACAGGTCAAGGTCCGCACGATGCCCTCGACGGGTTGGATGCGGGTGACCACGAGCTGGCCGAGGGCATCGACGTCCTCGGCCTCGGTGAAGACGATGACGTCGTACGGCCCGGTCACGGCTTCGGTCGACAGGACCCCCGGAAGGTCGCGGATCGCGCTCGCGACTTCGGCGGCGCGTCCGGTGTCGGTCTGGATGAGCACGTATGCCTGCACGAGCCGAACCTCCTGGTGGGGGGAGCCCCAGTGTATCGCAGCGGCGAGGGCGTCGGTCGGGTCAGTACCCGTCGGAGCCGAACCGGAGGTTCCGCGCGACAGGACTGCCGTCGACGTGGTGCAGGTCGAAGACGATACGCTGGCCCTGGCGGAGCATGCGGAACATCGATCCCTCGAGCGACCCCGGATGGAGGAACACCTCCGAGCGATCGTCGTCGCGGACGACGACGCCCACACCGGTCTCGGGATCGAAGACCTTGACGACGCCCTGCACGATCACGCCTTCTCGATCTTGCCGGCCTTGATGCAGGACGTGCAGACGCGCATGCGTTTCGAGTTGGAGCCATGCTTGACCCGTACCCGCTGGATGTTGGGCAACCACCGGCGGCTCGACCGCTTGTGGGAGAAACTGACCTGCTTGCCGACCCACGGCTCCTTGCCGCAGACCTCACACCGATATGCCATATGGGGAACCTCCTGAGGCGGTTCGGGAGGATAGCAGAGCCGGTGGGCTTCCTCGGCCGGGAGGTTCGACACGCTGCGAGAGCGCAGGCCCATAACATCGGCCCGTGACCACAGGAGCCCGCACCCTCGCGTACCTCTCCGCCGTTCCCGTCGAGCGGGTCAAAGGGATCGGTCCCGCCCGAGCCCGGAGCCTGGCCAAGCTCGGCATCGCCTCGGTGGCGGATCTGCTCCTCCACGTCCCCCGGCGGTACCTGGATCGATCGCGCACCTTCGACCTGTCCGACGTGCCGCTGGGTGAGGAGGTGACGATCTTCGGAACCGTCCTGTCCACCAAGAGACGCCGGATCTCCGGAGGTCGAGTGATGATCGACGCCCGGATCTCCGACGGCACCAACGTGGTGGACGCGGTGTGGTTCAACCCGTACCTCAAGATCGAGGAAGGCTGGGAGGTCGCCATGTCGGGCACCGTGTCGATGTACCGGGGCAGGCTCCAGATGCGGTCCCCGGAGCTGGAGCGCTTCGGAGCCGGTTCCCTCGCGGTCGGTCGCATCGTCCCGGTCCATCCCGCCGTCGCCAAGCTGTCGCCGGCGAAGGTGCGGGCGGCGGTGGACAACGCCTTGCGCCGGTCCCGGCCCATCGCCGAGGTGCTGCCTCCCGACCTGGTGGAACGCCTCGGGCTGGTCGATCGGGACACCGCCTTCGCCGACGTCCACTTCCCCGACGATCTCGACGCCGCCGCCCGCGCCCGCCGGCGCCTCGCCTTCGACGAGCTGTTCCGTCTCGAGGTCGGCCTGGCCCTCCGCAAGCACCGGCAGGTCCACGAGGCCACCGGCATCGTCCACGACGGCGCCGGCGAGCTCGTCGATGCGTACCTCGCGGCGCTGCCGTACGAGCTCACCGGGGCCCAGCGTCGGGCGCTCGACGAGATCGAGGCCGACCTGCGGTCGCCGCTGCCGATGCACCGCCTCCTGCAGGGCGAGGTCGGCTCCGGCAAGACCGCCGTGGCGGTCTGCGCGATGCTGCGAGCGGTCTCCGGCGGCTACCAGGCCGCGGTGATGGCTCCCACCGAGGTCCTCGCCACCCAGCACTACCTGGGGATCTCCGCCGCCCTGGCCGAGGCCGGCCTCGCACCGGACCGACGGGCCGTCGCCGACGAGGTCGGCACCGAGAGCCTCTTCGCCGCCCGCCGGCCGGGCCCCGAGGTCGCGGTGGCGTTGCTGACCTCCAACGCGGTCGAGGTCAACTTCGCTCCCCGGGCATCCCGATCCGACGTCGTCGGGTGGGTCGCCGCTGGTGACATCGATCTGGTCGTCGGGACCCACGCGCTGATCCAGGAAGGCGTGACCTTCGCCCGCCTCGGCCTGGCCGTCGTCGACGAGCAGCATCGGTTCGGGGTGTACCAGCGGGTCATGTTGCGAGAGAAGTCCCAGGGGTACGACCCGGACCTGCTGATCATGACCGCCACGCCCATCCCGCGGACCCTGGCGATGACCCTGTACGGCGACCTGGACGTCTCCCTGATCGACGAGATGCCGCCCGGCAGATCCCCGGTGCGAACCCGCCACGTCACGGCCTTCGACGACACGGTCCACGAACTGATCCGCTCGGAGGTCGCCTCCGGACATCAGGTCTTCGTCGTGTGCCCCCTCGTCGAGGACTCCGACAAGCTGGCCGTCCGGTCGGCGACGGCGGAGTACGAGCGGCTCTCGGCGTCCCTGGACGGTCTCGAGGTCGGTCTCCTCCACGGCCAGCTCCGTCCGGCGGAGAAGGACGCCGTCATGGCGGAGTTCCGGGCCGGCCGGATCGACGTCCTCGTCGCCACCACCGTCATCGAGGTCGGCGTCGACGTGCCGAACGCGACGACGATGGTCGTCATCGACGCGGACCGGTTCGGACTCAGCCAGCTCCACCAGCTCCGCGGCCGGGTCGGTCGCGGAGCGGCGCCGGGAACCTGCGTCCTGATCGCCGATCCGACGACCCCGGAGGGGGAGCGGCGGATCGCGGCCATGGTGGCGACCACCGACGGGTTCGCGCTCGCCGAGGAGGATCTCCGCATCCGCGGGCAGGGGACCGTCCTGGGAGCCCGCCAGGCAGGGATGACGGACCTCAAGATCGCCGACATCCTCCGCGACGCCGACCTGCTCGTGCACGCCCGCCGGGAGGCGTTCGCCCTGGTCGACGACGATCCCGATCTCGCCCACCACCGGGAGCTCGCCGAGGAGCTGAGGATCCTGCTCGGCGAGGACGTCGCCTGGCTGGAGCGGAGCTGATGCGGATCGTCGCCGGCAGCGCCAAGGGCCGACGCCTCAAGACCCCCGCCTCGGGGACGCGCCCGCCGACCGGCCGGATGAGGGAGGCGGCGTTCTCGGCGTTGGGGTCGCGGGTTCGCGGCGCCGAGGTCCTCGATCTGTTCGCCGGGTCCGGCTCGTTCGGTCTCGAAGCGCTGAGTCGAGGGGCCGCGGGGGCCACCTTCGTCGAACGCGGCGCCGATGCGGTCCGCGCGTTGCGCGACAACGTCGATGCCGTGGGCCTCGGCGGGACCGTCGTGCGCGGCGACGTGGCACGGTTCGTCGCGTCGGCAGCCCGTGCGGGGACCGGACCGTTCGACATCGTGTTCGTCGATCCACCCTACGCGATGCCCGACGATGCGGTCGTGGCCATCCTCGATGCGGTGGCCCCACTCGTCGCCGCCGACGGCGTCGTGCTGGTCCATCGCCGCGCCGGCGCCCCGCCGTTGGAGCCCGAATTCCTCCGTTTGCAGCGGTCCCGGCGGTACGGTGATGGCGAACTGTCGTGGTACGAGAGACGGGAGGATGCGGCGTGATCACGGCTCTGGTCCCAGGGAGCTTCGACCCTCCGACCAACGGCCATCTCGACGTCATCGAGCGGTGCGTCGGGATCTTCGATCGCGTGGTCGTCGCCGTCATCCGGAACCCTTCCAAGACACCGCTGTTCGACGCCTCCGAACGCGAGGAGCTCCTCCGCTCGTGCTGCGGGTCCTGGGACAACGTCGAGGTCGATTCCTTCTCCGGGCTCCTCGTCGACTACGCCGAGCAGGTCGGGGCGACGACCATCGTCAAGGGTCTGCGAGCCATGACCGACTTCGACTACGAGATCCAGATGGCCCAGATGAACCGCCATCTGTCGGGGATCGTCACGCTGTTCGTCGCCACCAAGCCGGAGTTCGGGTACCTGTCGTCGTCGCTGGTCAAGCAGGTCGCAGGACTCGGAGGTTCCATCGACGCCCTCGTCCCCGATGTCGTCGCCGCAGCCATGAAGGAGCGATTCCGATGACCGATCACCGCCGACCCGACGAGTACGGGGCGGATGGGTACGACACCCAGCCCGTACCGATCGTGCAGCAGCACCCCGTCCAGGGCACCCATCCCCAGCCGCCGCCACCGATCCCGGGCCGGGTCCTCGACATGGTGGAGGACCTGATCGTGGAGGTGGAGAGCGCCCGGCAGGTACCGCTGTCGAGCAGCGTGATGCTGAACCAGGAGGAGCTGTTGGAGCGACTCCAGACGGTCAAGCACGAGCTCCCCGAAGAGCTCCGCGCCGCCCGCTGGATGGTCCGCGAGCGTGAGGCGTACATCGCTCGCACGAACGAGAAGGCCCGTGAGCTCCTGGCCAAGGCGAAGGCACGTTCCGAGGAGCTGGTCTCCGAGTCGTACATCGTCCAGGAGGCCGTCGAGGAGGCCAACTCGCTGGTCCGCAACGCCGAGTCGGAGGCCCGACGGATCCGCCTGGAAGCCGAGGACTTCGCGGAACGGCACCTCGGGGAGGCCGAGACCATCCTGGGCGAGTTGCTCCGCTACGTCCAGGAGGCCCGGGCCGAGCTGCACCGATCCCTTCCGCCTGCGCCGCCGCCCCCCGTGGCGGACTGACCGGGCGGCGGGCAGCGTCCGCCCGGTACCCTTGGCCCATGGCCTGGGGACCGTTCGTCGTCAACGTCGCCGATATCCGCCGGAGCGCCGGATCGCGGCCCGCCCGCATCGAGACACCGGTGGATTGGAAGGTCGCGTTCAGCGCGCTGATGCCCTCCGAGCCGCTCGTCGCCGATCTGGTCCTGCGGTCGATCCCCGGCGGTCTGGTGGTGACCGGCGACGTCGAGTACGCCGTGGAGCATCGCTGCACCGCGTGCCTGGAGCCGTTCGTCGAGCGGACGACCATCCCGATCGCGGTGACGTTCGAGCTCGAGCCCGACGAGGACGGCTATGCGCTCGTCGGCGACGTGGTCGATCTCGAACAGATGATCCGCGACGAGGTGCTGCTCTCGCTCCCGCTCGTGCCCCGCTGCGGTCGCCCGCACGAGGAAGTTGTGACTAGCGCAGGAACGGACTTGAATACGGGCTCCCCGGACACCCTCGGCGACTCCCCGTTCGCGGTCCTACGCGAGTTGCTCGAGGCCGACGATCGTGGTCCGGGACCCGAAGGAGTGAGGTGACCCATGGCGGTACCGAAGAAGAAGATGTCGCGGTCCCGTACCCGACGCCGCAAGGCACAGTGGAAGGTCTCCCGGCCGTCGCTGGCGACCTGCCAGCGCTGCGGTTCGCTCCACGTTCCGCACCGCATGTGCAAGGAATGTGGAACGTACAACGGTCGCGAGGTCGCCGACGTCTGACCGGAGAGCGATGAACCCGATCGCGGTCGATGCGATGGGCGGCGACAAGGCGCCCGACGAGATCGTCCGCGGTTGCCTGACGGCGGCCGGGGAAGGCCGCCAGGTGGTCCTCGTCGGCGACGAGCGCCGCCTACGACCGATCCTCGACGCCCTGGACGGCGACCTTCCCATCGTGCACGCGTCAGAGGTCATCGACATGCACGAGGACCCGGGACGGGCGATCCGAGAGAAGAAGGACGCTTCGGTGAGCGTCGCGGCCCGACTCGTGGCCGAAGGCTCCGCGAGCGGGTTCTTCTCGGCAGGTTCGACGGGCGCCGCGCTGGCGGCTGCGGCGTTCATCATCGGCCGGACCACGGGGGTGAAACGCCCCGCCGTGGCGTCGATCTTCCCCACCGGCAAGATCGTCCTCGACGCCGGCGCCAACCTGACGGTGCGGCCCGAGCACCTGGTGCAGTTCGCGGTGATGGGGACGGCGGTGTCCCAGGTCTACCACGGTGTCGATGCTCCCAGGGTGGGGCTGCTCAACATCGGCGAAGAGGCCGGGAAGGGTCGGGAGCTCGAGAAGGAGGCCTTCGCGCTGCTGCGGTCGACGCCCGGCGTTCGGTTCATCGGCAACGTCGAGGGCCGCGACATCGCCGGCGATGCGACCGAGGTCATCGTGACGGACGGCTTCACGGGCAACGTGTTGCTGAAGACCGCCGAGGGCGTCTCCCGGGCGTTGTACCACATGCTGCTCGAGGAGGTCTCCGCCCCCGAGTACCAGGAGGCCCTGGCGACGCTCATGCCGGCGTTCCTGGGGCTCCGTGCCCGGCTCGATCACGAATCGATCGGAGGCGGGCATCTGGTCGGCGTCGACGGCGTGGTCGTCATCGCTCACGGGAGCTCGTCGCGGGTCGCGGTGGCCAATGGGATCGGCCTCGCCGCCGACGCCGTCGAACGCGACCTGGTCGGACGGGTGACGAGGGGGATCGAGGCCACGCTGGCGGCGCCATGAGCGCCGACGCGCTCGCCCGGCTCGAGGACGCTCTCGGACATCGGTTCGAGGACCGGTCCCTTCTCCGCCAGGCGCTCAGCCATCGTTCGTTCGTCACCGAGCACCCGGGGAACGAGTCGTACGAACGGTTGGAGTTCCTCGGCGACGCGGTCCTCCAGCTGGCGGTGACCCGCTACATCTTCGACCGGTACCCGGAGGCGTCCGAGGGTGAGATGGCCAAGGTCCGGGCCTCGGTGGTGAGCGAGCCGACCCTCGCCGAGCTCGCCGGCGAGCTCGCCGTCGCCGACGCCTTGCTGCTCGGCCGGGGCGAGGAGCTGACCGGTGGTCGGGAGAAGGCGTCGATCCTCTCCGACGTCGTCGAGGCGCTGTTCGGTGCGGTGTTCCTCGAGGTCGGATACGACGTCACGGAGCGGATCGTCATCGACCTCCTGTCGCCCTTCGTGGACGATCGGGCGCGTCTCCCCGGCGCTCGTGACTACAAGACCCGGCTCCAGGAGGTCCTCGTCGCGGAAGGAACGGCTCCGGTCTACACGGTCGTCGAGTCCGGACCGCAGCACGCCAAGCGGTTCCATGCCGTCGTCTCGGCGGGGGGCCGGGTCATCGGTGAGGGCGCGGGCACGTCCAAGAAGCGGGCGGAACAAGCCGCCGCCGAGGATGCCTTCGAACGTCGCCGGGCGCGGCAGGAGCCCGATGCCGGAGCTCCCTGAGGTCGAGACGACGCGACGGCTCGTCGCGCCGCGCGTCGTCGACCGAGTGGTGGTCGGCGTCGAGGTTCCCGGCCGCCGGGTGCTCCGACGTCAGGAACGCCCGACGGATCTCGCCGACCGTCTGGTCGGCCGGCGGATCGTGGGCACCGGCCGGGTCGGCAAGTACCTCCTCATCGAGGTCGAGGGCGACCTGACCTGGGTGATCCATCTCGGGATGTCCGGCCGGCTCACGGTCGTCGCCGGCGACGCGCCGGAGATCCACCACACGACCCTGGAGGTGGCCTTCGACGACGGTTCGGTCCTGCGGTTCGTCGACCCCCGGACGTTCGGATGGTCCGCCGTGTGGACCCCGGAGGAGGTCGCCGCCTCGTCCCTCGCCCGTCTCGGTCCCGACGCCCTCGCCGCGCTCGTGGACGTCGAGGAGCTGGCGGGCCGCCTGCGGGGGAGGAGGGCGCCGATCAAGTCGCTGCTGCTCGACCAGACCATCATCGCCGGCCTCGGCAACATCTACGCCGACGAAGCGCTGTTCCGGGCCCGGATCGCGCCCCGGCGACCCGCCGGGAGGATCTCACGCCGGCGGCTCGGGCTGCTGCTGGTGGCCATCGAGGAGGTCCTCGACGAGGCGCTCAGGGCCGGGGGAACCTCCCTCGACGACATGGCCTACCTGCTTCCCGACGGACGTGCGGGCGACTACATGGCCGAGCTCGAGGTGTACGGGCGCGGGGGCGAGCCCTGCTCGGCGTGCGGCCGCATCCTGCGAGCGGCCTCCATCTCGGGCCGGACCGCGACCTGGTGCCCGGGCTGTCAGCGGTGATCGGCGCCGGCGAGGCCGCCCGAGATGAGTCACACGCGTGTGATTCTCACGGTATGCTCTGTCGACCGTGCTGCTGAAGAGACTCTCGCTCGTCGGCTTCAAGTCGTTCGCCGACCGCACACGCCTGGACTTCGACGCCGGCGTGAACGTGGTCGTGGGCCCGAACGGATCGGGCAAGTCCAACATCCTCGACGCGATCGCCTGGGTCATGGGCACCCAGGCCACCCGGGCGCTCCGCACCGAGAAGATGGAGGACGTCGTCTTCGCCGGGACCGCCACCCGGCCCGCCCTGTCGCGAGCCGAAGTGTCGCTGACCTTCGACAACAGTGACGGCTTCCTCCCGCTGGACCTCGCGGAGATCACCATCACGCGGCGCCTCTACCGGGACGGCACCTCCGAGTACGAGCTCAACGGAGCACCGTGCCGGCTCCTCGACATCCAAGAGCTCCTCTCCGACGGCGGCGTCGGCCGTCACCAGCATGTGCTCGTCGGTCAGGGTCAGGTCGGCGACGTGCTCACCGCTCGGCCGGACGAGCATCGCGCCATCATCGAGGAGGCAGCGGGGATCACCAAGCATCGGGGACGCCGCGATCGGGCACTCCGCCGGTTGGCGTCGACCGATGCCGACGTCGATCGTCTCGAGGACCTCCTGAGGGAGAAGCGCCGCCAGATGCGGCCGCTCAAACGCCAGGCCGACGCGGCCGCTCGGCACGACTCGGTCCGGGCCGAGGCCAGGGCCATCCGCATGTGGCTGGGCGCTCGAGAGCTCCGTGCCCTCGACTCGTCCCGAGCCGCGGCGACCGAGGAGAAGCGCCGTCTCGAAGAGGAGGTGGCCCACGCGGCGGTGGAGCTCGAAGCGCTGTCGGATCGACTGGCGGCGCTTCGCGAACGCGCCGGCGATGTCGGGCGAGCCCTGCAACGCGACACCGCCGCCGCCGCCCGGCTCGAGACCGTCCTGCAGCGGCTCCACGGCGTCGCCTCGGTCGCCAAGGAACGCCGGTCGGCCATCGAAGGTCGAATCGAAGGGGCCGGGCTCCGTCGCTCCGACCTCCAGACCGAGGCCGCCGAGCTCGAGCGGGAGATCACCGAGGTCTCCAGGCTCGAGACCGAGTCCCGGGCCGCCTTGGAGCAGGCCGAGGCCGCCCTCGTCGCCCTCGAAGAGGAGGAGCGAACGCTCGCCGAGCAGGTCCAGTTGCCGGCGGAGGGCCTCCTGGCGAACCTGCGGGGCGATCTCCGGGCCCTCGAGACGGCCGCCGACCGGGATCGCCGGGAGCTCGAGGCGCTGGAGGCGCGTCGTGCGGTCGTCGCCGAGCGGATCGCCGAAGAGTCCCGCGAACGCGAGGAGATGGCCACCGCGATCCAGGAGATCGACGTCGAGGTGGGTGTCGCCCAGGCCCGCTACACGCGGGCTCGCGACGAGCGCCATGACGCCCAGCGGACGTGGGAGGAGACCGACCGGCGTTCGGCAGGCGCGGCGGTCGACGTGGCCGCGGCTCGGGGACGGGTCGAGGCGCTCGAGTCGGCGCTCGCCGGACTCGGGGACCCCGAGACGCGCCGGCGGGTCGAGTCGATGCCCCAGGTCCTCGGATCGCTCGTGGCGCTCCTCGACGTACCCGAGGACGTCGCCGCGGCCGTCGACGGGGTCCTGGCCGGTTGGGCTGACGCCTTCGTCACCGCGGACCGACGGGACATCCAACGGATCGCCGAGGACCTGAAGGCGGAGGGTCTCGGCGGGATCGGTCTCGTCGCCCCCGAGGGCGGCCCCTCCGGAAGAGCTGCCGAGGTCGCCGAACGTCTGGGCCTCGAGACCCTCGTCGACCGCCTCGGCCCCGACGCGGACCGCCGGATCGCCGAGGGCCTCCTCGGCGACGTCGTCCTGGCCGAAGGCTGGGTGACCGCCTGGAAGGTCGTCACCGACGATCCGACGGTGCGTGCCGTCACCCCCGAGGGTGACGTCATCTCGACGGCGGGGATGCGGATCGCCGCGCCCGACGGCGCCGGGCATGCCGCGCTCGAGTCGGCCCGCATCGCCTTGGAACGGGCCGAAGCCGCCGAAGCTCGAGCCCGGAGTGCGGCGACGACCGCGCGACGGGCGTTCGAGGAATCCCGGGCGAGCGAACGGCTCGCCCTCGAGGCACTCGAAGCGCTCGAGGCCCGGCTGTCGGGGCTCACCGAGGCCCTCGACCTGGTCGAGCGGGCGCGGGCCGAGGGTGAAGCCGAGCTGGCTCGGCTCGATGCCCGGCGTGCCGCCATCGAAGCGACCGCCGAGGCGCGTGCGGAGCGGATCGAGGAACTCCGGCGGCGGCTCGGCGATCTCGAAGGCGAGGAAGCCGAACGGCACGCGGCCTGGGAGGCGCTCGATCGGCGCCGGGACGCGGTCGCTCGGCGGCGGGACCTGGCGCGCCGCAGGCGCGACGAGGTCGCCGCGGTGGCGACCCGGTCGGCGGAGCGACGGTCGATGCTCGCCCGTCGGATCGAGGCGATCCGCGGCGAGCTCGCCCAGCTCGAGCTCCTCCCTCCGGACGACACTCGCATCGAACGGCTCGCCGCCATCGAGCGCACGGCGCAGGCCGCGTCGCAGGTCGTCTCGGCGCATCTCGCCGCCTTGCGCGAACGTCAACGCGACCTGCGAC
>JALVQZ010000021.1 GCA_027036355.1 Acidimicrobiia bacterium | reverse complement strand
GCGACGGCATGGGTGGCTCGGGGATGAGCAACCCGGCGCTGGCCGAAGGCGGCGTCATCCATCGCCACGACGGCATCATGGGCGGCGCCGATCTCGACCCGGCGGTGCACGGCTGGGACGGCCCCGTGGCGCGGATCACCATCGAGCGTGTCCGGGTCTACGAGGTCACCGTCGAGAACCTGACGGCGGGCCAACCGCTCACACCGACCGTGTTCGCCACCCATCGCTCCCGCGGTGCGGTGTTCCGTCCCGGTCACGAGGCGTCGAACGGGATCCAGCAGCTCGCCGAGAACGGTGGGGTGCCGGTGCTCGTCGCCGAGCTCTCCGGTCGGAGCGACATCGGTACCGTCGCCGTCGTCGGCGACGCGCCGATCGGCCCCGGCGGGTCGGCGACGACCTCGATCATCGTCACCGACGGCTACCGGCGAGCCACGCTGGCCGGCATGCTCGTGTGCACCAACGACGGCTTCGCCGGCCGGACCTTGAAGCTCCCGAAGTGGCTCGGTGACTCCAAGACGGTCTACGCCAGGGCGTTCGACGCCGGTACGGAGGTCAACACCGAGGCCTACGCCGATCTGGTGCCGCCGTGCGACGGCATGGGTGGCTCGGGGATGAGCAACCCGGCGCTGGCCGAAGGCGGCGTCATCCATCGCCACGACGGCATCATGGGCGGCGCCGATCTCGACCCGGCGGTGCACGGCTGGGACGGCCCCGTCGTTCGCATCACCGTCGAGCGGGTCGGCTGAGGTCCGGCCACCGACGCAGCGACCACCCAGGAAGGGGGGCCACCATCAAGGTGGCCCCCCTCTCAGGTCCGACCCCGCGTCCGATGCCCCGGCCTACACTCGCTGCGTGATCCCGATCCGCATCCACGAGACCGACCGCGAAGGGTTCGACGAACCGGTCGTCGAGCTGTGGCGCGACGACGAGTTCGTCGGGATGGTGTTCCACGACGGTGAGCGCACCATCGTGCAGATCTACCCGACCGAAGACGCAGACGTCCACGACCTGGACCTCGAGGACCTGCTGCGTTCGCTCGACCTCGCCCGGGCGATCGTGGACCCGGAGGCCTTCGAGGTCGGCGAGTTCTCGCAGATCGGCGCCGAGGCGGCGACCGCCGACGAGGACTGGGAAGGGGAGCACCCGGCCACCGTCGCGCTGCTCGAGGAGTTCGATCCACACGCCGCGTACCGTTCAGAGGACGGTGAGGGGTTCTTCCCGCGTGACGTGGCAGGGCGGTTCATCTCCCGCTGTGAGGAACTCGGCCTCGTCGTCGTGGAGATGGAGGGCTTCGACCTGATCGACGGCGAACTCGCCGCCCGGCCCGGCCTCGATCTCGTCGTCGAACCCCAACCGTTCATGGAGCCGAAGGAGTTCCGGACCTACGCCAACGCCATGGCCGCCGACACCCTCGAGTCGTGGCCGGATCGAGCGACGCTCGTCGTCGCCTTCGTCTTCCAGCAGCCCGACGGCGAGACCATCGTCGCCTGAGACCACCGGCCCGACCGTCGAACGGTGTGTCGGTCACCGGCGGGTGGAGGCGATCACGATGACCGCCTTTCCCAGGACCCGACCTTCACCGAGATCCCGGATGGCGTCGGGAACCTCGGCGAGCGAGTACGTTCGATCGATGACGGGTTCGATCACACCGGCGGCGATCAGACCCACCAGGCGGACCAGATCCCGTTTGTTCGGCTTCACCGCCAGCACCTCGATGCTCTTCCCTCCGATCCGGGAGATCAGTGGCCCCAACGCCGCGGCCTGGAGAACAGCGTTCATCGAGCCACCGACCACCGCGCATCTGCCCCCGGCTTCCAGCGACCGGCGGTACGCGACCACCGATCGGTGGGCGGCCAGATCGAGGACGAGGTCGTACCGCCGCCCGAGCCTGGTGAAGTCCTCGGCCGTGTGGTCGATGACGTGGTCGGCGCCGAGGGCGCGAAGGAGATCCAGCTTCAACCCGTTGTCCACCCCGGTCACCTCGGCTCCTCGAGCCTTGGCCATCTGCACCGCGAAGGTGCCCGCTCCACCGCCGGCACCGTTGACGAGCACCTCGTCCCCGGGTCCGACGCCGCCCTCCGGTTCGAGGCCCTGGAGCGCGATGACGCCCGCTTGCGGCAGCGTCGCGGCTACCTCGAAACTCAGCTCTGGCGGTTTGCGGACGAGCGGGGCCTCCTCGGGTACCGACACGTACTCGGCGAAGGCGCCCGCTCCATGCCACATGGTGTCGCCGAAGACCTCGTCGCCGGGACGGAACGACGTCACCGCGTCTCCGACGGCCTCGACCCGTCCGGCCACGTCCGATCCGGGGATCGCATGCTTGGGGGTGAACATGCCGTTGAGGCGCGCGTACAGCGGCTTCCCCCTGACCACCTCCCAATCCGATGCACTGACCGACGCGGCATGGACACGGATGAGGA
>JALVQZ010000020.1 GCA_027036355.1 Acidimicrobiia bacterium | reverse complement strand
ACGTATCTGGATCGGGTCGATCGGCTCACCCACGCCGAGATGGTGGTCTTCGAGGATCGAGGACGGCTCCAACGGCGCCTGTTCGACCGCATGGAGGCCACCCCCGAACCGGGCACCCCCGACGAGTACCTGGACCGCATCGACGCCGCCTTGCACACCGCCGTCGAGCCCCTCCTCGACGCCGACCGGCCGGCCACCATGTACTCGGGTGGCGTCGACTCCACCCTCCTGCACAGCTACCTGACCGACGCCGGGATCCCCGCCCTCACCTTCGTCCTCGACACCCCCGAATACCACGGAGAAACCGAATACGCCCGCTCGGGGGCACGCGCCCTCGGGGTCGAGATCGAGCCGGTGCCGTTGACCGAAGCCGACTACATCGCGCATCTCGAAGCCAGCATCGACGCGATCGGGATGCCCCCCGTCCACGACGTCATGCCCATGTTCCACCAAACCTACCGAACCACCCCCTACCGGACCTATGCCGTCGCCGAGGCCGCCGACGCCGTCTTCGGCTACAACCAGCGAGCCATGAAGCTCGCCTCCTATGTGCGGTTCCGGCCGTTGCCCCGCCTCCTCCGCCTGGTCGGCGGCGCCGGCCGCTCCGACCTGACCCGCCGGCTGGCACTGCTCGGGAGCCTCGCGGAACGTCTGCGCCATCCCCCGGACCATCCAGACGGCCTCATGGCGGCCTTCATGACCTACGGGGACACCGAGGCCATCCGTCGCCTCGCTCCCCCGTCGGTCGTCTCCGACATCCTGGCGACCCCGAACGCCTACGTCGAAGATCGCATCGACCTCGAACGCCCACCCAGCATGCTGCATCGCAACCTCGAAGCCCGCCGATGGGCGGCGATCTTCGGCGACCAGGCACTCCTCGACCGGCACATGGCCGCCGCCGAGGGGAAACACGCCACCCTCCCGTTCTTCCGGCGCGGCGTGATCGAAGCCGCCGCGACCGTGCCGGTCACCGAACGCTACATCCGGGGGCTTCGCGGCAAGTGGCTCCTCAAGGACCTCCTCGCCCGCCGCGTTCCGAGCTACCCGATCGACCGACGCAAGCTGGCCACGGCGCTCCCCTTCGCCCGCTACGTCGCCGACGGACCGCTGAGCTCCGTGTGGGATCGCTACGAGATCCCCGACATCTTCGACCCGGAGACGCGGCGCCGCATCTCCCAGGCCGGCACGGCTGCCACCTGGAACGCGATCACCCACGCCATCTGGGACGAGCGGGTCGTTCGCAACGCCGGCTACGTGCCGGCCCCTCACCGCCTCGAGGTGACCTCAGGGAGCGTATGAGCCGCCGGTGTCGTGTCCGTACGACCGCCACTCGTCCCAGGACACCTCGCCGCCGTCCCACTCCCAGCCCGACGAACCGCGATAGTCGTTGCCTTGGAACCGGTTGTTGCGGAAGAAGATGCCGTCGTTTCCCACATCCTCGGCGGCGCCCGACAAGCCCGAATCGATGATCGTGTTGTCGTGCACGTTGTTGTTCTCGACGATCCGGGGACCGTACGCACCCGAGCCGCGGTCCTGCTGGACCATCGTGATCCCGTTGTAGTTGTCCTGCACCACGTTCCCGTAGACCTCGACGTTGCCCGACGTCGACAGGAGGATGCCCGACCCCCACAGCCACGCCTCGTGACCGTATCCGTTGCGCCGCACCAGGTTGTACCGGATCACGGCGTCGTAGGACACCTCGTGCATGATCCCGTTGGCGTAGTTGTCCTCGACGGTGTTCTCCTCGTAGACGAGACCGATGTTGTCGGTATCGGCCCACAAGCCGGGCCCGTTGTTGTGATGGACCCAGTTGCCACGGATGACGAGCCCCGTGTTGGACCAGAACTTCGTGCCCCCGGCCTCGAAGCCCCAGTCGTAGGCCTGATCGGGGTTGTTGAAGGCGATCGTGTTGCCTTCGACCAGACCGTTCGTCGTGAAGTCCACGGCGAGGCCGAGCTGCCCGTTGTTGTGGATGTTGTTGCCGCGGACGACGACGTTGCCGTCCGACACGAGGATGCCCACGGTGGCGTTGTCGTGGACGTCGTTGTTCTCGACGATCCAGCTCGACCCGTCCCCATGGATCGCACCGAACTGGATGCGCGGGGAATAGTTGCGGATCTCGAACCCGCGGATCACGACGCGGTCGCCGTTGGAGCGGAACGCGTGCTCGGCTCCTTGACCATCGAGCACCGCGTCGGGGGCTCCGATGAAGACCTGATCGTCCTTCGGTTCGATCTCCTGGCCGTAGTGGGTCCCATGGACCAGGAAGACCGTGCCTTCGGGGTACTGGTCGGCGAGGGCGCCGAGGTCGTCACCCGGCCATGCCTCGACATCGATCTCCCCCACCGGGGTGACGGTGGCGATGGAGTCGGGGATCCCGGAGGCGGCCATGGCTGCCGAGAAGGTACCGACCGCCAACGTCGCGTCGGCGATCCCCGGCTCGTTGTAGTACTTCATGTAGAAGATGCCGTTCGACGGCCGGTAGGCCGCCACGGTGTCGTACCCGTCGCCGTTCCAGTCGCCGGCGATCACGATGTCGCCGGGATCGCCGAAGATGAACGACGAGTCCGCCACGCCCGACGAGTTGTCGTTGCGGAAGTACACGAGTCCCGTGCTGCGACGATGCAGCCCGATCGTGTCCACGCCGTCTCCGTCGAAGTCGCCCACGAACGGCTTGTCCCCGGGGTTCCCGAAGTAGAACGCGTACTCGGCGGGTCCGCCGCCCAACTCGTTGGAGATGTACACGCGACCCTCCGAGGGACGGTAGATCGAGATCGTGTCGCACCCGTCTCCGTCGAAGTCGCCGGCGATCGGAACGTCACCGGGGTTGCCGAAGTAGAACTGGTCGTGGGCGACGCCCTGGGAGTTGCTGTTGCGCAGGTACATGAACCCGGTGCTGCGGCGGTACATGGCCGGCGTGTCCTCCCCGTCACAGTCCCAGTCGCCCATCAAGGGCTCGTCGCCGGGGTTGCCGTAGTAGAAGCTGCCGTAGCCGGCTGCCGCCTGCGGCTCGGCGTAGATGAAGTAGCGGGCGTTGCGATCGACGAAGGCCACGGTATCGGCGCCTTCGTCGCTGGCGGAGGCCGCTCCGGCCGTCAGCGGCAGGAGCGTCACCGCGAGCGAGATCGATCCGAGAAGGGCGCCGACACGACGGCGTCGGCCCGAGGTACGGGTGGGGGTCATGGGTTCAACCTCTTTGCATGTGGGGGATCCGGGCCCCGGGGGAAGTGCCCATCCGGCGTGGAAGGGAGAGATAGCCTGGGCGGATGGGGCCCGCTGTGTTGTCCGAGGCGGCGCCTGCGTCCTCTGCGCGGCGGCCTGCCTTCCGGGGCAGTCTATGGGAACTTCCCCGGAAGGCAAACGGCCACCTGCGTCGCTCACCCGTAGGAGCCGCCGTTGTCGTTGCCGAAGCCGCGCCATTCGTCCCAGGACACGCCTCGGTCGTCCCACTCCCAGTCGACGTCACCCCGGTAGGTGTTGGCGTCGAAGACGTTGCCGTCGTCGAACACCCGTCCACTCCCGATGTCCTGAGCGACGCCGGTGGTGCCGGAATCGACGATCGTGTTGTCGTGCACGGAGTTGTTCCTCACGAGGTACGGTCCGTAGGCGCCGGAACCCCGGTCCTGTTGGACGAGCGTGATCCCGTTCGCGTTGCCCACGATCTCGTTGCCGTAGATCTCGACGTTCTGCGATGCGGCAACGACGACGCCCGCACCCCACAACCACACGTCGTGACCGAACCCGTTGTTCCGGATCGTGTTGTTGCGGATGACCGCGTCGTACCCGATCTCGTGGAAGATGCCGTTGGCGAAGTTGTTCTCCACCAGGTTGTTCTCGTACACGATGCCGATGTTGTCGTTGTCGGACCAGAGACCCGGGCCATGGTTGTCGTGGGACCAGTTGTCGGCGACGAGGAGACCCTCGGTCGACCAGAACTTCGTTCCACCGGCCTCCCATCCCCAGTCGTAGGCGACCTCGTAGTTGTTGTACGCGATCTCGTTGCCCTGCACCCGTCCTCCGGTGGAGAAGTTGACGGCGATCCCGAGCTGTCCGTTGTGGTGGATCCGGTTGTCCACGATCGCGGGGGCGTTGCCCTGCAGGAGCACACCGACCGTTGCGTTGTGATGGATGTCGTTGCCGATCACCCGCCAACCGCTGGTCTCGTTGTGGATGGCGCCGAACTGGGCGGGCGGGGCGTACCCGGTGATCTCCAGATCGCGGATGGTCACATCCACGGCGTCCCCTGAGAACGCGAACTCCGCACCGTCACCGTCGAGGACGGCATCGTCGAGGCCGATGAACTCTTGACCGTCGTTGGGTTCGATGCTCACTCCCACGTGGCGGCCATGGATCGCGAAGACCGTGCCCGCGGGGGCGTCGGCCACGATCGCTGCGACGTCGTCCCCTGGATACAGGTCGATATCGACCTCGCCGGGGACCGGATCGCTCCACACCGGCGGATCCTCGCCCGGCGTCGGTGGCGTCGGTGGATCCTCGACCGGTGGGGTGTCCTCCGCCGGAGGCGGCACCTCGTCGGCCGCCGGCGGCGGCACCTGGTCGTCGGCCGCTGGAGGTGGTGGCTCCTCGGACGTGGAATCGGGCGAGCTCGGCGCCGGCGCAGGGGTCGGCGGGCCAGGAGGCGCCGGCGGCTCGGGAGGCGCGGGAGGCAGCTCCGGGCCGGAGACGACCTCGGGATCGATCCCCGACATCGCCCTCACCTGGACCCCCAGGCCGACGAAGAGCGACCGTTCCGCGGCGCCGCTGTCGGGGTCGCGAAGGTAGATGCGTCCCGTCGAAGGACGGTAGACCGCCATCGTGTCCACGCCGTCGCCGTCCCAGTCGCCCGCCAGGGCGACATCGCCGGGGTCGCCGAACCTGACGACACGGTCGGCGACCGACGCCATCTGGTCGTCGGTGAGGAGGATCAGGTCCGTCCCGGCTCGACGCACCGCCACGGTGTCCCGGCCATCGCCGTCGAAATCGCCGACCAGCGGCTGGTCGCCGGGGTCACCATACGCGAAGGTGTAGTCGGCCACGCCTTCGCTGAGGCTGTTCTTGATGTAGAAGCGACCCTCGGACGGGCGGTAGACCGACACCGTGTCGCACCCGTCCCCATCGAAGTCGCCGGCCACCGCGATGTCGCCGGGGTTCCCATAGGCGAACCGCGCCATCGGGGACGGCGCCCCGGTGGTGTCCGCGAGGAACACCTCGCCGGTTCCGGGCCGGTACACCCCGACCGAGTCGCGGCCGTCGCAGTCCCAGTCGCCGGCGAGCGGCTGGTCACCGGGGTCGCCGAAGTAGAACCACTCGACGGGCGTCCGGTTCTCGACGCGGGCGAGGAGACCGAACCGTCCGTTCGGATCCATCGTCACGATCGTATCGACGAGATCGTGTTCGGCCGTGGCCGGGCGCAAGCCGTAGGCGAGGCCCGCCGCCACGGTGACGAACGCCACGATGAGGGCGAACGCCTTCTTCCGGATGCTGCGTCGCCTGGCGCCAGGGTCGGCCCACAGCGACGCACGAGAGTACGGGATCATCGTCCCTCCTCAGATCGTCAACTCCACCTCAGGAGGGACTGTCGACCACTATCCGTAGCGACTTGACACTTTCCGCGTCCGAGTGCGAACGCGTGTTCGGGTTCCGACCGTCACCGATCGTCGGCCGCGGACCCTCGGTAGTGCCCGTCGAGGGTCTTGATGTAGCCGATGTACCTGGCCACGTCGTCGACCATCAGCCCGAGAGGGCGCGAGAACGCTCCGGTCACCGCGGACGTCGCCGCCACCGCCACCACCAGCGGACTCGTGATCAGCGTGACCACCGTCAGGGCGATCTCCTTGCGAGCACCGATCAGCTCGTTGATGAACAGGAACAACCCTCCCGACGCGATCGCGCCGACGATCGTCGCCGCCACCAGACCCTTCACCACATAGGCCGGAGGCACGATGTAGGCCATGGGGTTTCCCGGCCACGCCCAGCCCACGACCCCCAGGTACACGAGGCCCGCCGCTCCCACGATGAACACGAACCGCCGGTTCAGGCGGCGGGCCAGCACCCGGTCGCGGTCCATCGCCGCCGCCATCGCCTTGGGCCCGAGCACCGCCGTCAACCCGGTCCCCAGAACCAGGATGGGCTGAGCGACGACGCGCGCCGCCTCGGCGAACCCGTACGCCTCGGCCCCGGCGAGCGTGGTGATCAGCGCCGCGGCGATGAACCCCGCGATCGAGGGGACCAGCGCCTGGGTCAGCAGCCACTTGCCCGACCGAGCCAGGCTGCGAAGACCCCGCCCCACCGGAGCGGCGACCGGCAGCTCGGACGCCACGAACAGCAACGCCACCGTGATCGACACGGCGTTGGCCACCGCCAGAGCGCCGAACGGAACCCACACCACCGGCACGTCGCGCCACATCATGAACCCCACCGCCGCCGCGACCGCCACCACCTGGAAGCCCGACACGACGGCCGCCTGCCACGAACGCTCCGCGATGTGGAGCAGACGACGGAGGTGATCCTGGGCCGGAGAGAGCGTCAGGACCAGCAGCACCGTCAACGAGAACGCCTGGATCGTCGCCGCGTCGGCCTGTGATCGGGTGGTGACCGCCGCCGCAACGACGGCCATCACCCCCGACATCGTCGGGATCGCGGCGATCCGGAAGTTCTGCAGGATGCCATGCAGGCGCTCCTCCCGCGGCACCGCGACCGCCATGACCTCCGCCGGGATGTACACCAGGTACTGGGGAACGATCGCCGCCAGCATGAACGCGACGAAGAACACCCCGTACACGCCCCTGGGTCGATCCGCCAGGAGGTTCACCCCGGCCAGGCCTGCGATGAAGGTCGCCAGCGACGCCAACCCGGCATCGAGCACGCCCGCCGGAAGCCCGTCTTCGACGTGGCGCAAGATGAACGCGCGCATCGTCGCCACCGCGCCCGACTGGGCCGGATCGGACCGGTCGTCGATCATGTGCGCGACGGTACCGGCGCCGCCACGGTGCCGGCGGTGCGTCCGATCCCCTCGGCCATGAGCGGCAACGCCGCCCCGATCCCGAAGATGAACCAGAGCACCATCGCGACCTGCGGGCCCTCGAGCGTCGGATCGAAGAAGGCGTTCACGAGGATCATCCCTGCGGACACCAGGAGCCAACCGGCGAACGCGGCCTCATGATGCTTGCCCCGCCGCCGGAACCTGCGTCTCAGCATGAGGAGCTGCATCGACCACACGATCCACAGCACGAACCAGAGGGCCGCCCCGACCCAGCCGAGCCGGGCCAGGACACCCACGTGGGAGTTGTGCGGGTTCCGCAGCGGGGCATTCGGGTTCGTGCTGATGTTGTAGCGCTTCCCCAGGTCCGGCCCCGGACCGAACCCCGTCAACGGGAACTCCGTGGACACGTCGTCGAGAACCTGCTTCCAGATCTCGAGACGCCAGCGAGTCGTCTCCGTTTCCCGCTCACGACCCTTGTCCGGGTTGATGATGCTCGTC
>JALVQZ010000019.1 GCA_027036355.1 Acidimicrobiia bacterium | reverse complement strand
GTCCGGTTGGCCTGGGCGAGTTCGTCGAAGAACACCCGCGCCGACCACGGTTCGGGGTACACGACCCGTTCGAGCGCCGCCACCGCCGGGATGTCGCCGCGTTCCATGGGTCGGATCGTGGGCGTCGAGCTCATGGCCACACCCCCTCCGATCGGAACTCCGACCAGTTGATGGCCACGTCCGGTTCCCGCAGATAGCGGGGATGGAGATCCTCCGGGCTGATGAACTCGCCCCGTTCGGCGCGGAGCGCGGCGATCTCCAAGATGACGTCGGCCGACGGGAACCGCGGCCTGCCCCGCTTGACCCGGTGGAGGCCCGACCAGAACCCGTCGGGGAGGGCGCGCAGATCTCCGACCACCAGCGTGTCGGTCGGTTCGCACTCGAGGGTCGCGCGGAACTCCTCGGGAGAGACGACCTCGGTCGGCCCATCGGGAGCGATGCCGCCGGGAAGTGGACGGAACGGAGCGGTTGCGATCTGCCCGCGACGCATGTCGACGACCGGCCAGATCCGGCGCCTCCCGGTGGCGGCCCGCAGCGCCAGCACCGACAGCGAGTCGACCCCGACGAGGCGGGCGCCGACGGCGGCCGCGAACGCCTGCGCCGTCGCCACCCCGGCGCGCAGCCCGGTGAACGGACCGGGGCCGAGATCCACCGCGACGACGTCGACATCGGCGGGATCCCAACCGGCACGGTCGAATACGAACGCCAGGGCCGGCACGAGGAACCCGATGTGACCGCGCCGGTCGACGTGAACGTTCATCGCGGTGAGCGCGCCGTCCCTGCCGATGGCGACCGACGAGGCGGGTGTCGAGGTCTCGATGGCGAGGAGCTTCACGACAGCATCCCGAGATCCCGCGTCTCCCACGACCCGTGGGGCTCGAAGGTGATCCGGCGCGTGTCGGCATCGGTCGTGGAGAACCGCACGACGAGATGATCGGGCGGGACCGCACCTTCGACCGCCTCTCCCCATTCGATGACGAGGACGCCGTCTTCGGCTTCGGCCACCAGGTCGAGGTCCTCGAACTCGGCGACGGTCCGCAATCGATAGACGTCGCCGTGCAGGAGGGGAAGGAACCCGTCCCGGTACGATCGGGCGAGGATGAACGACGGGCTGGTGACCGGCTCGTCGATACCGAGACCCTCGGCGACACCGGAGACGAACACCGTCTTGCCGGCGCCGAGCCGCCCGGCCAGCAGCACGACGTCGCCGGCGGTCAACGTGGCCGCGAACCGCCGGCCGAGATCGGCCGTCTCTTCGGGGGAGGTCGTCGTGATCTGGGTCCGTACGGTCATGAGAACAGGTCGAGTTGTTCGATGGCGGGGGGCTCCTCCGGTGCGGACCCGGGTCCCCCAGGCGGCTCGAGGTCGGGTCCAGACCGGAGGTTACCGTCGAGGATGGACCTGACGAGGGACAGGTCCTCCTGCATCTCGGCGAGGACCCGGGCGCTGCCGCGGAGGGCCGCCGCCGGATGGTAGGTGGGGACCAGCTTCCTGCCGCCCCACCAGTCGTACGCCCGGCCGCGAAGCCTCGTGATGCCCGTCGTGGTCGCCAGCAGGAGCTTGGACGAGAAGTTCCCGAGCGTCACCACGACCGCCGGATCGACGAGCTGGATCTGGGTGCGGAGGTAGCCCTTGCAGGCGTCGATCTCGACCGGGCGAGGATCTCGGTTGCCGGGGGGCCGGCATTTGACGACGTTGCCGATGTACACGTCGGAGCGTTCCAACCCGATCTCGCCCAGCAGCCGATCGAGCAGCCTCCCGGATGGACCCACGAACGGCAAGCCGGTCTCGTCCTCACGGCGTCCGGGTCCTTCGCCGACGATCATCACCTCGGCGTCGGGGTCCCCTGCCCCGAACACGACGTGGGTGCGGGACGCGGCCAGGTCGCACGCCACACAGGCCGCGGCCTCCGCCGCGAGGACCGACAGCTCCTCGGCGCGTCGATCCCGATCCGTCATCGATCCTCCCCCGCCCGCCCGACCGCGTCGGCGATCGCCCGGCCGGTCGCCACGAACGCCGCCTGCTGGAACAGGTCGACGTCGACCTCGTCGTCGCCGCAGGAGACGACGAACACCGAGTCGCCGTCGTAGCGCGTGTGCACGGGTCTGATGCACGCACCGAGGGCGTCGTGTGCGCGGATGGCGGCCCGCCGGAGCTCGTTGCGGTCGTCGATCCTGGCTGAGGTGACCACGCATACGAGGGTCGTGCTGGCGGTTCCCGCCGCCGAGATCCCGGCCGCCGAGATCCCGGGCGCCGACACGTCCGCCGGCGATCCGCCCGTCAGGGAACGTCCCTCGAGGTCGAAGACGTCACCGGCGGCGTTCACCACCGCCAGCGCCGCCACGACGACGCCGCCGACCTCGATCGCGGCGTTCCCCACCCCTCCGTCGCCGGCCGCGTCGCCCCCTCCCCACTTGGCGACCGTGGCGC
>JALVQZ010000018.1 GCA_027036355.1 Acidimicrobiia bacterium | reverse complement strand
CGCTTGGCTCGACGTTCGGCCTCCTCCCGCGCCTTGGCCTCCAGGTCGCGGACGAGGACCATCGCCTGCCGCTTCGCCTCGGCCTCGGTCCGGGCCAGCAGCTCGGCCTTGGCGGCCTTGGCGTCGAAGGCCGCCACCCGCTCGAGGGTGTCTCGGGCTTCCTCCTTGAGGCTCTCGGCTTCCTGGATCGCCTCGGCGGCGGCCCGTTCCTTGATCATGATCAGCTCCTCGCGCTGGGCGAGGTTGGCGGCGCGCTGCTCGAGGGTGGCCTCCCGTTGGGCGAGGCGTTCCTCCTGACTGCCGATCTCCACCCGCCGATGCTCGAGGGTCGCGTCCTCCCGGTCGCGGTAGGTCTCGGCCTTGGCTCGGGCCTCCTCCTCGGCCCGGGCCAGGATCCGTTGTGCCTCCAGGCGCGCCTCGGCGATCAGCTCCTCGGGGGTCTGCTGCGTGGCGACACCCTTGCGTGCCAGCAGCGTCCCGGCGGCGAAAGCGAGTACCACCACGGCCGCGACGACCGCTGGGATCACCCACTGCATTGTCCACCCCGTTCCCGGGTCGGAACGCAACGTGCCGAGGCCTCAGCCTCGGCACACACACGGACGAACTGGAGAACCGGGCCCTGCCCGGCGCGATCAACTACCGACGTGGCGGCCGCCGCCTCCTGCTCGTTTCGCTCTGCGGTTCCGGACCCGAATCATCGTGTTTCAACGGTACTTTCGTGTGTGTGTCCTCCGATAGTAGCCCACCGGCGTCGAAGGCGGAACGCGAAATCTCAGGAGCTCCGCGGCGCCCGCGCCCGGCGACCTCCCGACACCCGTCGATCGGCCCCACCGGGGGTCACGGCCCGGTCTGTGCCCGTCAGGCGTCCTCGACGGCGTCCTCCTCGATGGCGTCACCGTCGGCGGCCGCCTCCGCGACGTCGTCCTCGTCGACGATCACCCCCACCGCCCGCAGGACCCGATCCTGGAGCTGCATGGCGACCTCCGGGTTCTCCCGCAGGAAGGCCTTGGCCTTCTCCCGGCCCTGTCCGAGCTGATCGCCGTCGTAGGTGTACCAGGCGCCCGCCTTGCGGACGATGCCCTCCTCGACGGCGACGTCCAGGAGGCTGCCCTCCCGCGAGATGCCCTCACCGAACATGATGTCGAACTCGGCGAGCCGGAACGGCGGCGCCACCTTGTTCTTGACGATCTTCGCCCGCACCCGGTTCCCGACGTTGTCGGTCCCGTTCTTGATCGCCTCGATCCGGCGCACGTCGATACGGACGCTGGCGTAGAACTTCAACGCCCGACCACCCGGGGTGGTCTCGGGCGATCCGAACATGACGCCGATCTTCTCACGGAGCTGGTTGATGAAGATGGCCGTCGTCTGGGACCGGTTGATCGTGCCCGCCAGCTTCCGCAACGCCTGGGACATCAACCGAGCCTGCAGACCGACGTGGGTGTCGCCCATGTCTCCCTCCAGCTCGGCCCGCGGGACGAGGGCGGCCACCGAGTCGACCACGACCACGTCGAGGGCGCCGGACCGGATCAACATGTCGGCGATCTCGAGCGCCTGCTCCCCCGTGTCGGGCTGAGAGATGAGCAGCTCGTCGACGTCCACCCCGATCGCCCTGGCGTACACCGGATCGAGGGCATGCTCGGCGTCGATGAACGCCGCGATGCCGCCGTTGCGTTGCGCCTCGGCGACGATGTGCAACGCCAAGGAGGTCTTGCCCGAGCTCTCCGGGCCGTAGATCTCGACGATCCGGCCCCGAGGCACGCCACCGATCCCCAACGCCAGGTCGAGGGACAACGCACCGGTCGGGATGGCATCGATCCGGCGGATCTCCTCGTCGCCGAGCTTCATCACGGCGCCCTTGCCGAACTGCCGCTCGATCTGGGACATCGCCATCTCGAGGTTCTTCTCACGATCCTGCGGGTTGATGCTCATCCTTCGGTTCCCTTCCTCGACACCGCACCACGACCGTAGCGGGCGTCTGTGACAGAACTCACTTCCGAATCACACCGATGTTCTTCCTCGGCGGACACGAGCATAGGCGAACGCATGTTCGGTGTCGAGCATCTCACCTCGGGGCTCCCCCGCACGAGGCACGACGAGCGATCCGCACCCCGTCGAACGTCTCGCCGATTACCATCCCGGCATCGGCCAGCACGTCCTCCAACCCCTCCACCCGAGCCAGCCGACCCGACCCCTGGACCACCGCGCACACGTCGGGATCGGCCAGGATCCCGGCCAGGTCGACGGCGGTCAACCGACCCGCCTCGACGACCGCGAAGCTCGTGTCCACCGCCCCGGCGGGAGCTCGCCGCCCCGCCGCGTAGGCCAGGTCGGGCACGTCCGTCACCGCCGACGAGCCCTCCGGCAGCTCCTCCAGGAACGCCACGAGCCGAGCCTGGGTCCCGTCCGGCTGGGCACCCCGCACCACCCCCCACGGC
>JALVQZ010000017.1 GCA_027036355.1 Acidimicrobiia bacterium | reverse complement strand
ACGACCGCAGATCGAGGGTCTTGCAGGCCCTGATCGAGGAGTACATCCGCACCGGTGAGCCGGTCAGCTCCGCTGCGGTACTCGACCGCAGCGGCCTCGACGTGTCCTCCGCGACGATCCGCAACGATCTCGCCCGACTCGAGTCGTACGGGTTCGTCGCTCAACCTCATCGATCCGCCGGGCGGGTGCCGACCTCGCAGGGCTACCGCTTCTACGTCGACCACATCGGCCCTGGCCGGCTCCGGAGCGCGACCCGAGCCCGGATCGAGGAGTTCTTCACCGACGTGCATCGTGAACTGGGTCGGCTCCTGAAGGAGACCTCCGGTCTGCTGGCCGATCTCACCCACTTCCCGGCGGTGGTGATCGGTCCGGGGATCGAGAAGGACACCATCCACGCCGTCCATCTGGTCCGGCTCGGTGGACGCAACGTCCTGCTGGTGGTCGTCGCCGACTCCGGACGCGTCGTCCAGGAGGTCGTCGCCCTGGACGTGGAGCCGACGCCCCGTCAGCTCGAGGCAGCCGAACGGGTCATCGAACGGACCTTCGCCGGCAAGTGCCTGTCGGATGTGGGAGCCGGAACCGTCGACGGCAAGCTGTCGGAGGCGGTTCGGCGGATCGTCGCTCCGGTCGAGGAGCGGCTCCGGTCCGGCGACGACGAGACGGGTGAGGTCTACGTCGGTGGAACCGCGCAGCTCGCGCAGATCTGGAACGACCTGGCCGTCGTCCAGCACCTCCTCAGCATGCTCGAAGCCGAGTCCACGGTCCGCGAGATCCTCGGCGACGGCGGGACCGGAACGACGGTGAAGTTCGGGGTCGAGCTGGGTGACGATGTCGATCTGGCCGTGGTTTCCGCCGAGTTCGACACCGGTGGGAGAGGAACGGGACGGATCGGCGTCCTCGGGCCGATGCGCATGGACTACCGTCGCACGATGCGTCTCGTCGAGGAGGTCGGCGAGAACCTCGAAGAGCGCCTCGGGTCGGACTGATGGCCGACTACTACGCGATCCTCGGGGTCACCAGGGAGGCGACCCAGGAGGAGATCAAGAAGCGCTTCCGCCAGCTCGCCAGGGAGACCCACCCGGACGCCAACCCGGACGATCCGTCCGCCGAGGCTCGATTCCGGGAGATCGCCGAGGCGTACGAGGTCCTGTCCGATCCGGAGCGGCGCGCCCGCTACGACCGTGGCGAGGTCTTCCAGACCGGCGACCTGTTCTCCCAGTTCGGCGGGCTGGACGACATCTTGCAGCAGTTCTTCGGCGGGGGCTTCGGCGGCGGGTTCGACTTCGGCTTCGGTCGGGCGTCCTCCGGACCGCGGCGAGGCACCGACGTCGTCACGTCCATCGACCTCACGTTGGAGGAGGCCGCCTTCGGGGCATCCAAGGAGCTGGTGTTCACCGCCGAAGCGACCTGCGATCGCTGCGGCGGTTCACGCGCCGAGCCGGGATCGTCGGTCGTCACGTGTCCGACATGCGCCGGCCGAGGGCAGGTCCAGGTGGCCAGGAACACGCTCCTGGGGCGCGTGATGACGGTCACCCACTGCACCACGTGCGGCGGTTCCGGCCAGGTCGTTCAGACCCCATGCTCGGAGTGCCGGGGGGTGGGCAAGGTCGACAAGCAGCGTGCCGTCACCGTCGAGGTTCCCGGCGGCGTCGAGGACGGGACCCGGCTGCGGTTGTCGGGGCGCGGTGGGGCAGGGGATCGCAGCGCGCCTCCGGGCGACCTGTACGTCGAGTTGCATGTCGCCGCGGACGACCGTTTCCAGCGCGACGGCGACGACCTGCATCACCGCGTCACCATCGGGATCGCCGAAGCCGCGCTCGGGACCTCCGTCGAGGTGCCCTTGCTCGACGGAGGAACCCACCGGATCGACCTGGAGCCCGGAACCCAGCCCGAGACGATCGTTCGCGTCGCCAAGAAGGGCGTGCCGCATCTCCGTCGCCGCGGTCGTGGCGACCTGTTCGTGCACGTGGGCGTGGAGGTCCCCACCGACCTCGACGGTGAACAGGAGAAGCTGCTGCGCAGCTTCGCCGAGATGAGAGGGGAACGGCCGGCCGATCGACGACGCGGGCTGTTCCGTCGCTGAGATGCGGCACGTTCCGCATCTGTACCTTCCTCCTCCGTGGCCCGACGGCCCGGTCGAACCGCCGTCGGGGACGGTGAGGCATCTGGGCATCGTCCTGCGGCTCGCCGACGGCGCCCCGGTGACCTACACCGACGGCCGAGGGACGATCGGGAGCGGCCGATGGATCGACGGCGTCGTCGCCCGCGGCGACGAACAGCACGTGGCCGACCCCTCCTCGTTGGTGCTGGCGGTCGCTGCACCGCGCCGTGTCGAGCGGCTCCGCTTCGTCGTCGAGAAGCTGGCCGAGCTGGGCGTTCCGACGCTGCGGTGGTTGGCCACCGAGCGGGCCCAGGGTCGCCTCCCGAGACCGGACAAGGTGCAGGCGTGGGTGATCGGCGCCCTGGAGCAGTCCCGAGGCGCCCACCTGATGGACGTCTCGGGCCCCGTCGGCTGGCGGGAGCTCCCCCGGCCCCTGGTGGTGGCGCATCCCGGAGGTCGCCGTCTGGCCGATATCGAGGCGCCGGCGACGATCGCGATCGGTCCGGAGGGCGGCTTCTCGGACGGTGAGATCCCCCAGGACGCGGAGCCGGTCGACCTCGGGGAGCGGATCTTGCGGGTCGAGACGGCCGCGCTCGTCGCCGCTGCCGCGGTGCTCGTCGGGAGATGATGCACATCGGCGATGGTTCGTGTCTAGAATGCTCACAGAGCGCGGTTGGCGCTGCGCGCTCGGTAGTGGGAAGGGGGGCCCTGTGGCCACCTACAACGAACTGCTCGGCGAACGGCTTCGGTCCATCCGCCGGCAACGCGGCATGTCGCTGCAGGACGTCCAGCGGGCGACCTCCGGTGAGTTCAAGGCGGCGGTCCTCGGCGCCTACGAACGCGGGGAACGGGCGCTGTCGGTTCCGCGTCTCCATCGTCTCGCCGAGATCTACGGCGTCCCGATCACGCAGATGCTGCCGCCCGAGCCGGGATCGACCACGGTGGAACTCCGCCAGGAGTCGGCGATCGTCATCGACCTCAACCGGGTCGAGTCGCTCACCGGAGCCGAAGGCGACGTCCTCGAACGGTTCATCCGCGGTATCCAGATGCAACGCCAGGACTTCAACGGCCGGGTGCTCACGCTGCGTCGGGACGACCTGAAGATCCTGGCCATGCTGCTCGACGCCACCCCTGCCCACATCGGCGAGCGCCTCGAGGCGATCCGGGCCAACGGGTCCGGCGCCACCACCTGACCCGGGAAGCCGGCGGACCTCGCCGTTTTCGGCGTCTCGACCGATATACTCGTCATCTCTGATGCGCTACCACGCCGCATTCCCTGTTCCCGGCGACGAGGAACCCTCCCTGTGACGAACGTCCCTGCAACCGATGCCCGCATCCGCGTACCCAGCAACCATCTCATGGTCGAGCTGCTGGGTCATCGTGACGCGCATCTCCGCCAGGTCGAGAAGGCGTTCCCCTCGGTTCGGATCGTCGCCCGCGGCAACGAGATCGGCTTCGATGGGCCCGACGCCGACATCGACAGGGCTCGGACCGTCATCGAGGAGCTGCTGATCCTGGTCCAGGAGGGAGAGTCCCTCGACGTCGACCGTGTCGACCGGGTCATCGCGATGGTCCGCGACGACGTCCCGAGCCCGTCTCGGGTGTTCACCGAGTCCATCCGGGTCGGCCGCGGACGACATGTTCGACCTAAGACGCTCGGGCAGAAGCGGTACGTCGACGCCATCAGGGACAACACCCTCGTGTTCGGCATCGGCCCCGCCGGGACGGGCAAGACCTACCTGGCGATGGCCTGCGCCATCGAGGCGCTGATCGAAGGGTCCGTCCGCAGGATCGTCCTCAGCCGCCCCGCGGTCGAAGCGGGCGAACGGCTCGGGTTCCTGCCCGGCGATCTCGCCGCCAAGGTGGACCCGTACCTGCGGCCGCTCTACGACGCCCTCTACGAGATGCTGGGGCCCGAAGAGACCGCCCGCCTCATGGAGCGCGGCACGATCGAGATCGCCCCGCTCGCCTACATGCGGGGCCGGACCCTCAACGACGCGTTCGTGGTGCTCGACGAGGCCCAGAACACGTCGCCCGAGCAGATGAAGATGTTCCTCACGCGGCTCGGCTTCAACTCGAAGATGGTCATCACCGGAGACGTCACCCAGGTCGATCTCGACGCCGGGCAGGCGTCGGGGCTCCGGATGATCCGCAGCGTCCTCGGCGACGTTCCCGGCATCGCCTTCGAGGAGCTGTCCAGCGCCGACGTCGTGCGACACCGGATCGTGGCCGCGATCGTCGAGGCCTACCGTCGCTTCGAAGAACGCGAGAGGAACGAGCGATGACCATCTCACGTCGCAACATCGTGCTCAACCTCGTCATCTTGCTGGCGACGTTGGTGGTCGTGTCCATCATCCTGATCGTCGGGCGAGCGGTTCCCGAGCCGGTCGACACGACCCTGGCCGTCGGCCAGCCCTCTCCCGAGACGTTCGTCGCCAACCGATCGACCGAACCGATCATCGACGAGGCGGCCGTCGAACGGGCTCGGGAGGAAGCTCGGGCGTCGGTCCCGACCCAGTTCAAGTTCAACAACGTCGCCACCCTCGAGGCCCAGCGGGAGGTCGCCCGGTTCTTCCAGGACCTCGAACGCCTCGCGTTCGTCGACGTTCCCGACGTGCCTTCACCGACGACGACCCAGCCGCCGGAGACGACCACCACCGCCGGCACGTCGACGACGGCCGGGGAGACCGGTCCGACGACCACGACCACCGTCCCGACCACGACGACGACCACCACCATCCCCCGCAAGGCCGTCGAGGACCAGATCGCCCAGCTCTCGGCCCTGTACCCGAACCTGTCGCTCGAGACGGTCCAGGCGTTCGTGCTGTTGTACAACAGCGACCTCGACCGGGTCGAGGAGGGCGCCGATCCGGTGTTCCCCAAGATCGAGGAGCTCGCTCTCGGCCTGGTCCGTGACGAGGAGAACAAGGGCATCAAGCAGGGTGACCTCGCCGAGATCCGGAACAACTACCTCACCGGCGCGCTGCCGCGGCCGCCGATCTTCGTTCCCGACCTCCCGGCGGAAGAGCAGGAGATGGCCGCCTCCGCCATCGGCGAGCTGGTGGGTCGGAGCCTCCGGGCCAACCTGGACCCGGACGACGAAGCCACCCAAGCCGAGCGGGAGGCCCGCGCCGCGGCGGTCGACCCGGACGACTACGCCGTCGTCTACTCGGGGGACGACACGATCGCGGTGGTCGGCGAGCCGCTCACCGAGGTGCAGATCGAAGCCATCCGCCAGCTCGGGTTGTACCAACCCGACGACGACTCGGTGTCGCTGCTGGCGATGGCGCTCCTGGGGACGATCGCCGTCCTCCTCGCTGCGTTCTTCCTCTGGCGGATCGCACCGTCGCAGTGGTCCCGGCCGCGGCACTTCGCCCTCCTCGGGATCCTCCTGGTGCTGGCGGCGCTCATCTCCCGGATCCCCGAGTTCTTCCTGGAAGACAACCGGTCGCTGGGCTATCTGTTGCCTGCCGTCGCCGTCGGGTTCATCGCCGCGATCCTGTTCGATCCCCGCACCGCGGTGCTGATGGCGATCCCGATGGCGGCGTTCACCGCCATCTCGACCCAGGACCTGGCGTTCACCGTGTTCGCCGGCGCCTCGACGGTCGTGCCGGTGGGGTTCGTCTCGAGCTTGTCGTCGAGGCGTCAGTTGAGACTGGCGGTGCTCGGTTCGGCGGCCGCCGCCGCGCCGATCGCCTACTCCGTCGAATGGTTGTTCGGATCCGCCGACACGGCGCTCCGGGCCGGACTCTGGGCGTTCGTGGGGGCGCTCGTCGCGGGGTTTCTTGGTCAGGGACTGGTTTCGTTCCTCGAGAACGCCTTCGGGGTGACGACCACCCTCAGTCTTCTCGATCTCCTCGACCGCAACCATCCGGCGTTGCGGCTCCTGGAGGAGAAGGCGCCGGGGACGTTCAACCACTCGATGCTCGTCGGTTCCCTCACCGGACGCGCCGCCCGAGCCATCGGCGCCGACCCGCTCCTCGCCCAGGCCGCGGCCTGGTACCACGATCTCGGCAAGACCGAGGACCCGCAGTACTTCATCGAGAACCAGTTCGGCGTGTCCAATCCGCACGATCTCCTCGCTCCCGAGGAGTCGGCGGCCATCATCCGCAAGCACGTCACCGACGGCCTGCGGCTGGCCAAGAAGTACCGGATCCCGCCGGAGGTCGCGGCCGGGATCCGGGAGCATCACGGCACAGGCCTGATGCGGTACTTCTACCACAAGGCCCTCGAGGAGGATCCGACCGTGGATCCGAACCTCTTCCGGCACCATGGCGCGAAGCCGAAACGCAAGGAGATGGCGATCCTCATGATCGCCGACGCCGTCGAGGGCGCCTCGCGGGCCTACGCTCAGAACGAGGATCCCACCGCCGAGGGCCTCGTTCGCCTGGTCGACACGGTCGTCCAGGAGAAGGTCGACGACGGCCAGCTCGACGAGTCGGCGCTGACCTTCGGCGATCTAACCGCCGTCAAGCGTGAACTGGTCAGGGCGCTCATCGGCTACTACCACACCAGGGTGCCGTACCCGGGGTTCCCCGGCCCGCGGGTCGGGACCGGACCGGCCACCGCCCTTCCCGAGCCGACGGACAAGCCCGAGCCGGCCGGAACGCCCGCGGTGATCGATGCCGAGGCGTCGACCGAGGTCGGGGAGGGCAGCGACCAGATCGCGGAGCCGCAATCGTGAACATCGTCGTCTCCGACGAACAGGACGACCCCCTCCCGCTCGACCGCGTGCTGTCCTTGGCCGAAGAGGCCCTCCGCAGCGAGGGCGTTCCCGACGAGGCCGAGGTCGCCATCGTGTTCGTCGACGAGGACGCCATCGCCGACTACAACGAGCGGTACATGGGACGAAGCGGCCCCACCGACGTGCTCTCGTTCCCGGTCCAGGAGGCTCGGCCGGGTGTTCCGCCGCAGCCGCCCGGCCCCGGCGTTCCGCTGCCGCTCGGTGACGTCTTCATCGCCCCGACGGTGGTGCGCCGCAACGCCGAGCGACATGGCGTCGACTTCGACGACGAGCTGGCGCTGATGGTCGTTCACGGGTTGCTCCATCTGCTTGGCTGGGATCATCAGGTCGACGAAGAGGCCGAACGGATGGAGGCGGAAGAACGCAAGCTCCTCGCGGCGGTGGGGAGGCGACGCCCGTGACGGCCGCCGCCTTGGCCTTGTCGGCTGCCTTGCTGTTCATGAGCGCCGTTCTGCGGGCGGCGGGGGCGTCCCTCGTGCGGACCCCCCGGGCCGACGCCCTGCACGACGCCGCCGCCGGCGACGACCGGGCAGCGCTGGTCGCGGAGCTCTTGGAGAACCGCAACCGCGTGCAGCTGGCGTTGAGCCCCGTGCTCACGATGCTCGTCGTCCTTGCGGTCATCCCGGCGACGTGGGCGTTCTCTCGGATGTTCTCCGGCCCGAC
>JALVQZ010000016.1 GCA_027036355.1 Acidimicrobiia bacterium | reverse complement strand
CGTAGATGACCTTGCCCGGCCCCAGGTCGTCGACCGGCACCGGGATCCCCCAGTCGAGGTCCCTGGTGAAGGCCCGGTCGTGGAGGCCCTCCTCGACCATCCCGAGAGCGAAGTTGATCACGTGCGGGCGCCATCCCTCCCTGGTGCGGAGCCACTCGAGGAGCGGTTCCTGGAAGGCCGACAGCTTCCAGTAGTAGTGCTCGGTCTCCCGCAGCACCGGCCGGCTCCCCGACAGCTTCGACCGAGGTTCGATCAGCTCGTGGGCGTCGAGGGTCCGCCCGCAGTTGTCGCACTGGTCCCCGCGGGCATGCTCGTAGCCGCAATGCGGGCAGGTGCCTTCGACGTACCGGTCCGGCAGGAACCGCTGCTGCTCCTCGTCGAAGAACTGCTCGGTCGTCTTCTTGTACAGGTAGCCCTTGTCCAGGAGCGTGAGGAAGAACTCCTGGACGACCCGCTTGTGGGTCTCGGTCCCCGTCGTGGTGTACAGATCCCACGAGAACCCGAGGTCCTTCCAGTTCTCGAGGATCTCGGAGTGGTACCGCTCGACGATCTCCTCGGGGCTGACCCCCTCGGCTTCCGCCCGGACGGTGATGGGCGTGCCGTGGACGTCGGAGCCCGACACCATGAGCACGTCGTTGCCGGCGGCCCGGTGGTAGCGGGCGAAGACGTCCGCCGGCAGGTACGCGCCGGCCAGATGGCCGAGATGCCGCGAACCGCTGGCGTAGGGCCAGGCGACGGCGACGAGGATCTTGCGGGGTTCGTGTTGGGTGGTCACGGGCCCGGATGCTACCCGGCGCCCGGCGTCGGGGGCCGAAGCAGCCGCGGTACACTCGAAGCAGCGCCATCTCCTGGAGGTTGACCCCCGTGGACCCCGCCATCGTTCGGAAGATCGACGACCTCGGCCGGATCGTCGTCCCCGCCGAGACCCGGAGGCTGTTCAACATCCACGAGGGCGACCAGCTCGCCATCACCGTCGAGGGCGACGCGATCGTCATCCGCAAGCTCGAAGCGTCCTGCGTGTTCTGTGACACCACCGAACAGGTCACCCCGTTCCGGGGCCGTGGCGTGTGCGCCGCCTGCCGGAAGGAACTGGCCGGCTAGGTCCGGATCAGCTCGGTCCGCGACCGAAGAGCCGCTCGATCGCTCCCTTGATCCACGACCACAGACTGGCGAAGAACAGCGAGATCCCGCGTACCTCGCCGGCGGTGACGGCCGCAGCCTCCTCCTCGGTCGCTGCGGCGAGCTTCGCCTCGAGGCAGTCGACGAACTCGCCGATGAGCCGCGACGACATCTCCTTGATCAGGCCCGTGCGGCCGAACTGGGCCACGGCCCCCGAGAGATGGACCTCGGCGTCGATGTCCACCCGCGTGCCGCCGTCGTCGGTCGCGACCAGCACGTAGGCGACGTCGACCCTGCCCATGCTCCCGCCGGCCTTGTCGACGCCCTTGCCGACGACCTTCCCCGAACGGCGCTCGGCGTCGGTCTCGACGACCGCCTCACCCTCGAAGGTGGCCGACATCGGGCCGAGCTTCACCGACACGTTGCCGGCGTACACACCGCCGCCCCGGTCCTCGGTGAGTTCGGCGCCCGGCAGGCAGCGCGCCAGCTCGGGAACGTCCTGGAACAGCGCCCAGACCTGATCCGGCGACCGCTGCACCTCGATCGTCTCGACGATCTTCACGCCTCGCCTCCGTCCACCGTCCCGGCATGGGCCGCGAGGTACGCCGATCGGCACGCCGGGCAACAGAAGTACCAGGTCCGGCCATCGACCTCGGCCACGAACCTGGCGTCCTCGACGACGACCTCCATCCCGCAGATCGGGTCGATGGCGGAGGCCGGAGCGGGCGGAGTGGCGGAGGCGCCACGGAGCTCGCCCCGGGCGCGGCGAGCCACGAGGGTGGCGAGGACCGCGACCGCGATCTCTCGATGTTGGATGTGCCCGAGGTCCAGGCCTGCCGGCGTCTCGATCCGTCCGAGCTGCTCGGGTGGATGTCCTCGGTCCGCGAGGTACCCCAGGACGGTCTCGGCCCGCTCCCGAGAGGCCACCAACCCGATGTAGGAGGCGTCCGAGGCCAGAGCCGACTCGAGGGCCGGCTCGTCGTAGTGGCCCTGGGTAGCGACGACGACCGCCGCACCGGCCGGGACCGTCATCCGGTCCAAGGCGGCGAGCGTCGTGTGCACCGTCGCCCGGGACGGATACGACGCCGCCTCCCCGCCGTCGTCGACGACGATCACCGACCAGTCGAGCACGTCCAGCAGCCCGGCGAGCACGTGAACCGAAGGCGAGCCACCGACCACGACCACCGTCGGGCTCGGCAGCACCGGGTCGAGGAACACCTCCAAGGCCCCCTCCGATGCACACGAGATCGGCACGCGAAGGATCCCCTCTCGCCGCGGCTCCTCGTCGTCGGGACCGAGATGGACGAGCCGGGCCATCAAGG
>JALVQZ010000015.1 GCA_027036355.1 Acidimicrobiia bacterium | reverse complement strand
CGGACCCTCGCCTTCGTCGAGGCCGGCCTCGGCCTGTTGCTGCTCACCTTGCTGATCACCTACCTGCCGTCCATCTACGGGGCGTTCTCGCGTCGGGAGATGCGGGTCGCGCTCCTGGCGGTTCGCGCAGGAACCCCTCCGACCGCGACCGAACTGCTCGAGCGCTACCGGCGGATCGACTGGATGGAACGGCTCCCCGGCGAGTGGCTCGCCTGGGAGGAGTGGTTCGTCGACATCGAGGAGAGCCACACGACGTACCCGGTGCTGGCCTTCTTCCGCAGCCACGATCCGGCGATGTCGTGGATCACCACCGCGGGAGCCATCCTCGACGCGGCGGCGCTGTGGGTCGCCGCCGTCGCCGACGTTCCTCGCGCACCGGGCGGCATCATGATCCGGGCGGGCACGCTGTCGCTTCGCCACATCGCCGAGTTCTTCGGCATCCCCTTCGACCCCGATCCGGCGCCCACCGATCCGATCTCGATCACCCGCGACGAGTTCGACGCCGCCTGCGGCGCCCTCGAGGCGGTCGGCGTGGCCCTGGTCGCCGACCGGGACCGGGCCTGGGCCGACTTCGCGGGGTGGCGGGTGAACTACGACACGGTGCTGCTCGCCATCGCCGAGATGATCCATGCCCCGTACGCGCCGTGGACCTCGGATCGCTCCGCTCCCGACCACCGGCGACATCCGCTGGCGACGGTGTGGACGCCGTGGTGGCGGAGGTCTCCTCGAGGGCGATCCCTACAATCGGACCACGACGCGTCCTGAGGAGGTCGAGGTGGGGACGAGGTGACCGAGGAGCATCGCAGCCTGCGTGAGCGACTCCACGGGATGGAGGGCGTCATCATGCTCATCGGCGCCGCCGACACCGGCAAGACCACCCTGGGTCGCCAGATCCTCGCCGACGCGATCGACGCCGGGATGACGGCCGCCTACGTGGACGGTGACGTGGCCGCCGATACCGTCGGACATCCGGCGTGCGCCGGTGTGCGGGTCGTGCGGCGACCCGAAGACCTCCAGGACCTGCACACGCCCGACGAGATGCGGTTCGTGGGTTCGACCGAACCCACCGGCGTGGTCCTCCCTCACGTCGTGGCGGTGTCGTCGCTGGTCGCTTCGGTTCGCGGCGACGCCGATGTCGTGATCGTCGACACCACCGGCATGGTCGCCGGCGTCGTCGGACAGACCCTCAAGTACCACCTGATGGAGCTGGTACGTCCGTCCCTGGTGATCGCCATGCAGCGCGGCGGCGAGATGGAGCCGACGATCGGGATGCTCCGCCGCTTCCTGTCGGCTCGGGTCGCCGTCGCCCACCCGCCCGACGACCTGGTGCCCTCGTCTCCCATCGAGCGATCCTCCGCCCGGCGCCGGGCCTTCGCCCGGGCCTTCGCCGAGCCGCTGTCGAGGTGGCGGGTCCAGACCGCCGTGTTCGCGCCGACCCTCCCCGAGGGATTCGACCTCACCCGGCTCGACGGCATGCTCGTCGGGGTTCAGGACGACCATGGGCACTGCCTCGGTCTCGGGGCGCTGGAGGCAGCCGATGGCGCGGTTCGGGTGGCCACCCGTCACGGGGACGCGATGCGGGGCCTGCGGCTGGGGTCGCTCCGGATCGACCTGGCGACCTTCGCCACCACCCGCGTCCGGCTGCGCGACCTGATCTTCGGGATCTGACGCGGAGGTCAGGCGGCGTCGTCGGGGGACATGATGGCCAACCCCGCGCCGAGGCCGGCGACGGTGAGGATCCGCCGGTGCGGTTGGATCGCCGGACGCGGATCGGACGTGTCGAAACCCGCCGCCCGGAGGCGCAGCGTGACGACCTCGAGCGGCTCATCGGTGGCGAGCGCCACACCGTAGATCGCGTCGTCGCGGACGGGAGACTCGACGACCTCGATCACCGGGCCGGCCCGGAAGAACGCGGCCGGACGGTCCCTCACCTGCATCCGGAGACGTGGATCGAGTCCCACGGCGCCGAACCGGTCGACGGCCCGGGCCAGATCCGGGACGAGAACGACGACGTGGTCCACCCACCATCGATCCGCGAAAGCGGCAGCCCGTACCGAGGTCGAGGGGATGGCCAGCGCCGGTCGCGCCCCTTCCCATCCCCACGCCGGGGTCTCGGACCGGGCGAGGATCACGCCGCCGGCGTCCCACGGATCGGCGCTGCCCAGGGCCGGGCCGAGCGCTTCCCAGGGGATCGGAAGATCCAGAGCGATGAGGCGGGACATGTCGGGTCTCCTGGGAGAGGGCGCAAGGCCCGGAGAACCTCGGCAGCCGCTCCCCGCACTTCCCCGAACGAGGTTCCGCTGCGTCAGCACTTCGGGCCTTGCACGACCGAACCTACGTCGTCGCCCGATGCCGCGCAACCCCGCCGTGGGCGGGGTTCTTCGCGTTCTCCGGCGCCTGGGAGGCAACGAGATCGCGCCCAACCGCGCCCAACTGGCGATGTGGTCCCCGCGATGTCCACATATCCCCACCGATCCACAGGGGTTTGTGCACAACCCGGTGTCGGCAACTTTCGCCATCCGAATCTTTCGCGACCCTGAGGAACCGGGCGGATCCTCAGCCGACGATGCCGGCGTAGAGCTCGAGGAGCCGGTCGGCGGTGGCGGACCACGAGAAGCGGTCGGCGAACCGTATCGCCGCCGCCGACAGGTCGGCGCGGAACGACGGACTCGTGATCACCGCATGGAGCGCCGCCGCCAGGTCGTCGGGTCGATGGTCGTCCACGAGGATGCCGGACTCGGCGTCCTTGACGATGTGGGGGATCCCTCCGACCCGCGACGCCACCACCGGAAGACCGCACGCCTGGGCCTCGGCGGCGACGAGCCCGAAGCTCTCCGATCGCGACGGCATGATCAGCACGTCGGCGGCCCGGTACCAATCGGCCATGGCGGCATGCGGCTGGGCGGGAACGAACCGAACCCGGTCGGCAGTGCCGTGGGCGGCGATGCGTTCCGACAGGAGCTCCACGGTGGCGTCCCCGTCTCTCCCGCTCGGCCCACCGACGAGGACGAGCTCGGCGTCGCCGACCCGTTCGACGAGACGGGCGTGGGCATCGACGGCCACATCGGGGCCCTTGTGGCGCTGGAGGCGGCCCACGAACAGCACGATCGGCGCCCCGTCGAGCCCGAGCTTGCGGCGGGCCTCGTCGCGGTCGCCGGGGACGAACACGTCGTGGTCGATCCCGGGGGGCGAAACGCACAGCCGCTCCGGTCGGGCCCGGTAGTGGGTCAGCAGGTCGTCGAACTCGTAGGGCGTCGAGGCGATGACGCAGTCGGAGGCCGCGATCACGTCCTCTTCGGCGAGCAACCGCACCGTGCTGGACGACGGCTCGTCGGGATGGCGAGCGGCGTCCTTGACGCGGCCGAGCGTGTGGAACGAGTTCGCCAGCGGGATCCCGAGTTCCCTCTTGACGATGACGCCGACCTGCCCGGACAGCCAGTAGTGGCTGTGGACCAGATCGAAATCGGCCCCGTGGATCGACGCCCACTTCACGAGCCCGTCGGCGAACTCGGCCACGAACGGGGCCAGGCAGTCGGTCGGCAGCTCGGTCGTCGGCCCCGCCCTCAGCGTGGCGAGCCGGTAGCCGGGGACGACCTCGATGAGCTCGGGGGCGTCCTCGTCGACCCTTCGGGTGAAGATCGTGACCTCGATCCCGCGGCCGGACATCGTGCGGGCCAGCTCGTCGAGGTAGACGTTCATCCCCCCAGCGTTGCCGGTCCCAGGCAACGCCAGTGGAGACGTGTGCATCGCCACGTAGGCCACCTGGTCGATCACAGCGTCCCCCACAGGGCGAACAGCGGTCGGGGTACGGCGCCGTGCTGGAACTTGTAGCGTTCGTCGCCCTTGAGGAGGTCGAAGACCCGCGTCCCGCGGGCGATCCGGTCCTCGATGAGCAGCGACAGCATGACGATCCCCGGCGACGCGTGGCGTGCGGCGGGCTCGTACGCCGAGTTGTAGACGTAGAAGCCGTCGCCCTCCTCGAACGAGAACGTCCCTGCGATCGGTTCGCCGTCGACGACGAGCAGGTCGACGACGGCGCCCACCGAGTCGTGGAGGGCCTGGAAGAACCCCTCCATGGCCGGCGTCATGAAATGGCCCTTGGCGCCTGCCGATCGCCGGTGCATGACGAAGAACGCCTCGAGGGCGGCCTCCTCGTCGTGTCGTTCGATCCGTGGCTCACCGACCTCCTCGGCGAACCGGCGACGCTTGCGCCGGACCTCGTGGCGGTACTTCTTGCCGATGGCGGCCAGCCACTCGTCGTACGACCCGGGCAGGTCGATCACGGCGGTGACGTGGTGCTGCTCGGAATCGACGTCCGCTCCGGCCGCCCGCAGTCCCTTGGCCAGAGCGATCGCGGCTTCTTCGGGGAGGGAATCGAACCGGAAACGGCGGCCCCGGAACCGCTCGGCCACCTCGGCCGCCAGCGCCGGGGTGCCGGCGCCCAGCGGCGAGTGATAGTCGGTGAGGTCCGATTCCCCGGCGAGCTCGAGGATCCCGTCGCGTTCGGCCAGGACCACGGCGGCGTCGTCGGTCGCCATGACGTGCACGGGGACCTCCGGCGCCCGCACCTCGGACCAGGTACGCAGGAACGCTCGATGCGGGAACGGTCCGGTGTGGTCCGCCACGGCCGGCAGATCCAGGGCCGGTGAGGACCAGTCGGTCGACGGACTCATGGGCGCTCGTCGACGGACGTCCGTCCGACGATCCGTCCGCCACCCATCACGGGCGGCGCGGAGACGTCGGCGAGGGCCCGATCCATCGCCGGGACGAGGAGTCCGACCCTCCGGGCTGCTTCGATGAGACCCATCACCGCGGCGCCGGAGTCGCCGGATCGGCTCCGGGCGGCCAATCCGACCCCGTTGCGAGCTGCCCCGACGAGACCGGCCGCACCGACCTTCACCGGTCCGCCCCACCACATGGCGAACCTGCCGTCGGGTCTCAGGTCGTCGGCGACGAGGGCGGGGAAGCGGTCGATCGCGCGCGCCGCGGCGGTGAAGCGATCGTCGGTCGTCAGGCGAGAGAACGCCCGGGCGAGACCTCGCACCGTGCCGCGGAGGGTGGGAGCGCCGCATCCGTCGACACCCACCGGCTCGGGCTCGACGCCCGTGGCGTCGCGGACGACCTGCACGATCCGTCGTTGCAGCGGGTGATCCGGTTCGAGGTAGCCGTCGATCGGCCAGCCCGCGGCTCGGCAGGCGCGGAGCCACGCGGCGTGCTTGCCGGAGCAGTTGTGGAACAGGCGCCGGGGACGACGCGTCCCGTTGGCGACGACCAGGTCACGAGCGGATGTGGCGAGGGGCCAGGCAGGGGGGCAACGGAGATCGTCCTCGGTGAGACCCCCGTCGGCGAGGATCCGTTCGACGATCGCCAGATGGGCCGGGAATCCGCCGTGGCTGGCGCAGGCGAGGGCGAGGTGCTCGGGGGGGAGGTCGGCGCCGGCTTCGAGCGCGACGGTCGCCTGCAACGGCTTGATCGCCGAGCGGTAGAAGAGCGGGCGGTCGGCGTCCCCCGAGACGAACGACTCGGAGCCGTCGGGGGCCACGACGACCGCGTCGACCTCATCGACGATCTCGGTCAGGTCCGAACGGACCGTGCGGACCTGCACGGCTCAGGGGCTCGAGAGGAGGCCGTCGACGTCGGCGAGACCCTCCCGGTAGCGCCTCGTGAGCTCGGTGAGGATCGCTTCGTGGGCGGTGTACACGACGTTGCGTTGCGCGGAGATGTCCCGCTCCACCTCGGTGAGGCCGGCCTGGATCTCCTCCAGTTCGGCGTCGGCCAGGGACGGGAGACGGGCCAGGAAGTCGTCGGCGAGGGCGCGATCGACGGCACGGCGTCCGGTCTCGGGGATGCTCGGCGCCTCGATCGGGAGCTCCTTCGGGAGGCCGCCGCCGGCGTCCTGTCGGTCGTGATCGGCGAGGATGTCGGGCAGTGCCTCGATCAGGCTCCGCTGTTCTTCCCCTCTCCGGCGACGCATCTCGAACGCCAACAGGTCCATGCGGCCGTGGAGGAGGCGGCGGTAGTAGGACAGTTCGGTGTCGAGGTCGCCGAGAACCCGGCGCCGCTCTCGAAGCTCGTCGAGAGATACCGAGTCGAGCTCGGCGAGGAACTCCGGGTCGGCCACCTGGTCGATTCGTCTGCGGTTCAGATCCACGGTCCCGTCCTCGATGCGCTGATCAAGGACAGTAGTAGCGCACGGTCGGGTAGGGGTTCACCGACTTGGTACGGCCGACCCTGATCTCGAAGTGGGTGTGGGTCGACGTGTACCGAGCGTTGCCGGAGTTCCCCACGTAGCCGATCACGGTCCCCGCGCTCACCCGCTGGCCGTCGCGGATGTTGGACGGGTACCCGTCGAGGTGGGCGTAGTAGTACTTGTTGCCGTCGTCGCCGTAGACGTACGCCACGATGCCACCGAGGTTGACGGTGCGCATCTTGACGGTGCCGTCGACGACCGCCTGCACGGGTGTGCCCCGAGGGGCGAACATGTCGACGCCCTTGTGCTTGCGCCCCCCCGAGCGGGGGAAACCCCACGAGTTGATGAACGACGTGCGGCCTTGGATCGGGCACTTGAACCCGGGCGTCGCCTCGGGCGGGAGACCGGCGGCGGCGCCGCTGGCGTTCATGCGGGCCTGGGCCGCCTGCTGGGCCTTGCGTCGAGCCTCGGCGGCCTTGAACTCCGCCTTCTCCTTGCGGAGCTTGTCGATGGCCTTGCGTTCGGCGGCCGAGGCGTCCTGATAGGCGTGCTCCGCGGCGTCGAACAGTTCGGCCATCTGCTCGACGAGGGCGTTGGCCTCCTTCTCGAGGACCTTCACCTCGGCCTCCTTCTCGGCGAGTTCGGCGCGTTGGCGGTCCATGTCCCGGCGGACGGCGTCGAGGCGATCGAGGTCGGCCAGGTCGCGGGTGGTGGCGCGGTCGATGAGGACCTGGGACGTGAGCAGATCCTGGATGGACCCGGCTTCGAAGGCGACGGTCATGAGTCCCGTGCCGCCGCTGGTGTACGCCTCGAGGACGAGCTCGCGGGCTTGGTCCCTGAGATCGCCGGCCTCGGTCTCGTAGGCCGTGATGCGGTCGTAGAGCTGCGCGATCCGGTAGGTGAGGTCCTCGAGTCGGTCGTTGATCTCCTCGTAGCGGGTGACGGCCACCTCGAGGTCGTTCTGTGCCGCGATGTAGCGCCGGTAGGCGGCGGCCTTCTGCTCCTGGGCCCGTTCGACGCCGCGTTCGGCCTGGTCGACGTCGCTCTTGGTCTGTGCGGACGCGCCGATCGGCACGACCGACAGCAAGGCGATCGAGAGCAAAGGGATGAGGCTTCGGACGAACCGAGAACGCGACATGTGACGCCGAGGCTAGCGGGGTTCGGAGGGAACGCCGGTCGTTGCGGCCCTCAGCCGAAGACCCACAGCGCCAGCCAGAACAACGGAGCGGCGACCATGACCCCGTCGACGACGCTGAGCCGCCCCGGAGGCCGCACGGTGTGGACGACCGCGCCGAGGCGGAGGATCGATCCGAAGGCGCGGTCGTCCACAC
>JALVQZ010000014.1 GCA_027036355.1 Acidimicrobiia bacterium | reverse complement strand
CCGCGCCGAGGTCGTGGGTCACCATCACCATCGCCATGCCCCGCCGACGTTGCAGGTCCCGGATCAGGTCCAAGATGGCGGCGGCGACGGGCGGGTCGAGCCCGCTCAACGGCTCGTCGGCGATCAACAGACGGGGCGACTTCGTCAACGCCGCGGCCAGCATCGCCCGCTGTCCCTGCCCCCGGCTCATCTGATGGCGGAACGCGCCGAGGAGCCGACCCGACCGGGGAAGCTGGACGTCCCCGAGGGCGTCCACGACCCGCTGCCGGATCTCGGCGTCGGTGAGATCGGTGTGGACGTCGAGGGCTTCGGCGGCTTGCGGACCGATCGTCTCGATCGGGTTCCACGCGGCGATGGGGTTCTGGAAGAGGAACCCGACCTCGAGGCCGACCTTTCGCGCCCACGCGTCGTCCACGTCGGCGGCGACGGTGCCGGCGATGATCCGTCGCCTCGCGGCCTTGCGCTTCCCGTCGCGTCGACGGCCCGCCGGGACCTCGGCGGGTCGGAACACCGCCGAGTCGAAGGTCGTCGTGCCACCCGCGGCCCGGGTGCCGGCGGGGAGCAGGCCGAAGGCGCCGAGCAACGCCAGGGACTTGCCGGCACCCGACTCGCCGACGATGCCGAGGACCTCCCCCTCGTCCACGGAGAACGACAGCCCGGGGATACCGACGGACCATCCCTCGGTGGCGCTTCCCCGGCGCGCCGCCCTGACCGCCTCGTTCGGGTCGTGCAGCTCGATACGAAGGTCCTTGACCTCAAAGAGCGGTCGAGGCACCGACCACCACCTCCTCGGAGGCCTCCATCGAGGCCAGGACGCCGCCGGCGATGACGAGGGCCACGCCGATCCATCCGGCAGCGTCGGGCATCTCTCCCAACACCACCGCCGCCCAGACCACCGCCGACGCCGGCTCGAGGTACATGATGACCCCGACCACGGCGACGGGGAGCCGCCGCATCGACGACCAGTACACGACACCGGCCAGGCCGGTGAAGACGGCGCCGAGCAGCAGGAACCGCGGCCATGCGTCGCTCGAGACCCGGATGGCCTGCACGGTGAAGGGGGCCAGCAGGACGGAAGCGAACACGAGCTCCCAGGCGGCGACGACGAGCCCACCGAGCCGGTCGGCGACCGGTTTGCCGACGATCATGAAGGCGGCGAACAGCATCCCCGAGAGGGCCCCGGCGGCGAGGCCTGCCGCGGTCATCCCACCCCCGGGACGGACCACCAGCAACGTGCCGGCCAGGGCCAGGACCAACCCGGCGACCGCTTTGCGGCCGACGGTCTCGCCCAGCACCGGTCCCGACAGGGCGGCCGCGGCGACAGGTCCGAGGTACACGGCGGCGAGCGCCACCGCCACCGTCGTCAGCTTGATCGCCAGGAAGAACGTCAACCAGTGGAGGGTCAACACGACCGCGAGGACGAAGAGGCGACCGAGGCCCGATCGGGGAACGACCGGACCGTTCGTGAGCCACAAGGCAGGCACGAGGACCGCCGCACCCAGGGTGACGCGGGTCGCGACCAGATGGGTCGCCGGTACGTCCCCCCGGATGAGCAGGGGCAACGCGCCGAGGGCGATCCCGAGGACGGCGAGCGCCACGACGGCGGCGACCGGCCGTCCCGGAGATGACGTCGAGGGATCTGGCATCGCCCGATCGTACCGGCCCCGACGGGCTCGATGCCGAGGAGGCGGCACTAGTCCCCCCGGGACGTCTGGGAATGGTCCGCAAGTTCCCGCCGGACCTGCCGATATGTACTGCAGACAACCTGGGCGGTGTATTCCAACTCCACCGGAACACACGGAGGTCCCCTTCCCTCCGAGACTCCTCCTCAGAGCGGCTGCCCGGGATCCGAGACAGCGGCCCCTTTCGGGGCCGCTCTCTCGTTCGACCCTGGGTCTCCTCTCCTCAGGCCGTCTCCCACACGATCAGACCCAGAGCCAGCGCGTTGAACGCCACCGTGGCGGTGCCGACGACCCGCACCAGGATCGGCTCGGCGACCGTCCCGGCCCGACGCAAGGTCGCATGGAGAGCGCCGTAGCGAAGGTAGGCGACGACCAGCACCACGGCGCCGACGCCGATGAACGCGCTCGCCACCGCGATGAACACGACCAGCCCGTTGACGACCGCGTCGCGCAGCATCACGGCGGCGGCGACGAGGATCGCCACACCCGTCCGGTCCCACGCCAAGGCGGTCCGCTCCTGCTGGAGGCCCGGATCGAAGACCTCCTCGGGCCAGCCGCCGCGGCGGGTCATTGCGGGAACAGGACGACGATGACGACCGCGACCAGACCGACGACGCCGGCGCCGACGGCCAGCAGCATCGGGAGCCTCGACGGTGGAAGCGGACGGTCGGTGCGGATCGCTTCTTCGTTGCGCGCCCACCGTCGATAGCTGGTCGCCGACACCGCCAGGGCGAGCAGGAGCAACATGACGCCGAGCAGTTCCCGGCCAGGGAACGGCCTCAGGAGCTTGACGGTACCGAGCCCACCGGCGGTCAACGCCAGCGAGGTGCGGATCCAGGCGAGGAAGGTCCGCTCGTTGGCCAGCGAGAACCGGTAGTCGGGGTCCCGGCCGACCTTGCGCGGGTCTCCCGGCACGATCCAATCCGACCAGCGTCCGGTCGATGGTCTCGAACGAGCGTCGTTGTCTTCCATCGGCGTCCTCCTCGGCGCCGGGCAGGCTACCGGACCGGCACCGACTGCGGTACCTCGGCGCCGAGCCGATAGCCTTCCGCACCATGGACGACGACCTCTACGAGGGGATCCCGCCGTCGGAGTACCGACGCAACTTCCTGGCGGGCCTCGTCCACGGCGTGTTCTTCCAGGCATCGAACGCCTTCTCGTCGGTCAACACAGTGCTCCCGGCGTTCCTCTCCACGTTGACGGCGTCGTCGGTCGCGGTCGGGATCCTCGCTGCCGCCCAGCGGGTCGGTCAGGTGCTGCCCCAGCTGTTCACCGCCTACCTGATCGAAGATCGGCCGCGGAAGAAGCCATGGCTGTTGGCCATCATCACGTTCCGGTGGATCTCCTGGGCGGCGATCGCTCTGTTGACCTTGTGGCTGGCCGCCGATCGGCCCACGCTCGTGCTGATCGTCCTGTTGTCGTTGTTCGGCGCCTTCTCGATCGCCGGAGGCATGGGAACGGTCATCTACGCCGACGTGTTCGCCAAGGCGATCCCGACCCGGCGGCGGGGACGGTTCGTGGGATGGCGTCAGCTCCTCGGGTTCAGCCTCGCCATCGGCGCCGGCGGCGTCGTGGCGGGCATCCTCGGCGATCCGGCCCGTTTCCCGTACCCGACCAACTACGCCGTCATCTTCGGTCTGGCGGCGGTCACGCTGCTGGTGGCGTTCGTCGGGTTCGCCCTCATCGAAGAGCCGCCGTCACGGACCGCACGACGGTCGCCGAGCCTGCGGGCGCTGCTCGAACGGTCGGTGCATCTGACGAGGATCAACGCCAACTTCCGCAGGCTCCTCATCAGTCGAGGCGCCACCGAGTCGGTGGTCGCCATCGCGCCGTTCTTCGTCGTGTTCGCCCTCCGGGACCTGGGGATCGGCGGCGCCGCGATCGGCGGGTACCTGGCGGCGCAGATGGCCGGAGCGGCCGGGTCGAACCTGTTGTGGGGCTGGCTCGGCGACCGCCTCGGCAACAAGACCGCGATCGTCGGCACGTCGCTGGCGGCGCTGGCGGCTCCGGCCGCGGCCCTCCTGGCCCCGGTGACCGTGGAGGCGCTGTTCGTCACCTTCGCCCTGGTCGGAGCGGCGATGAGCGGGGTCAGGCTCGGCTACGTCAACTTCATCCTGGAGATGGCGTCCGAGGAACTGCGACCGACGTGCGTGGCGCTCCAGAACACGCTGCTGGCGCCGATCGCCTTGCTGCCTCTGGCGATCGGCGCCGTCGGGACGCTCATCGATCTTCGGATCGTGTTCGCTCTCGCGGTCGGAATGATGGCCGTCTCGACGGTCGTGTCGTTGCGGCTACGGGACCCGCGCCACGGCGCCGAGGGGGCCTGCATCGAGTGACCGGCGATCGAGCCGCCGGAATGGCGATCCTCGATGGTGACGATCGTCGGCACGAGGACGGATGACACGGTGGGGGCGAGATCTGCGTGGTCAGACGGGAACGTCCCTGCCCATGTCGGCGAAGAGGGTGAACTCGGGTAGGAAGGTCATCTCGACCTTCCCCACGGCGCCTTGCCGGTGCTTGGCGACGACGACTTCGGCGATGCCCTTCGACTCGACCCGATCCGGGTGGTAGTACTCGTCCCGGTAGATGAACATCACGACGTCGGAGTCCTGTTCGACCGCACCCGACTCACGCAGATCCCCGAGACGGGGGCGCTTGTCCTCGCGAGCCTCCACCGCGCGGTTGAGCTGGGACAGCGCGATGACGGGAACGTCGAGCTCCCTGGCCAGGTTCTTGAGCGACCGGGAGATGAGGGCGATCTCCTGTTGCCGGTTCTCCCCACCGCTTCCGTGCATCAGCTGGAGGTAGTCGACGACGACGAGGTCGAGGCCGGGGCGGCGCCGCAACCGGCGGGCCTTGGCCCGGATCTCGGTGACGGTCAGGCCGGGCGAGTCGTCGACGAAGATCGGCTTCTTGTACAGCGCGGACGCCGCGTTGGACAGCTTGGTGAAGTCCGCCTCCGAGAGCCGGCCCGTTCGCAGCCTTTGGGAGTCGATCCTTCCCTGGGCGCACAGCATCCTGCTGACCACCTCCTCGCGGCTCATCTCCAACGAGAAGATCGCCACCGACAGCCCTTGGAGCGCCACGTTCTGGGCGATGTTGAGCGCCAGGGCGGTCTTGCCCATGCCGGGACGGGCGGCGATCACGATGAGGTTCGTGGGGTGGAGCCCGGCCAGTTTCCGATCCAGGTCGCGGTATCCGGTGGGGATCCCCGTGACCTCCGAGCCGGTCCGCTGCAGTTCTTCCGCCTTCTCGATCGCCGGGCCGAGGAGCGGGTCGATCGGGGCGAGGCCGTCGCCGACCCGCCGTTCGGAGACGGCGAACACGGCCTGTTCGGCCTTGTCGACGACGTCGGCGATCGGCTCGGTCATCCTGGTGGCGAGTGAGCCGATCTCTCCGCCGACGCGCATCAGACGGCGGCGGAGCGCATGCTCCTCGACGATCCCGGCGTAGTACTCGACGTTCGACGCCGCCGGGACCGTGTCGAGGAGGCGGGTGAGGAACCCGACACCGCCGATCCGTTCCAGCGTGCCGTCTCGACGCAGCACCTCCGAGACGGTGATCGCGTCGATCGGTTGGTTGGCATCGAAGAGCTGCTGGACGGCTTCGAAGATCTGCTGGTGGGCAGGGCTGTAGAAGTCCTCGGCGTGTAGGCGCTCGAGCGCGATGTTGGCGGCGTCGCCCGACATCAGGACCGCACCGAGGACCGACTCCTCCGCTTCGATGCTGTGGGGCGGCACCTGTATGGCGCGTGTGTTCGGCCGTTCGACGGTGGTCACGTCCGTCCTCCTCGATCTCGCTGCTCGCGCCCGAACGGCATCGTCGCGCTCGGGTGTGACAGGAACCCGCCGGCCACGGGTCCCCGTGGGAAGTCTGTGAAAGCGAGCCGAGTGTACGCCACGGCCCCGGCGACCCGAAGCCGAGGGGGATCATCGTTTTCGCGACCGCCCAGGACCGGGCCATCCGCGTCGATCACCGGCCGGTCGGGCTCCGGGTCAGGCCGGGATCACGTCGAGGGTCACCTGGAACGACACCTCCGGATGGGGCTGGATGGTGACCTCGTGCAGCCCGATCTCCTTGATCGGTGCCGGGATCGAGATGATCTTCCGGTCCACCTCGATGCCGGTGAACTTGGTGATGGCCTGGGCGACGTCGGCGACGCCGATCGATCCGAAGAGGCGGCCCTCGTCGCCCGAGCGTGCCGCCACCACCACCCTGGCGCCGGACAGCGACTGGGCGAGGCGCTCGGCCTCCTCCCGCTCACGGCGGGCCGCTTCCTCGCGGGCCTGGCGCATCGCCTCGGCCTGCCGGAGCGCACCTTCGGACGCCTTCACGGCGAGGGCCTGGGGAACCAGGTAGTTGCGGGCGTAGCCGTCGGCGACGTCGACCACGTCGCCCTTGTGGCCCAGTTCCGGAACGTCTTTGGTGAGGATCAGCTTCATCAGCTCTTCACCGTCGTGTACGGCAGCAGGGCCATCTCCCTGGCGTTCTTGATCGCGTTCGCGACCTTCCGCTGGTGCATGGCGCAGGTACCGGTGACCCGGCGGGCGCGGATCTTGCCGCGGTCGGACATGAACTTGCGGAGCAACGCCACGTCCTTGTAGTCGACGTGGTCGACCTTCTCCTTGCAGAAGTAGCAGACCTTCCGCTTCCGGCCGCGGTCGGTCTGCGGCCTGCGACGCTTGCGTCTCGTGTTCCTGGCTGGGGGCATCGTCGGATCCTCCTCGGTGAGTGGTCTAGAACGGGGCCTCGTCGGGGCCGTAGTCGGTGCGGGCGGCCGGTGCGGCCGGTGCGGCCGATGGGCGCTGCTCGAATCCGCCGCCGGTGCGAGGGGTCTTGGTGACCGCCGCGGTCGCCCAGCGGACGGACGGTCCGACGTCCTGGACGTCGATCTCGACCACGGAGCGCTTGTCGCCTTCCTGGGTCTCCCAGGAACGCTGGTTGAGCCGACCGACGACGATGATCCGCATCCCCTTCGTCAGGGATTCGGCGACGTTCTCGGCCATGTCCCGCCAGCAGGTGCCGGTGAAGAAGCTGGTGTCCTCCTGCCATTCACCGTCGCGACCCTGATAGCGACGGGAGACGGCGAACCGGAGCTTCGCCATGGCGGTGCCGTTCGGCGTGAAGCGGAGTTCGGGATCGTCGACGAGGTTGCCGACGAGGGTGACGGAGTTGTAGCTCATCGCTGTTCTCTCTTCCTCGAGATGCTCACATCATCATGGGGCCGGGCTGTGACGAGATCCGGCATCAGGCGTCGTCCAACCGCAGGATCTTGTGACGGATCACCGCGTCGGACAGGGACAGGGCCCGATCGAGCCGCGAGAGCAGCTCGATGTCTCCTTCGAAATCGACGACCGAGTAGTAGCCCTCGTTGATGTGATCGATCTCGTAGGCGAAGCGGCGCTTCCCCCAGAAATCGGTCGAGGTCACCGAACCGGATTCGGCGATCGCCTTCTCCAGATCACCGACGGCGGAACGTACGTCTTCTTCGGCGAGTTCGGGCCGATGGATGATCATCAGCTCGTAGGGACGCATGGGTCTGGGTACCTCCTTCGGGCGTTCCGTGCGGAACGGTCCCCGTGGGGACAGGGGTCGGCCGGCGCAATGCCGGTTGGGTTCGGACCGCCGGTGCTCCGGCGGACGACGGAAGTGTAGCCGATGCCCGCCCTACGCCTCGCCGCTCCCGCGTCGAGCGTCCCGACCCCTCACCGACCACCTCCGTCGACGGCTCCGCACGAACCGTGGGCCGGCCGAGCCCTCAGAGGGCGCCCACAACCCAGGGTTCGCCAAGCCCTCAGAGGGCGCCCACAACCCAGGGTTCGCCAAGCCCCCACAGGGCGCCCACAACCCAGGGTTCGCCAAGCCCCCAC
>JALVQZ010000013.1 GCA_027036355.1 Acidimicrobiia bacterium | reverse complement strand
GGGCGAGAGCGAACCGGTCGTCGGCATCGACGCCGGGGCGCTCCCCGGCGGTCCCATCTACGTGGACGTCCAGACCAGTGCGGCCGGCCTGGCGTCCTTCCCCGCGATCGTCATCGACGCAGGAGACGGATCCGAGGCCTCCGTCGTGGTCCACCTCCGTTCTCCCCAGGATGCCTACACGCTGGCGGTCCCTCGGATCGTCGCCGCGGTCGGCACCGACGCCCGCCTCTCGGTGACCGTGCTCCAGGAGTGGGGCTACGACGCCCGATCCGTCGGGCATGCCCGACTGGTCGCCGGCAGGGACGCCGCCGTCCGATTCGACGAGGTCGGGCTGGGGGGGAGGTTCTCCCGCCTCCACCTGGTCACCGATCTCGACGGTCGGGGCTCGGAGGCCACCGTCGTCGGGGCCTACTTCGGTGAAGAGCACCAGGTGCTGGACTACCGCTACTTCATGCGTCATGCCGGGCCCAACACGCGTTCGGACATGTTCCTCAAGGGTGCCGTCGAAGACGAGGCGACGTCGGTGTTCACCGGCATGATCCGGATCGAGGAGGAAGGCCAGAAGACCGAGGCGTTCCAGACGAACCGCAACCTCATCTTGTCCAAGGGCGCCTCCGCCCAATCGGTCCCCAACCTCGAGATCCTCGCCAACGACGTCAAGTGCGGGCACGGATCGACGGTCGGTCCGCTCGACGCCGAGCAGCGGTACTACCTGATGAGCCGCGGCTTGAGCCGGCCCCGCGCCGACCGGCTCCAGATCCGAGGGTTCTTCGAGGAGGCCCTCTCCCGGATGGCGGTCGCCGCCCTCGGCCCGTACGTGCGGGAGCGGCTGAACCGGAAGTTCGTCGCCGCCCAGGAAGCGGGACGGGTGTGATGGAGATCGAGGTCGCTCCCCTCACCGAACTGCCCGAGGGCAGAGGCGTCCGGGTCGAGACCGCCGGGCATCGGATCGCGCTGTTCCGCATCGGCGACGACGTCTACGCGCTCGGTGACCGGTGCAGCCACGCGGAGGCTTCCCTCGCCGAGGGTGAGGTGTTCGACCGCGAGGTCGAGTGCCCTCGTCACGGCGCCGAGTTCGACCTCCGCACCGGCCGGCCGCTCTCGCTGCCTGCGACCCGCCCGGTCCCGGTCTACGCCGCGGAGGTGCGCGACGGGGTGGTGTACCTGACCATCGACGAGGAAGGCGACCGATCATGAGCGCGGCACTGGCGATCGAGGGCCTCGAGGCACGCCTCGGCGACCTGCGTATCCTCGAGGGCGTGGACCTGACGGTCCCCTTCGGTGAGGTCCATGCCCTGATGGGGCCGAACGGCTCGGGCAAGTCCACGCTCTGTCACGTCCTGACGGGCAAGGCCGACTACGAGGCCTCCGGATCCGCCAAGGTCGGCGGCACCGAGATCCTCGGTCTCCCCGTCGACGAGCGGGCCAAGGTCGGCTTCTTCCAGGCGTTCCAGTACCCGGTGGAGGTCCCCGGGGTGACCCTCGACGATCTCCTCGCCGAGCTGGCGGCCGCCTCGGACGATCCGGCCGCGTTCTGGGAGCGCGCCGAGGCGGCGTCCGCCCGCCTCGGTATGGAGCCGTTCCTCTCGCGCCCCATCAACGTGGGCCTGTCGGGCGGGGAGAAGAAGCGGTCCGAGATGTTCCAGCTCGCCGTGCTCTCCCCGACCGCGGCGGTCCTCGACGAGATCGATTCGGGTCTCGACGTCGACGCCGTTCGCGAGGTCGCGGCGATGGTCGAGTCGCTCCGGAGCCCCGATCTGGGCATCCTGGTGATCACGCACTACAGCCGGATCTTGAACTACATGGAGCCCGATCGCGTCCATGTGATGGTGGGGGGAAGGATCGTCGAGTCCGGAGGCCCCGAGATCGCCGACCGGCTCGAGGCGCAGGGCTATGAGCTCTCGTAGCGGGTGACCGATGGCCGAAGAGCAGGCCTGGTTCGTCGACGCGGAGGATGCGGCCGTCTACCTCGCGGACCTCTTCCGGCTCTGGCTGGGATGGACGATCGGTCTGTTCGCGATGCTGCTGACGACCGGCCTCGCAGCGCTCATCGCGGGGATCGCCGTGTTCGCCGTGTTGATCTGGCTGCTGCGGCCGTTGCAGCGCCGGGCCGGTGCCATCGCCGACCCCGACGCCATCGTCGGCGCCCGCGGGATCCGGGGTCGCCGCACGGCCCGCGAGCTCGCGCTCGGGGAGCTCGCCTACGGACGTGACGCCGTGGCCGCCGCGCTGGCGCTCACCGGGCGGAGCCGCGCCTGGCTGTGGGTACGGACCGCGGTCGTCGCGCTGACGATCATCGTCGCGATCGTCGTCCTCGGCGATGTCGTGGCCGGGCCGGCATGACCGACGCCGCGGCCGCCGTCGCCGAGGCATTGGTCGACGCCCGCCGCATCGTGGTCTTCACCGGCGCGGGCATCTCGACCGCCAGCGGCATCCCCGACTACCGCGGCCCGAAGGGCGTGTGGACGACCCGCCGGCCGGTCTTCTTCGACGAGTTCGTCGGCGATCCCGACGCCAGGGAGCGGTACTGGCGCCAGAAGACCGAGGACTGGCAGGCCTGGGGCCGCCGGGCCCGACCGAACGCCGTCCACGCCTCGATCGTCGAACTCGAACGCGCCGGCCGGCTCGAGCTCGTCGTCACCCAGAACGTCGACGGGCTCCACCGGGCGGCCGGGACCTCCCCGGCCCGGCTCGTCGAGATCCACGGCACCAATCGCTCGGTCGTGTGCCTGCGATGCGGAGCCGAGCAGCCCGCGGGGCCGATCTACGACGGGTTCGCGCGGACCGAGACCGTTCCGGTCTGCGACTGCGGCGGGTTCCTCAAGCCGGCGACGATCAGCTTCGGTCAGTCCCTTCGCGCCGACGATCTGGAACGGGCCTTCGACGCGGCGAGACGGTGCGACGCCGTCGTGTCCCTCGGCTCGACGTTGACGGTCACGCCGGCGGCGGACGTTCCGGCCACCGCGGCGCGCCGCGGCGTCCCCTACGTGGTCGTCAACCGCGGCGCCACCGGCCACGACGACCTCGCCACCCTCCGGGTCGAAGGCGACGTCACCGAGGTCTTCCCCTCCGCGGTGGGGCTGCTCCTGGGCAGATAGGCCCTATCTGGGCCTTCGAGGCGTCACTAACCTCGCGATGAAGGATCCCGTCAACGAGGAGACATCATGCGCGTCGAACGCGATTCCATGGGTGAGGTCGAGGTTCCCGACGACGCCTACTACGGCGCCTCGACCCAGCGTGCCGTCGAGAACTTCCCGATCTCGGATCTCCGGTTCGGTCGCACGTTCATCTGGGCCCTGGGCCTGATCAAGGCGTCCGCGGCCGAAGCGAACAAGGAGATGGGGGTGCTCGCGCCCGAGGTCGCCGACGCCATCATCCAGGCGGCCGAAGAGGTGATGGACGGCCGTTACGACGACCAGTTCGTGGTGGACATCTTCCAGACCGGCTCGGGCACCTCGACGAACATGAACGCCAACGAGGTGATCGCCAACCGGGCCACCGAGATCCTCGGCGGCGAACGCGGCTCCAAGCTGGTCCATCCCAACGATCATGTCAATGCCGGCCAATCGTCCAACGACGTGATCCCCACGGCGATCCACGTGGCCGCGGTCGTGGGGATGCGCGAGGACCTGATCCCGTCCCTCATGGCGCTCGCCGCCAGCTTGCGCGCCAAGGCCGACGAGTTCGATCACATCCTCAAGTCGGGTCGCACCCACCTGATGGACGCCACCCCGGTCCGTCTCGGTCAGGAGTTCGGCGGCTACGCCACCCAGATCTCCAAGGGCGTCGTCCGCATCGAGAAGGTCCTACCCGAGCTCGAGGAGCTCGCCTTGGGCGGCACCGCCGTCGGGACCGGGATCAACGCGCCCGGGGGATTCGCCCGCCGAACCATCGAGATCATGAGCCGGCGCAGCGGGTTCCCCTTCCGGGAGGCCGACGACCACTTCGAGGCCCAGGCAGCCAAGGACGCCACCGTGATGGCCTCCGGGGCGCTCAAGACCGTGGCTACGTCGCTGTTCAAGATCGCCAACGATCTCCGCTGGCTGGCCAGCGGACCGCGGACGGCGATCGCCGAGATCCGGCTTCCGTCCCTCCAACCGGGCTCGTCCATCATGCCCGGCAAGGTCAACCCGGTGATCCCCGAGGCGGTGATGCAGGTCGCCGCCCAGGTGGTCGGGAACGACGCCGCCATCACCTGGGGCGGAGCGAACGGGAACTTCGAGCTGAACGTGATGATGCCGGTGATCGCCCACAACCTGCTGCAGTCGATCGATCTGGAGGCGAACGCGGCGAAGGTGTTCAAGGACAAGTGCATCGACGGGATCGAAGCCGACGAGGCCCGAGCCCGCTACCTGCTCGAGCAGAACGTCATCATCATCACGGCGCTGGTCCCCAAGATCGGCTACGACAAGGCCGCCGAGGTCGCCAAGAAGGCCTTCGCGGAAGGCCGGAGCGTCCGTGAGGTCGCCCTGGAGATGGGTGCGCTTCCCGCCGACGAGCTCGACAAGGCCCTCGACGTGCGGCCGATGACCGAAGGCGGGGTCGTCTCCTGACCCGCACCGGAGGACGGCGGTGACCGAGCCGCGGGATCGTCGCGCCCTGACCGAAGGGGCGCTGTTCACCGATCAGTACCAGCTCACCATGGCCCAGCTCTACTGGCAGCGAGGGCTCCACGAGCGGAGGGCCCGGTTCGACTACTTCTTCCGCCACGCCCCCGACTACGGCGAGCATCAGGCCGGGTACTGCGTGTTCGCGGGGTTGGGATGGCTCCTCGAGTGGATGGAGGAGACCCGGTTCGTGGCGGCCGACCTCGAGCGGCTGGCCGAGCAGCGCACCTCGGCGGGGACCGCCCGTTTCGACGAGGGGTTCCTCCGCTGGCTCTCCGCTCACGGTGACTTCTCGTCGATCACGATGCGGGCCGTGCCCGAGGGCCGGGTCGTCCACGCCCACGAGCCGCTCGTGATGGTCGAAGGGCCGTTGGCGATGACCCAGATCCTCGAAACGTCCCTCCTCAACCACCTGAACTACCAGACGTTGATCGCCACCAAGGCGTCGCGGGTCTCCGAGGCCGGTCGGGGTCGTCCCGTGCTCGAGTTCGGGCTCCGGAGAGGTCCAGACACCGGCGCCAACGCGGGGGCGAGAGCGGCGCTGATCGGCGGAGCCGACTTCACCTCCAACGTGGGGATCTCCCATGCGCTGGGGCTCGATCCGAAGGGGACCCATGCCCATTCGATGGTGCAGGCGTTCATGGCGCTCGGTGGCGGCGAGCTCGAGGCGTTCCGAGCGTACGCGTCGGTCTACCCCGACGACTGCATCCTCCTGGTCGACACCGTCGACACGCTGCACAGCGGGATCCCCCATGCGATCGCGGTGTTCGAGGAGCTCCGGGCGGCGGGACATCGGCCCGCCGGAGTGCGTCTCGACTCGGGAGACCTGGCCTACCTGGCGATCCGGGCGGCCCAGATGCTCGACGACGCCGGCTTCCCCGAGGTCGCGATCGTGCTGTCCTCGGAGCTGGACGAACTCGCCCTGTGGCAGATCCTCTCCCAGATCGACGAGGAGGCGCCACGGTACGGGGTCGACCCCGAAGCGCTGGTGGCGCGTCTGGTCTACGGCGTCGGGACCCGCCTCATCACGTCCCATGGCCACCCCGCCCTCGACGGCGTGTTCAAGCTGGTCGGGATCGAAGGGGCCGACGGCGCCGATGTGCCGGCGATCAAGCTGTCCGAGTCGCCGGCGAAGATGCCCATCCCGGGGGACAAGGTCGTGTGGCGGATCTACGACGAGCGGGGTCTCGCCACCGCCGATCTGGTCGCCGCCACCGACGAGCCCATCGCGCCGGGCACGCCCCTCGTCCTGCATCATCCTCACCACGACGGGGTCTCGAGGACCCTGGCCGCGTCGGAGGTCTCGGAGGTGGAACGGCTCCATGTCGACGTGTTCCATGGGGGAGCCGCCACGGTCGAGCCCGAGGACCTGGCGGCGATGCGAGCCCGCCGCGGCGAGGATCTCGAACGGCTCGATCCGGGCGTGCGGCGCCTCGTCAACCCGCACCGGTACCACGTGTCGCTCTCCGAGCGGGTCAAGCATCTCCAGCGAGACCTGATCCAGGCCGCCAAGCGTCAGAACATCGAGCGGTGACCCGTCACGCGATCGTGACGCCCGCCTCGCACATCTCGGCGATCGCCCGGGCTCCGTCGCCGGGACGCAGGTTCACCGCCCTGATGCCGTCGGCGAGGACGGTGGTGTCGTACCCGAGTCGGGCGGCGTCGATCGCCGTGGCCTTGACGCAGTAGTCGGTGGCGAGCCCGACGATCACGACCTTCGAGACCCCCCGGTCGCGCAGCACCGCGTCGAGATCGGTCGGCGTCTCCTCGCCCGTCTCCGGGTCGCGAACGGTGAACCCGGAGTAGCCGTCTTCCCCGCCGACGCCCTGGGAGACGACCACGGCGTCGTCCCGGACGTCGAGGTCCGGATGGAACTCGGCGCCCCAGGTTCCGGCGACGCAATGGACCGGCCAGATGCCGCCGTCCTTGGCGAAATGGGGGGTGGATTCGGGATGCCAATCCCTGGTGTAGACGACCGTCGCCCCGGCGCCGGCCGCCGCCGCGATCTGCTCGTTGACGAAGGGGACGATCTCCGCTCCGCCGTCGACCGACAGCGAGCCCTTGGGATCGGCGAAATCGTTCTGGACGTCGACGACGATCAGCGCCGTCGCCGGATCGTACGTCACCATGGCGACTCCTCCCTACGCGTTCGCCCTCGCTTTGGCCAGGGCGTCGGTGAGCGTCGTCCATGCGAGGTCGGCGCACTTGATCCGGACCGGGAACTTGCGGACCCCCTGAAGCGCCTCGAGGTCCCCGAGGACCGCACCGGGTCGTTCCGGATCGACCGGGTTGTCGCCTTCGTCGATGGTCATCATCAACCGGAACTTGCGGATCATGTCCTCGACCTCGTCGAAGTTCCTCCCGACGATGGCGTCGGCCATCATCGAGCCGGACGCCTGCGAGATCGAACATCCCTGCCCTTGGATCGCCACATCGGTGATCGTGTCGCCTTCGACGCTCAGGTCGAGGGCGAACTCGTCGCCACAGGACGGGTTGAGCCCTTCGGCATGCACGTGGGGTCCGTTCAGGGATCCCCGATGACGAGGGTTCCGGTAGTGGTCGAGGATGACCTCTCGATAGAGCTCGTCGAGGGGAGACATGGTTCTGATCACCTTGGTCGGCTATCGGCGAACGATACCGTAGCGGTGGTCCTTGCTGCGCGTCATGCCAGGCCGAACACCCGGCGGGCGTCCAGCAGGGCCTCGGCGAGCCGGTCCACCTCCGCGGGCGTGTTGTAGATGTAGAACGACGCCCGGGCGGTCGCCGGGACGTGGAGGTGACGCATCAGCGGCTTGGCGCAGTGGTGACCCGCCCGCACGGCGATCCCGTGGTCGTCGAGGATCGTTGCGATGTCGTGGGCGTGGATGTCGCCCAGCTCGAACGACACGGCGCCACCGCGACCTTCGACGTCGCGAGGGCCGTACACGCGAAGGTCCGGGATCTCGGCGAGACGCTCGAGGGCGTACGCGGTCAGCTCTCGCTCGTGGTCCCTGACCGTGTCCATGCCGATCTTGTCGAGGTAGTCGACGGCGGCGCCGAAGCCCACCGCCTGGGCGATCGGTGGCGTACCGGCCTCGAACTTGTGCGGAACGGGCGCCCATCGGGACTCGGTCAGGCCGACGTCGGAGATCATCTCCCCTCCGCCTTCGGTCGGTTCCATCTCCTCGAGACGCTCCTCCTTCCCCCACAGGGCCCCGATGCCGGTCGGGCCGAGCATCTTGTGGGCGGAGAAGGCCAGGAAGTCGGCCCCCATGGAGGCCACGTCGACCCGGTCGTGGGGGACCAGCTGGGCGCCGTCCACCACGACGATGGCGTTCGTGCCGTCGGCGGCGGCGACGAGTTCGGCGACCGGACCTCGGGCGCCCGTGACGTTCGACATGCCCGACACGGCGACGATCTTGACCCGCTCGTCGAAGACCCGGTCGAGCTCGGTCAGGTCGACCCGGTAGTCGTCGTCGAGTCCCAGGTAGACCAGCTCGGCGCCCGTCAACTTGGCGACCATCTGCCACGGGACGATGTTGGAGTGATGCTCCATGACCGTCAGCAGGATCCGGTCGCCTTCGCGGAGGCGGTGCAATCCCCACCCGTAGGCGACGAAGTTCAGCGCCGTGGTCGCTCCCCGGGTGAAGACGAGCTGCTCCGACTTCGGCGAGCCGATGAACGAAGCCACCTTCGCTCGGGCCTGCTCGAACGCGTCGGTCGCTTCGGCCGACAGCCGGTAGGTGCCCCGGTGGACGTTCGCGTTCTTCTCCCGGTAGTAGGCGTCGACGGCTTCGATCACCTGGACGGGCTTCTGGGTGGTCGCGGCCGAGTCGAGGTACACCAGCTCTCGGCCATCGAAGGTTCGCTTCAAGATCGGGAAGTCGGAGCGGAGCGCGGAGAGGTCGGTCATGTCGTCGTGTTCGCCGTCGTTCGGAACCCCTCGTAGCCGGTTCGCTCGATCCGGTCGGCCAGGTCCGGGCCGCCGGTCTCGACGATCCGTCCGTCGACGAACACGTGGACGACGTCGGGGGTGATGTAGTCGAGCATCCGCTGGTAGTGGGTGATGATGAGGAACCCGCGTTCGGGGCCCGCCAGCTTCTTGGCGCCTTCGGCGACGGTCTTGAGCGCGTCGATGTCCAAGCCCGAGTCGGTCTCGTCCAAGACGGCGAGGTCCGGCTCAAGGACCGCCATCTGGAGGATCTCGTTGCGTTTGCGCTCGCCCCCGGAGAACCCCTCGTTCAGGTAGCGGTCGGCGAACGACGGGTCCATGCCCAGTTCCTTCATGGCGTCCATGATCTTGAGCCGCAGCTCGAGGACCGTGTAGTCCGTCCCGGTCCGGTTCGACAAGGCGGTGCGAAGGAAGTTCACGACCGACACGCCGGGGATCTCCTCGGGGTACTGGAACCCGAGGAAGATGCCGGCCCGGCCGCGCTCGTCGGCGGTCCAGTCGGTGATGTCCTCGCCCTTGTAGCGGATCGACCCTTCGGTCACCTCGTAGGCGGGATGGCCCATCAGGACGTTGGCGAGGGTCGACTTGCCCGAGCCGTTCGGACCCATCAGGGCGTGGATCTCGCCGGCGACGATGGTCAGATCCACCCCCTCGAGGATGGCGACGCCGTCGGCCGAGGCATGGAGGTTCTCGATCTCGAGCAGGGGAGTGGCGGTCATGGGCCGAGAATAGGAGCCCCCGGGCCGGTACATCGCCTCCGGCTCGAACGCTGCGGCGCGGGGCGAGCCGTCACCCGCGAAGGGCGGCGAACACGCCGGCCAGCGCCCCGGTGTCGATGTCGTCCAGCGACTTGTACTCCTGCACGTAGTAGCGATCGACGCCGATCTCGGCCAGGGCCCCGATCGAGGCCGCTGCCCGCTCCGGCGTACCGCGCGGGATGTTGCGTTCCTCGAGGAGGGAGACGTACTCGGGAACCGACACGCCGCGTGCCGCAGCCCGGCGGGCGAGGAGCGCCTCGTAGCCGGCTTCGGTCTCGGCGACGATGGCCGGACCGGCGAAGCTGATCTTGATGGCATCCGGGTCGCGGCCGGCTTCGACCGCGGCGCGTCGCATCACCTCGAGCCGGCGATCGAGGGTGTCGGCGTCGGTGACGAACATGTTGTACTCGTCGGCGAAGCGGCCCGCGAACGTCGGGGTCTTGTTCATGCCCGACCCTCCGACGATGATCGGGAGCGGTCCGGTCGGCCGCGGCAGCACCTCCATGGGGGCGAGGCGGTAGTGACGCCCGGTGAACCCTTCCGTGCTCCAGAAGGCGGCCCGGAGATAGGCCAACGTCTCGTAGAGGCGGGAGAAGCGTTCCCGCAGGTCGGGAAGCGGGATCCCGAACGCCTCGTGCTCCTGCTCCATCCAGCCGGTCCCGACCCCGAGCGCGAACCGGCCTCCGGACATCTCGTCGATGGTGGTCGCCGTCTTGGCGATGACGCCGGGATGACGGAAGGTCAACGGGGTCACGAGCACGACGAGCTGGATGCGCTCCGTCTCCCTGGCGAGCCCACCGAGGCTGGTGAGGGCGTCCGTGACCGGCGCCGACCGGTCCTGGTCGAGGTAGTGATCGGACCGGGCGAAGGCGTCGAGGCCCTGTGACTCCGCCCAACGAACGAGCTCGAGGAGCCGTTCGTAGCTCCCGCCCACCTGCGGTTCCACCATCAAGCCGAGTTCCATGTCGCTCCCCATGTTCGTGCGGTCGATCCTGTGTGGTCGATCCCGGTCACCATCCCCGCCGCCGCCAGGCGGCCAGATGCGGGCGCTCCGTCCCGATGGTCGTGTCGAGGCCGTGACCGGGGAACACCAGCGTGTCGTCGTCCATCGTGAACAGCCGTGCCTGCAGGCTCTCCATGATCCGATCGAACTCGGAGGGTCCGGCCGTGGCGCCTGGGCCGCCGGGGAAGAGTGTATCGCCGCTGAAGACCGCGCCGTCGACGAGCAGGCACATCGATCCGGGGGTGTGTCCGGGAGTGGCGATCGCCTCGACCGTCGCGGCTCCCACCTCGATCGGGCCCTCGTCGAGGCTCGCGGACGGATGGTCGACCATCGCCGCGTCGGCCGGTGAGATCAACAACGGCGCGCCGGTGGCGGACGCGACGTCCGCGGCCGCCTGCACGTGATCCCAGTGGCCATGGGTGGTGGCGATCGCGACGAGACGGTTCCCGCCGAGAGCGGCGAGGATCCGCTCCGCCTCGTCGGCCGCATCGATCACCAGGGTGTCGCCGGTCCGTCGGCATTCGAGCAGGTACGCGTTGTTCTCGAGGGGCCCGACGCACAGCTTGCGGATCGTGAGGTCGTCGGTGCGGTAGTGGACGGGTGGGCGGCTCGTCATGGGCGTCGAGCGTAGCGGGGATGCGACCACGACCGTTCGTGGCACAATGCTGGCCGGGATCGGGGAGACGGGACCGAGGAAGAGGACCAGATGAACTTCGCGTTGACGCCGGAACAGGAGATGCTCCGAGACGCCGCCAGGGCCTACCTGGCGGACAAGGTGCCGATGGCCAGGGTCCGCCAGATCATGGAGACCCCGGAGGGCTTCGACCGCGACGTCTGGTCCGAGACCGCCCAGATGGGATGGCACGGCATGGCGATCCCTGAGGCCTACGGCGGCGCCGGCTATTCGTTCGTGGAGCTCGGCATCGTGCTGGAGGAGCTGGGTCGGGCCGTGACCCCGTTGCCGTTCCTGTCGACGGTGGTGCTCGCCGCGGGCGCCGTCGAGCTCGCCGGCGACGAGGAGCAGCAGGCCGCGTACCTGCCGTCGTTCGCGTCGGGCGAACTCATCGGCGCCCTGGCCCTCGTCGAGTCCGACGGGCGCTGGATGCCGGATCCTCCCGAGGTGTCGGCGACGCCCTCCGGCAGCGGGTTCGTGCTGTCGGGGACCAAGCACCACGTGCTCGACGGGCATGTCGCGGATCTCCTCGTCGTGCTGGCGACGTCGCCCGACGGTCCCGACCTGTTCGTCGTGCCCGGCGACGCCCCGGGGGTGTCGCGCACGAAGGTGGTCACGATGGACCAGACCCGGTGCCAGGCGTCGGTGACCTTCGACGACGTCGAGGTACCGGCCACCGCTCGCCTCGGATCACCGGGTTCGGCGATCGAAACGCTGGACCGGCTCCTGGATCGAGTGGCGGTGGCCGTCGCGTTCGAGCAGGTCGGGGGAGCGCAGCGGTGCCTGGAGATGTCGGTGGCGTACGCCAAGGAGCGGTACCAGTTCGGGCGGCCGATCGGGTCGTTCCAAGCGATCAAGCACATGTGCGCCGACATGCTCGTCGAGGTCGAGGCGGCCCGTTCGGCGGCCTACTACGCCGGCTGGGCGGTCGCCGGGGACGAGGACGAGCTGCGCATCGTGGCGCCGGTCGCCAAGTCCTACTGCTCGGACGCCTACTTCAAGATCGCCGGCGACACGATCCAGGTGCATGGCGGGATCGGCTTCACGTGGGAGCACGACGCCCACCTGTACTTCAAGCGAGCCAAGACCGACGAGCTGCTGTTCGGAGGTCCGGCCGAGTGGCGGGCGAAGCTGGCGGACCGGCTCGGCCTGTGAGGCGCGGCGATCAGAGGAACGCCATCCGGATCGCGGCGCCCACGGCGACGATCACCAGGACCCATCGGATCCAGTCGGCGCCTCTCGTGATCGCCAGGTGGCTGGCCAGGAGCGCTCCGCTGGAGTTCCCGACGCCGAGGACGAGCCCGATCGCCAGGTCGACCTGCGCCGCGCGGGCGAACAGGAGCAGGGCCACCGGGGTGTAGCAGAGGATCAGCAGCACCTTGGCCGCGTTGCCCCGCACCAGGTCGAGGCCGCCGCCGAGGACGAGCCCGGCGAGGAGCAGGAACCCGACGCCGGCCTGCACGAACCCCCCATAGAACCCGATGGCGAAGAACGCCGCCGAGCGCCACGGCTCGGTGAGGCGTGACTCGTGACCCTGCAGCCACGCCGACGGCTTGGCGATGACCGACACGGCGATCAGCAGCAGGACGACCGCGAAGACCCGCTTCATCGCGATGGCCGACAGCAAGGTGGCGACCCAGGCCCCGGCGACGGCGCCGAGCACCGCGGGCGGGATCAAGGGAGCGACCGCCCGCCACGGCATCGCTCCGCCCCGGGTGAACCGTCCCGCGGCCGTCGCGTTCGCCATCAAGATGGCGATCCGGTTCGTTCCGTTGGCGGCGTTGGGGCCGATCAGGTCGGTGAGGATGGGGAGGGTGATCGCCGAGCCGCCACCCGCGACCGTGTTGACGAAGCCGGCGACGAGACCGGCCCCGAGCAGCAGCAGTCCCGTTCCCAGGGTCATCTCGCCGCTTCCGTCCCCGCACCCATGGGCGGGGACGGTAGTCGGTCCCCGGTCAGCCCTTGTCGAGCTGCTCCATGGTGGCGACGAGCTGCTCGATCGTCGTCTGACCGGCGGTGCGCAACGCGACGGTGCCGTCCGCGTTCACGAACACCCAGTACGGGAAGCCGCCGGCGCCGTAGGCGATGAGGGCGGAGTTGTCGGCGTCGTCCCGGATGACGGGCACGGTCCAGCCTTCCCGCTCGAGCCAGGCCGACGGCGGGTAGTTGGGGCGCCCCGAGTTCATCGCCGAGGACACCGAGTAGATGTCGACGCCCTCGACGCCCCCGCCCTGGTCCAGCCAGGCCTGGACCCGAGGGACCTCCTGCTGGCAGTGGGGGCACCAGTGGGCGACGAAGACGATGGCCTTGGCCCGGCCGTCGTTGGTGATCGACACCGTGTTGCCGTCGAAGTCCTCCCCGACGATCGTGGGCGCCTCCAGGCCCGCGGCCGAGGTGTCGACCGACGCGTTGGGCGGCATGAGCGGCAGGGCCCCCTCGACCGTCGGTGTGCCGTACTCGCTCTGGACCTCGGAGTTGCCGCCGAAGGCGACGGCGGCGACGAGGGCGACGGCGATCACGCCGAAGACGATCGCCACGACCGGGACGGACCGCCCCTTCGCCTTGGACCCTCCCGTGCGTGCCTTGGTGCTCGTCATCGCCCCTCGCTCTCCTGTTCGCTCGTCGCCGTGAATGATGGTGCCGCCTCGCCGTTACCGCACCGATCCGCCCACATCAACGCCAGGATCAGCGTGAACCCGCTGAACGCCATGTAGGGGATCGTCATGAACCCGAACTTCATGACGTAGGCCGTGGTGCAGGGAACCCCCAGCGAGCACGAGCCGCTGTCGAGATCGGGGAACCGCTGGATCAGGTAGTGGTACGTCGACAGCGCCGCGCCGATCGCGGCGATGACCGAGACGTAGATGCGGATCCCATGGTCCCGCCGCCAGGCGGCGATGCCGAGGATGACGGCGAGGGGGTACATGGCGATCCGCTGGTACCAGCAGAACTGACAGGGAACGAAATGGGCGATCTCGGAGAGGTAGAGGCTGCCGAGCGTCGCCGTGGTCGCCACGATGAACGCCGTCCACAGCTCCCATCCGGCGAACAACGCCAGGACCTCGGAGCGGAACCGGCGACCGGCCTCGGAGAGGCGCCCGGCGGCGGCCGCCGCGACGAGCAGCAGCGTCGCCCCATTGGCGGCGAGCGCCAGGAGGGCGAAGAACGTGGTCATCGTCGAGACGTTCACGGCCGGAACGCTAGTCGCGGCGCGCGGGACCGGATCTGGATGCGGCTCGCACGGCCCGGCCGGTACGCTCGCGCCATGGGATTCGCACTCCTCGTCCTCGCGCTGGTGGTCGTCGTGGTCGCCATCGGCGCCGGCATGTTGTGGCAGGAGCGCGCCGAGCTCCCGGATGCCGAGATCGTCTACGGCGTCGAGGACTCCATCGAGTTCGTCTACGAGGGGCTCGACCCGGCGACACGGGACCGGATCGGCCGCAACGGGATCCGCCGGATGCTCGAATGGGAGGTCCGGTGGCTCCAGCTCGGCGACGAGGAGCGAGGAGGGCCGGCGATCGCCGGATCCGAGCAGGCGGCCGCCTACATCCAGGAACGCTGCTGGAAGCAGGGACATGCCTACGAGCCCGAGGACATCTTCGCCGTCTTGGACCTCGAAGCGGCCTACCTGCTGGCGCTCGGGGCGCTCGGAGAGGCGGTCGATCCGGGCGAGGTCGTCGCCCCCGACCGCGACGCCGACGACCGAGACGGGCGATGACGGCTCGTGGGTGGCGCCGGGCCGTGATCGTCCTGCGTCGCGTGGCGCTCGCCGCCTATCTGTCGGTCGCCCCATCTCGGGTGATGCCGTGGCGTCTCGACCTGCGGGAGGTTCCGGTGGCGATGCTCGTCGTGGGCGAACCCACCCCTGCGTTGCACGTCCGCCGGGCGCGCGATTGAGCATCGGGCTCCGTACACTCCCGGTTCCCCGACAAGCATGAGTTCGACATGATCACTCCACGGCGGATCCTCCACGGCCTCCTCGTCGCCGTCGCGCTGGCGGCGGCGGCATGTGGCGGCTCGTCGGCGGCGACGTCGACGACGGCTCCGCCATCGACCACACCGCCGACGACGGCGACGACGCTGGCCGTCGGCGGGGTCGTGTTCGGCGAGGGCGTCCTCCCCGACACCGTGCCGTCCGGGTTCCCGGTTCCGATCGGCGCCGTGGTCGGATCGACCCTCGTCGATCCGGGGTCGGGCACGACGGAGTTCGTTCTGACGCTCCCCGCGGACGTGCCCGGGGCGGCCGACTACTTCGAGCAGAACCTTCCCATCGGCGGGTTCCAGGTCACCGAGACCGCCGGCAACGCGGCCGAGTGGAAGGTCGCGTTCGCCAACGACGCCGCCGAGGGGACGGTCGTGCTGCGGGCAGCCGGCAACGGACTGTCGTCGGCCGCCGTCCGCATCGTCGAGACCCCATGACGGATCGCGGCGCTGGTTCCGGGTAGGCTCGTGCCCATGGCTCGGCTCGCCCGCTTCGAGGAACACCGGTTCGTCGGGACCCGCGACACGATGCAGGTCTACGACTGCGACGAGCCCGAGGAGTTCGCGGAGCTGTCCGCCCGAGCGGAAGCGGAGGAGCTCCTCGATCGGGATCTCCTCCAGGCGTTCGCACCCGACACGCTACCGGAGGCCGCCAACCGGGGGTTCACCCATCGCCGCGGTTAGGTCCGCGGCGGCGAGCTCGGCGACGCGACGCTCCCGGAAGTAGAAGAAGTGGTCGCTGCCGGCGATCACATGCACCGTGGCCCCGATCGATCGTGCGTACGCCTCGAGGTCGGCCACCTCCACGAACTGGTCGCGCTCGCCGATCACGAAGCTACGCCGCGCAGGCTCGAGCTCGTCGGGAGCCGGAAGCAGCGGGGTCAGCTCGGAGCGGACCGGCGGGGCGATGCCGACGTACGGACGCGTCGAGTTCCGGGCGGCCGACCATCGCAGCGCCGTCGCCGCCCCGAACGACCACCCCGAGAGCGCCGACGGGAGATCCTCGTAGGCCGCGGAGGCGGCGGTCGTCGCGGCGTCGATGTCGAGCAGCTCGGGCTCGCCGCCACCGTGGCTTCCCTCCGATCTGCCGACGCCTCGGAAGTTGAACCGGAGGACCGACAGGCGATGCTCGACGAGGACCTCGGCGAGGGTCCCCATCAACGGAGCCGTCATCGTGCCGCCATGGAGCGGATGCGGGTGGCACAGCACGACGGTCCCGATCGGGTCGTTCGCCAGGTCCCAGCGCGCCTCGAGGCGGAGACCATCGACGGTGGCGAGCTCGAAGGTCCTCACCGCAGCGCCGCGGTCACGGCACGGAGGCGGGCGCCGAAGGCCACGTCCGACAACACGGCGTGACCGTCGAGCCGTACCCGGAGCACGAGGAGATGGCCGGTCTGTGGCAGATCCATCCGCAGATGCCGGGAGAACGCCGGGGTCGGGTCGAAGAGGGCGACGCCGTAGCCGGCGACGACCTCCGCCTCGAGGCCGCCCCGAGGGGGCGTGATCTCGCGCCATCGCCGGTACGCAGGTTTCAGGGTGGCGAGGGGCAAGGTCTCCCCACCGATCACGGTGACGTTTCGTTCATCGGGCGGCCGGTCGGTGAACGCCACGACGACCTCGCCCTCGGCGAGGGCGTACAGCTCGGCGGGAGGCACGGCGAGGGCGGCCACGACGCGCTACAACCCCGTGAACCACAGCGCGGCGGCGACGAGGATGGCCAGCGCCGCCACCAGCGACACGAGGATCAGGTACCGGGTCTGCATCGGCGCATGGTACCTGGGCGCGTCCCCGAGCGACCCGGGCGTCCACTAGTCTCGCGGCGACACCCATCCCCGGAGGAACCGTGTACGACGTCGTCATCATCGGCGGAGGACCCGGCGGCTACGCCGCCGCGCTCTACGCCCACAACTTCGGTCTCTCGACGGCGCTGGTCACCAAGGAACGAGTCGGAGGGACCTGCCTGCTGCGAGGATGCATCCCCGCCAAGACCTGGTTGCAGACCGCCGCGGTGTACTCGATGGTCGGTCGCGCCGGCGAGTTCGGTGTCGGGACCTCCGAGCCACAGCTCGACTGGGGCGCCGCGCGGGATCGCAAGACGAACGTGGTCGATGGCCTCGTCAAGGGCCTCTCCGGCCTCCTGGCGTCCCGTGGCGCAGACGTGAGGAACGGGTTCGGGCGGCTGGTCGACGGTGGTGTGGAGCTCCGGACCGACGACGGTGGAACCGAGCTGCTCGAAGGACGTCATGTGATCCTGGCCACCGGGTCGGTGCCGCAGTCGATCCCCGGCTACGACATCGACGGCGAACGGATCGTCACCTCGGACCACGCCCTCGATTGGGATCGACGTCCCGATCGCGTCGCGATCATCGGCGCCGGAGCGATCGGAGCGGAGTTCGCCTCGCTCCTCGCCGACGTCGGCTCCGAGGTCCACCTGTTCGAGATGGTCGACCAGGTCCTGCCCGGGATGGAGCCCGAGGCGGCCAAGGCGCTCGAGCGGTCGTTCAAGAAGAAGAAGGTGAAGGTGAGGACCGGCGTCCGCGTCGACCCGGCACGGTTCACCGACCAGGGCGTCGTGGTGCCCTTCGGCGACGACGCGGTGGAGGTCGACGTCGTCCTCGTCGCTACCGGCCGGGCGCCGTTCACCGATGGAGCGGGGATCGCGGAGGCTGGGATCGCGATGGACCGGGGGTTCGTCACGGTCGATCTCGAGACGATGGGAACCTCGAAGCCGGGCGTCTACGCCGTCGGTGACATCGTCGCCGGGACCCCTCAGCTCGCTCACGTCGGCTTCGCCGAGGGGATGGCCGCCATCACCCACATCGCCACCGGCGTTCCCGCCCCGGTCGACTACCGGGCCGTGCCGATGGTCGTGTACACCCACCCCGAGGTGGCCCAGGTCGGTCTCACCGAGGCCCAAGCCCGCGAACGCGGCTACGACGTGGAGGTCACGTCGCATGGGATGCGCGGGATCGGCCGGGCCATCATCCACGGCGAGACCGGCGGTCTCGTCAAGATCGTGGCGGAGCGGAACGGACCCGTGCTCGGAGCCACCGTGGTCGACCCGTCGGCCGGTGAGCTCATCCACGAGCTCATGTACGTCGTGGGCTGGGAGGCCCTCCCCGCCGAGGCGGCATCGTTCATCCACGCCCACCCCACCGTGTCGGAGGCCATCGGGGAGACCTTGCTCGCCGCCGCCGGACACCCGCTGCACTGAGGAGACCGATGCAACTCGTAGGACCCGCGGCCGAACTCGGCGCCGATCGGCTCCGACAGATGTACGAGCTCATGGTGCTCGGCCGGACGCTCGAGACGAGGCTGCACAACATGTACCGAGGAGGCCGCTTGGGCGGCGCCGTGTACCCCGGTGTCGGTCAGGAGGCCGCGCAGGTCGGGTTCGCGTCGGCGCTCGAAGCACGTGACGTCTTCGGAGGTACCCATCGTGACCTCATGATGCAGCTCACCAAGGGTGTGACCATCGAGGAGACCCTGTTGAACTTCTTCGGGAAGGCCGAGGCGCCGACGAAGGGACGGGACGGCAACAGCCACTTCGGGGTCCTCGAGAAGGGCACACTGATGGTCATCTCCCCGCTTCCCGACGCCTATCCCGTCGCCGTCGGATGCGCATTGGCCTTCCGCCAGCGAGGCGAGGATCGGGTCGCGCTGGCCGATTGCGGCGAAGGCGCGACCGCCACGGGGACCTGGCACGAGGCGGTCAACACCGCTGCCGTGCTGCAGCTCCCGGTGGTGTTCACCGTGCAGAACAACCAGTACGCCTACTCGACCCCGAACGAACGGGAGACCCGCCTCGAGCACTTCGCCGATCGCGGCCGAGGGTACGGGATCCCACACTCGGTCGTCGACGGCAACGACGTCGTTGCCTGCTACAACGCCGCCGCCGAGGCCGTCGAACGAGCTCGGGGCGGTGGAGGACCGTCGTTGATCGAGGCGGTCACCTTCCGTCACTTCGGCCACGCCGGCCACGATCCGGCCGACTACGTCGATCCCGAGCTGCGGGAACAGTGGCTCGAACGCGATCCGATCGCGCGGTTCGAGAGCCTCCTCATCGACGAAGGCATCCTCGACGACGAGCAGATCCTGCGGCTCGCCGACGAGGTGTCGCGTCGGGTCAAGGCGGCCATCGAATGGGCGCAGTCCCGCCCCGACCCGGACCCCGCGTCGGTGGCGACGGACGTCTTCGCCCCGCGGACCGGTCCCAGGGCTCCCGAGCCGGAGCCTGCTTCGGGCGAGCCGGTCACGATGCTCGACGCCATCCGTTCGGCCATGGTGGAGGAGATGGAACGCGACGAACGGGTCTTCCTCCTCGGCGAGGACGTCGGGCCGTTCGGTGGTGCGTTCAAGGTCACCGCCGGGATCTACGACCGCTTCGGCGCCGACCGCGTCGTCGACACGCCCATCGCCGAGTCCGCCATCATCGGAGCCGCCGTGGGTAGTGCACTCATGGACCGCCGGCCGATCGCCGAGCTGCAGTACACCGATTTCATCTATCCCGGCCTCGACGAGCTGGTCAACGAGGCCGCCAAGTACTACTGGAAGACGGGGCATCCCGTCCCGATGGTCGTCCGCGGTCCGAGCGGGGCGGGTCTTCGAGCCGGACCGTTCCACTCGATGAGCCCGGAGAGCCTCGTCGCGCATCATCCCGGACTGAAGGTGGTCTGTCCGTCGAACCCGGTCGACGCCAAGGGTCTGCTCCTGGCCGCCATCAGGGATCCGAACCCCGTCGTCTTCCTCGAGCACAAGAAGCTCTACCGGAGCGTCAAGGCACCGGTACCCGAAGGCGACTTCGAGATCCCGCTGGGCTCGGCCACGATCACGAGACCCGGATCCGATGTCACCCTCGTCGCCTGGGCGGCGATGGTGCACACCTGCCTGGCAGCCGCCGAGTCCCTCGCCGCCGAGGGCATCTCGGTGGAGGTGGTCGATCTGCGCACCGTGGCCCCGATCGACTGGGACACGGTGTTCTCGTCGGTGGCGCGGACGTCGCGCCTGGTGGTGGTCCAGGAGGACGTTCCGGTGGCCTCGATCGGTTCGGAGATCGCCGCCAGGGTCGCCGACGAACTGTTCTGGGATCTCGATGCGCCGGTGCGACGGGTCGCTCCTCCCATGACGCACATCCCGTTCGCCGCCGTCCTCGAGGATGCGTATCTTCCCCAGGTAGACGACGTCGCCGACGTCGTCCGCGAGCTTTCCACGATCTGATGGGACGACCGAAACAGCAGCGAAGGAGCACACCCCGATGCCGGTGACCGTGACCATGCCCCAGCTCGGTGAGACCGTCACCGAAGGAACGATCCTCGCCTGGTTGAAACAACCCGGCGACCGCATCGACGAGGACGAGGTCCTCCTCGAGATCTCGACGGACAAGGTCGACACCGAGGTGCCGTCGCCGGCCTCCGGGATCCTCCAGGAGATCCTCGTGCCCGAAGGCGAGACGGTGAGCGTCGGAACGCCCCTGGCGATCATCGCCGAGCCGGGTGAGGTCCCCGCCGAGCCGGCCGAGGCGGCCCCGGCCGAGGCGGCCCCGGTGGTGACGGGTCCGACGGGCGTCGCGCCGGCCGAGGCGGCGCCGGTGGTGACGGGTCCGACGGGCGTCGCGCCGGCCGAGGCGGCGCCGGCCGAGGCTGCGCCGGCCGAGGCTGCGCCGGTGGGAACCCCCGCGCCGCGGCCCGCAGGCGACCGGTCGATGATGCTCTCGCCCGTCGTGCGCCGCCTCGCCGCGGAACACGGCATCGACCTCGAGACGGTGACCGGCACCGGCGAGGGCGGCCGGATCACCCGGAAGGACATCGAGCGCGTCATCGCCGGTGGAACGGCTGCCCCGCAGATCGAGGTCACGGTGGAGACGGCGCCGGTGGGGGCCGCGCCCTCCATGCGCGGCAGGACGGCGGCGCGCACGGCGCCGTCGCGGCCGATCCAGAAGGCGGGCGACCCGGCGCCCTCGCCCCGGCTCTCCTGGATCGCCAGCAGATCGCCCGAGGGGGCGATGGCCAGCCCCTCCAGCCCGTCGTTGATGGGCAGGGCGCGCCACGCC
>JALVQZ010000012.1 GCA_027036355.1 Acidimicrobiia bacterium | reverse complement strand
GTTCGGCGTCGGCGCATGGTCGCTGGGCGCGGCGAAACTCGGATGGACGGGGCGTGCGTGCCGGACCGTGCTGCGTCCCGATGCGGCGCTCGGGCGACTCGGGTTGGCGAAGTGGTCGAACCGGGGGGCCGCCGCCGCGCTCGGCGCCGCCGGCATCGCCGTTCCGGCGCCCTTCGTCACGGGTGATCTGCGGATCCGGCCCGGCACGGGCGATCGCTCGGGGTCGGCGACGTCGCAGCGTTTCGACGGGTGGGGGCTGTTCACGGGCACCTCGTTCGCCGCCGCGGTCGCCGCCGGTTGCCATGCCGTCGCCACCTGCTGAGAGATGAGCGACGCGCCGCGGGGCGATCGTCGTCGGCGCGCCGCCGAGGCGCTCGACGTCGCCAGGGCCGATCCGCGTCGGGCGCTCGAGTTGGCCGCCTCGTGCGTGGGATCCGACGATGCCGTCACTGCGGCGACGGCGCATCTCGCTCGGGGTCTGGCGTACCGTGCCCTGTCCGAGGGGGCGCGTTCCACCTCCGAGATGGAAGCGGCTGCCGAGCTGGCCGAACGGGCCGGAGACCGGGAGCTCCTCGGCACCATCCTGCGGAGCCTCGCGTTCAACCGCGCCCAGGCGGGCGATGACGACGACGCCGACGCGCTGATCCGGCGTTCGATCGACCTGCTCGACGCCGATGGTCGGGCGTTGAGCCGCCTGCAGCATGCCTTCATCCTGATCATGCGCGGCGCCCACATCGATGCCCTCGAGGCGCTGAACGCGGCGCTCCCCGCCTTCGACCGCCCCGGAGCGGAGGATCGCCTGACGCTGATCGTGTACAACCGGGCGGTCATCCACATGGAGCTCGGGGCGTTGCAGGCCGCCGACGCCGATCTGCGGCGCTGCTTCGACGTCGCCTGCGAGACCGAGGACCTGGCCATGGCCGCCGATGCGGCGCTGCATCTGTCGGAGGTGCGGGCGTGGCTCGACGATCTCCCGGGGGCGATGGAGTGGCACCGTCGATCGGCCGAGCTGCGGGAACGGATCGGAGCAGCGAGTCCGCTCGACACCATGGAGTACGCGCTGATCCTGCTGCAGGCGGGTCTCCTCGCCGAAGCGGAGGAGGCGCTGCGCTCGGCGATCCCCGCCCTGGAGGCTGCGGGCGGCAACGACGCCCTGGTCGTCCAGGCGCGGATCTGGCTGGCGGAGGTGCTGGCTCGTCTGGGACGCCCCGCCGAGGGTGTTGAGGTCCTCGACCCCGCCTGGGCTCTGCTGGCGCCCGAAAGCCGGTTCCGGCTCGACGTCGAAGCCACCGGATTACGACTCACCGCCGAGATGGAACCGGCGTCCGCCGCCAGGGCGGCCGCCATGGAAGCGTGCGCCCGCAGGATGCTCGAGGCGGGCGAGAACCTGACCGCCGCCGCGCTCTTGCTGGACGCCGCCCGCCAGGCGGGCGATGCCGGCGAGGCGGCGATGGCGGAGCGACTGATCGCGCGGGCGAGCACGTGGGCGCGCCGGGGGCCGCTGTGGCTCCAGATCCGCCTGTGGAGCGAGGTCGCCAGGCTCCGTCGCGCCGTGGGCAACGTCCCGGGGGCGTGGAACGCCCTCCATGCGGCTCGCCGTCGGTTCGCTCGGTATCGCTCCGCCTTCGGGTCCGCCGACCTCCGGCTGCACGCCGAACGCCTGGCGTTCGATCTCCACGACCTGGGCGTGGCCATGGCGCTGGGGGCGCGATCGGCCGGGACGCTGCTGGGTTGGGTGGAGCGCCTGCGCGCCGACGAGGCGGTCGCGCCCCGACCTGCCGGCGGTGTCGACGAGCGGGTCTCGGCGCTCATGGCCCGGTTGCGCCGGCTCGACCATCGCCTCGGCCTCGGGGACGTCGACGAGGAGCTGGCCACGACCCGCAGGGACCTGGAGGCGTCGATCACCGAAGCGCTGCGAACGGCGGAGGGTGACCGCCGAGCGGTTCCACCGCCGTCGGTTCGCGAGATCCACAGGGCCCTCGGCGATGCGACCGGGCTCTCGTTCGTCGAACTCGACGGCGCCGTCACGGCGATCGTGATCGATCGGGGCCGCACCCGGCTCGTCGACGTCGGCGCCGTCGACGACCTCGTGTCGACGATCGCCCACCTCGATGCGGCGTTCGCCCGCGTCGCTCGCAGCAACGTGTCGGCCCGGTCGCTGTCGGCCGCGCTGGCGACGATCGACGAAGGCGTCGCCGACCTGCGTCGACGCCTCCTCGACCCGCTCGGCGTTCCTGCGTCCTCCCGGCTGGTCGTCGTCCCGTCCCCGTCGCTTCGCGCCGCCCCGTGGTCGATGCTCCACCAGCCGCCACCGGTGGTCGTCTCGTCCCTGACCCGCTGGGTGCGGCTGGCGCCGCCGCCGGACCGGTTCGTGGCGCCGTGTGTGATCGCGTCGCGCCGGCTCGACAGTGTCTCCGGTTCGTCCACACCGATCGGAGCGGAGCTGGCGGCTCGCGTCGTTCCGGCGACGGTCGACGAGGTGGTGGCGGCCCTGGGCCGCTCCGATCTGGCGCACGTCGCTGCGCACGCGGCGACCCGTAGCGACCGTCCGTTGTTCTCGTACCTGGCGCTCGATGACGGACATCTCTACCTGTCCGAGCTCGCCGAGCTGGGCCGGATGCCGTCGGCGGTGATCCTGGCGGCCTGTGATGCCGGTGCCAGCGCGGCGGCGGTCGGATCGGCGGCGCTGGGGATCGCCGACGTGTTCCTCACCCGCGGCTCCAGCGTCGTGCTCGCCCCCGGCGTTCCGGTCTCCGACGCGGCGACCCGCACGGTCATGGAGCGCGTTCATCGCCAGGTCGCGGTGGGTGTGCGACTCTCCGACGCGCTCGGATCGGTCATCGCCGGGAGCGACGGTCCGCTCCGTGCGACCGCGGGCGCCTTCGTGTGCTTCGGGCGGGGGTGACGGCCCACGACGGCCACCGCGAGAATCATGTATCACGGTGGCGTCGATGCGCTCTTGTAGGTCGAGACGGTGAAGGAAGGCCTCCCGGAACGAAGGGGGGACCGGGAGGCCGACCGACCGTCCCATGGTGGCCCGCTCATCGGGCGCCGTTCCAGCGAAGAGGGGGAGCGTCGTGACGGAGGGTTGCGGTCCTCCGTCACGACGCGACGCCTGTTCGGGGCTTCGGTCAGGTCTTCTTGTCGGCGATCAGCGTCTCGGGGTGTTCGATCTTGGCGGCGAGCGGGACCGACGCGTTCCGCCGCCACGCCCACCCACCGAACCATCGGACCGCCCGGTAGAGGATCGAGCGCACGATGGGCCGGACCTCGAGGACCGCCATCGCCTCGTAGAACACGTCGTCCCAGTAGCGGCGGTCGTCCGGGTCGTGCTGCCAGTAGCCGAAGTCGTGGAGCACCGCGGCAGGTCCGTGACGTCCCCAGGGAGCCACGATCATCCACAACAGGCGCGGGACCGACGCGAAGTCGGTCACGAACCCGTGCGGGACGGCGATCGCCTCTCCGGAGCCTTCGCTTCCGACCTCGTAGACGAAGTCGTCGGTGTACAGGACCCATGACCTCGCGTCGCGACGACGGACGGTCTGGCCGCGGGCGCGGCGCAGCTCGCTGAGCGGGACGACGACCAGGGGCTGGGTGAACCTGCTCACTCCCCCATCCTGTCAGGTCGTGACCGCATCTGGGCGGATCTCTTCCACGAGCCGGATCAGTTCGGCGGCGTCCCGCGGGGCTGCCGCCTCGAGGTCGTTGTTGAAGTAGCACCATGCATCGACACCGGTGTCGACGATCGTGCGGGCGAGGTCGACGAGGCGAGGTCCGTACCGTCCGGCGAACCGCCCGGTGGTGCCGTGTCTGCGCACGTAGAGGAACGGACCGGTCCGCCAGCGGGGGCTCCCGACCCCGGGATAGTCGCTCCACACGAGGGCCGCGTCGTGGGTCTCGAGGACGGCGCGGACGTCATCGTCGAACCACCGCGGGTCGCGGAACTCGACGGCGACCTGCCAGCCGTCGGGCATGGCGGCCAGGAAGGCGGCCAGCCGTCCAGGGTCGGGGTCGAAGCGCGGCGGGAGCTGTACCAGGACCGGACCGAGGTGGCCGGACAGTCCGGCGACGGCCGCGGCGAATCGCTCGATCCCCGCGGTGTCGCCGAGCCGGCGCACGTGGGTCAGGTACCGCGACATCTTGACGGCGAACCGGAACCGCTCGGGTACGGCGTCGACCCATCCCGCCACGGCGCGTTCGGTGGGGAGCCGGTAGAAGGTGGCGTTGACCTCCACCGTGTCGAAGCGCTCCGCGTAGAACGAAAGCCACCGCCGCTTGGGGACCTCGGGCGGGTAGAAGGCGTCCCGCCAGTGGTCGTAACTCCATCCACTCGTTCCGATCCGGACCTCCATGGCGATACCGTATCCCGCCGTCGGCCGCGGTACCATCTCGCCCGGCCCAGGACCATCGGGAGGAGCGCCGTCATGTCGGAGACGCCGGACAAGAGCGGCCGCGCCTACTTCCTGCTCCTGTCGCTGGGGGCGCTCGGCATCGTCTACGGGGACATCGGCACCAGCCCGCTGTACGCGATGCGCGAGACGTTCGAAGCCCACGGTGGGATGGAGGTCGCCACCGAGAACATCCTCGGGGTGCTGTCGTTGATCTTCTGGTCGCTGCTCATCGTGATCTCGATCAAGTACCTGGCCTTCGTGATGCGGGCCGACAACCGCGGTGAGGGAGGGATCTTGGCGCTGACGGCGCTGATCGTTCCACGCAAGGAGCGGGGCCTGCGGCGGAGCCGGTGGGTCCTGATCGTCATCGGCCTCTTCGGCACCGCGCTGTTGTACGGCGACGGCATGATCACCCCGGCGATCTCCGTGTTGAGCGCGGTGGAGGGCCTCGAGGTGGCCACCCCGGCGCTCGAGCCGTACATCATCCCGGTGGCGATCGTCATCTTGTTGGGGCTGTTCCTCATCCAGCGGCACGGGACCGGGACGGTCGGCAAGGTGTTCGGTCCCGTCATGATCCTGTGGTTCTCGACGTTGGCGATCCTCGGCCTGGTCCACATCGTGCAGCAGCCGGGGGTGTTCGCGGCCCTGAACCCGGTCCATGGCGTGCTGTTCTTCACGAACAACGGGTTCCAGGCGTTCCTGGCCTTGGGATCGGTGTTCCTGGTGGTCACCGGCAGCGAAGCCCTGTACGCCGACATGGGACATTTCGGCAAGCGCCCGATCCAGTTCACCTGGTACGCGCTGGTGTTCCCGGCGCTCGTCCTCAACTACTTCGGGCAGGGGGCGCTCCTCATCGGCAACCCGGAGGCGATCGAGAACCCGTTCTACCTCCTCGCGCCGGGCTGGGGACGCTGGCCGCTGCTGGTCCTGGCGACCGCGGCGACGATCATCGCGTCGCAGGCGTTGATCTCGGGGGCGTTCTCGCTCACGATGCAGGCCGTACAGCTCGGCTATCTGCCTCGGACCCGGATCCTCCACACCTCCGCGCACGAGGCCGGCCAGGTGTACATCCCGGCGATCAACTGGGCGCTCATGGTGTCGACGATCGGTCTGGTCGTCGGGTTCCGCAGCTCGTCGGGTCTGGCTGCCGCGTACGGCATCGCCGTGGCCACGACGATGGTGATCACCACGTTGCTGTTCTTCGTGGTCACCAGGGAGCGCTGGGACTGGAAGCTGGTGGTCGCGGCCGGCGTGTCGGCGGCGTTCCTGGTGGTGGACCTCGCCTACTTCGGGGCGAACCTCTTCAAGATCCCCGACGGTGGCTGGTTCCCGATCGTCGTCGGGCTGGCGATCTTCACGTTGATGACGACCTGGAAGCGGGGCCGGGAGCTCCTGGCGGCGCGACTGCGGAGGGGTGAGCTGTCGTTGGAGCGCTTCATCGCGTCGTTGGAGAAGAACCCGCCGCCGCGGGTGCCCGGCACGGCGGTCTACATGTTCCCCGAGCCGGGCAACACCCCTCCCCCACTGCTGGCGAACTTCCGGTTCAACGAGGTGCTCCATGAGACGGTCGTGGTGCTGTCCATCCGCACCGAGGACGTGCCGCGGGTCCCCACCGCCCGCAGGTCCACCGTCTGGGAGTTGGGGTCGGGGTTCTATCAGGTGGTGTTGCACTACGGCTTCATGGAGGAGCCGGACGTCCCGAAGGACCTGACCAACATCGTCCACCACGGCTTCGGGATCGACCTGGCGGACACGATCTTCGTGCTCGGCCGCGAGACGGTCCTGGCGACGGACCGGCCGGGCATGGCGATCTGGCGGGAGAAGCTGTTCGCGGCGATGGCCCGCAACGCCACGCCGGCGTCGACGTTCTTCAAGCTCCCGACGCAACGGTCCCTCGAGATCGGCGTTCAGGTCGAGATCTGAACGCCGGGGACGAAGGCGGCCTCGAGGGTCACGGTGACCTCGGGTTCGACGCGGAGCATGAGCAGCTTCGGGGGCTCCATCCCCCACCATCGGACGTCGAAGGTCCCGCTGCCGACGATACGCACGCCGGCGGGTGTCTCCGTGGCCGTGACGTCGCCTTCGACGAGGACGTCACGGCCGTGGAAGCGGATGGTCCCTTCGAGGGTGGCACGGCCGTCGTGGACGTCGACGACCCGCTCGAAGGTGGCGGTGATGGTCTCGTCGGTGCCGGCCCGGCGCCGGGTCTCCCGGTCCACGAGGGGGTTGCCGGTGCGCAGGTCGCCGATGGCGACGGTCACCGACGCGGCGGTCCAGGTCGACGGGTCGGCGGGGTCGCCGCCGACGGTCTCCAGCCGACCGGCCGGCGATGCGGTGGCCACGATCGGGTGGAGCGACGAGGCGGCTTCGATGACGAACCGGGAGCGGGCCCGGTCGATGTCGTAGCGCTGCATCGTCGGGAGCGTACCGGCGTTCGATTCGTCGGTCCCGGCGACACCGAGTAGTCTGGACATTGTCCAAGTGCACTGCGACGAGGAGGAACCCCCATGGACACGGACACCACGACCACGCATCAGCTCCCCCGCCTCAACGAACCCGCCCCCGACTTCGAGGCGCCCACCACCCACGGCGTCAAGAAGCTGTCGGACTACCGCGGCCGCTGGTTGGTGCTGTTCTCCCATCCGGCCGACTTCACGCCGGTGTGTACCACCGAGTTCATCGGATTCGCCAAGGCCTACGACGACTTCCAGGCCCTCGACACCGACCTGCTCGGCCTGTCGATCGACAGCACCTACTCGCACATCGCTTGGACGCGGACGATCAAGGAGAAGTTCGGCGTCGAGATCCCCTTCCCGATCATCGCCGACCTGTCGATGGACGTCGCCCACCGGTACGGCATGATCCAGCCCGGCGCCAGCGACACGTCGACGGTGCGCTGCACGTTCGTCATCGACGACAAGGGGATCATGCGGGCGATGATCTACTACCCGTTGAGCAACGGGCGGTCGATCGACGAGGTCCTGCGGATCGTCAAGGCGTTGCAGACCTCCGACGCCAACGGCGTCGCCACCCCCGAGGGTTGGACACCCGGGGAGAAGGTCATCGTGCCCCCGCCGAGCGATGCGACCGAAGCCGAGAAGCGCATGAACGAGGGCTACGAGTGCGTCGACTGGTGGTTCTGCAAGAAGTCGCTCTGAGTCCACGTCCCCTCTGCTCGAAGGCCCGGAGATCCGGGCCTTCGCTTTTTATC
>JALVQZ010000011.1 GCA_027036355.1 Acidimicrobiia bacterium | reverse complement strand
ACCCGCACCGCCTCAGGATCCACCAACCGCACCGACGCGCTCATCGGCACGCTCGATCGCTCCTCGGTCATCGTTCCCCCTCGATCGCTCGTTCGTAGATCCGCTCCAAGAGCTCGCCGTTGGCCGCTGCGCTGAACCGCCGCCGGTAGTCGGCGCGGGCTCCCGATCGCACGTCCGTTCCGGCCGCGCCGAGGAGATCGACCGCCCGGGCGAGCGCCTGGTCGTCGGCCGCGGGGTAGACGAGGCCGTGGTCGGTGCCGGCGACGAGTTCGGGAAGGGCGCCGCGGTCGGACACGACGACCGGGGTCCCTGCGGCGAAGGACTCGGCGACGACGCGTCCGAACGTCTCGAACCACTGCGAGGGGACGACGACGACGCCGGCGTTCGGCATCATCCGGTAGGTCTCGGAGGTGTCTCGCGCTCCTTCCCAGGAGATCGCCGGGTTCCGGCGGGCCGCGGCAGCGACCTCGTCCCGGAGGGGTCCGTCTCCGACGATCCGGAGGGGGAGGGACGGGTGATGGCGCTCCCAGGCCCGGAGGAGGGTCTCGACGCCCTTCTCGCGGGTGAGTCGCCCCACGAAGAGCGCGTAGCCGCCGGTGCCGTCGCCGGGTCCAGGATCGGGATGCACCGCATTGGGTTTCACCACGATGCGGGCTCGGTCCCAGCCAGCGTCGACGAACGTGGACCGGGCGAACTCGCTGGGGGTCACATACACGTCGACGGCCCGGTCCCAGGTCCCGATGATCCGATGGCCGACGGTCATCAAGCCGACGACGGCGGTGGCCGGCCGGCTCGAGCGATAGCACCCGTGAGCGACGCCGGGCCACGGGTAGGCCCTGCCGACACAGTCGGTGCAGCCCTGCCCGTCACGGTACAAGGTGGCTGCCGGACAGAGGAGGCGGAAGTTGCGGAGGGCTTGGACGACCGGCACCCCGGCGCTCTTCGCGGCGTAGTAGATCGATGGCGACAGGAGCGGGAAGAAGTTCTGGACGTGCATCACGTCGTAGCTTCCGGACCCGAGGGCGTCGGCGACCCGCCGCTGCGCCTCGCGTGACCAGAGCGTCCGGAGGCCGGTGCGGACGATGCCCAGGTCGTCGATCCGGGCGTTGTCCTCCTCGATGGTGTCGACGTCGTGTCCACGATCGCGCAGGACGCGGATCTCGACCTCGGTCGAGACGTCCTCGCCGCCACGCTGCTTGTAGCGGTTGTGGACCATCAGGATCCTCACGGCGCGCTCCGATACGGCGAGGCCTCCGAGCGGTTGATCCACGCGGAGACCTGGAAGAGGATCAGCAGCGCGTGGTACGTGAACGGGCGGCGGCCGTTCATCGCGGCGAACCAGCGCTCGACGAGGCCGGAGACGGTCTCGCGGTCCCACAGGGGGCAGCCGACGATCTCGTCGGTGACGAACGGGCGGTGCCGTTCGAGGAAGGCCGCGCCGTCGAAGCGGAAGGGATGCTTGCCGACGGCGTCGGCGTCGTAGTCGCCGTAGGTGGCGAGCATCTTCCGGAGCAGGATCTTGGTACGTCCCGCGGCCGTGTCGAACCGTTCCGATCGTGGGAGATGGAAGACGTAGTCGGCGAGGTCATCGTCGCAGAAGGGCATCGCCGTGGTCATGCCGAACGCGGCGGCTGCCTGCCGCATCTTCAACATCGACGCCTGCGGGTCGGTGTGGCGGATCAAGACCGAGTTGAGCAGGTCCGGCAGGGAGCGGTCGGCGTGTCGTCGGCTCTCGGCCCGCCAGAACGGGCGGGTGTCGACCACGTCGGGATAGAACCGGCGCGTGTCGACGAGGCGGAGGGAGCGAGCCGGCAGCGTCGCCTCCGCCCGGCTGCGTGCCAGGTAGTTGACGGGAGAACCGACGTCGACCAGGCGAGTGGCGAGCGCGGCGGGACCTGCGCCGCGGATCCGCCAACGCTGCTTCGTCAGGTCGGCTTTGGAGGGCAGGAAGCCCATGTACGAGTCGTTGCCGCCACCGTCGAGGAGGGTGTCGCCGAGTTCGGCGGCGCGGGCGACCGCGACCGCGTACGGGATCTGGGCGAGATCCGCCGACGGGCGGTACGAGTGGGTGAAGAACGTCTCGAGCAACCCTTCGAGGCTCGATCGATCCGATGGCAGCTCGACGATCTCGTGGCGAAGGCCGAGGCGTTCGGCGGTGGCGGCCGCCACGGCGGGTTCGGGATCGTCTGGCCCGTTGGAGTAGGTCACACAGCGGACCCGATCGGCGAGCCCGGCGTGGGCGACCGCGATCGCCACGGCCGTGGAGTCCTTGCCGGCGCTCAGCATCAACACGGCCTCGGAGCCGGTCTCGATCGCCTTCGCCGTCGAGGTGGTCAGGAGGTCGAGGAGCTGGGCGACATCGGGAGGGGAGTCGCCGCGGGACGCCGATTCCAGGAACGGGTACTCATGGTCGAACTCGACCCGGACCGAGCCGTTCCCGGTCCTGTGGACGTGTGCGACGTCGCCCATGCCGAGGGTCGCGACGCCGTCGAAGACCGTCATGGGGAACGGGACGTGGGCATGATGGAGGAGATGGGAGATCCCGGTGGGGGAGAGGCGGTGGCGAGCCGGTACCACGAGCGGTTGCATCGAGGCGGCGACCGTCACGCCGACCGGCTCGAGCGAGAACGAGACCTCCCGTCCCGCGGTGCGGTCGCCCGTGATCGTTGCGGTTCGACCGTCGACGATCACCGGCGCATCGCCGATCGGCCGCAACCACGGCCCTGGCCCGCTCTGTGTGGACATGCGTTCCCCCCACCGGCCTTCGCCCCGCGGCGAGGCCTGTCCCTGGGCTCAGCATAGCGACGTACCGATCGGACGCACGTGCCCTCCTATGGCGGGACCGCTGGTATCGTCGGCGTCCGGCCTGCGGCGGATCGTTCAGGGCTCTTCGGGGGATGGTTCGGACATGAGAATCCTGTACGTTTCTGCGGCACTTCCTCCGACCGAGGTTCCCGAGGCCGACCTGGCGCTCCGCCAGTGCCTGCACCTGGCCGAGGCCGGCCACGACGTCCACGTTCTGACCACGGAGGCGCATGGCGACGTGGAGCTTCCTGGCGTGACTGTCCATCCGATCGCTCGCACCTGGGGATGGTCGGACGCTCCTCGGATCTGGCGTCTCCTCCGGGCGGTTCGTCCCGACGGCCTCCTCATCTACTTCCTCGGCACCCTCTACAACTACAAGGCGTTCCCGACCGTCCTCCCGATCCTGGGCAGGCTGGTCGGGGCGACACCGGTGACGGAGTTCTCCAATCTGGGGAGCGGCGGGGACGAGAGCGCGAAACTGCGGCGCCTGGTGTTCCGGTTGTTGGGGCCGTTTCGCTACGGGGCTCTGCTGCCGGTGAGCCGCCGGCTGGTGGTTCTCAGCGATCTGCATCGACGCCGCCTGGGCGAGATCTCCCGGCGGGCGGCCGACAAGGCCGTGATCGTGCCCGCTCCGAGCCTCCTGCACGAAGCGTCGGATCCCCGCGAGGCCCGCCGGAGGAGGCGGGCCGAGCTCGGGCTCGACGACGGCGTGCCCCTCGTGGCCTTCATCGGCCGGCTGTACCCGGGCAAGGGGATCGAGGAGCTCGTGGCCGCGCTCTCGGAGATCCGCGCGACGCATCCCCAGGCGAAGCTGGTGCTGATCGGAGGCGCCCTGAGTCCCGAGCACTACTGGATCACCCACGGCGACTACGGGGCACACATCGACGACGTGATCGCCGCGGCGGGAGTTCGGGACGCCGTGGTGCGCACGGGCGAGTTCGACTGGCACGACCCGCGGCCGTCCGAGTTCCTGTACGCGGCCGATGTGTGCGTCCTCCCGCTCGAAGCCGGCGTGTACCTCTACAACTCGTCGTTGGCCGCGGCGGCCAGCCACGGGTTGCCGCTGGTGGTGAGCCAGGGTCAGGTGCCCGAGGAGGCACTCGTCCACGGGGACAACGCCTACATCCTCGACGATCGCGCCCCAGGGACCATCGCCGACGCGGTGGTGGATGTCCTCGGCGACCCGGAGCTGTCCGCGAGGCTCCGCCGGGGCGCCGCCGGTCTGGCGGAGACGTGGTTCTCATGGGAGTCGGCGGTCGCCAAGCTCGAAGACGCTCTCGCAGGGGGATCGGCGTGACTCGTTGGAGGTTGGCGGCCATCGTGATCGCCGTCGGTGTCGTCTCGGCGGCCTGCAGCCCCGGCGGGCCGTCCCAGCCGACGATCACGCTTCCGCCTCCGACGTCGACGCCTCCGTTGGGCACCGCACCGACCGACCCCGAGGACCTCCCTGGGTTGGTCGACGACATCGACGGCGTCGTGGTTCAGCCGACCGACGATCTGGTGGCGATGGTCGATGCGGCCGAGCCTGGCACGACGTTCCTGCTCGCGCCCGGGAAACATCGGATCTCCGATCCGATCGTTCCGAAGGCCCAGATGACCTTCGTCGGCCTTGGCGAAGCCCACGTCGACGGTTCGCAGCCGCTCGAGGGATTCCGGCGAACCGATGACGGGTTCTGGCGCCTCGACGGGCTCGAACCCGGTGGCGTGAACCACGGCGACTGCATCGACGGGTACGACGGGTGCGGGTTCCCGGAGGATCTGTTCGTCGACGACATCATGCTGTGGCAGGTGACCTCGGTCGAGGACCTGGCACGGGGACGCTGGATGTGGGACGACGGCGGTCTCGTGATGTTCGACGACCCGACGTCCCGGCGTGTCGAGCTGAGCAGAACGCCCTTCGCCTTCGTCGGGGACGCGCCCGAGGTCACCATCCGCGACCTCGTCGTGGAGAAGTTCGCCACGATGGCCCAGAACGGGGCGATCCAGGCGCAGATCCCCGGCGACGGAGCCTATGGGCCTGGCTGGGTGATCGATGGCGTCGAGGTGACGGGCTCGCACGGGGCCGGCATCCGGACGGGAGATGGCACCATCGTTCGGAACTCCTATCTGCATCGCAACGGCCAGCTCGGGATCACGGTCTCGGGTGGCACCGACGTGGTGATCGAGGACAACGAGATCGCCTTCAACAACATCGCCGGGTTCGATTGGGGGTGGGAAGGCGGCGGGGCGAAGTTCACCCAGACCCTCGGGTTGGTCGTTCGCGGCAACTGGTCGCACGACAACGACGGACCGGGGCTCTGGACCGACATCGATGCGCGGGACACGCTCTACGAGGGGAACCTGGTCGAGCGGAACTCCGCGCCGGGGATCTTCCATGAGATCAGCTACGCGGCGATCATCCGGGACAACACCGTGATCGGCAACGGGGTGGGGAAGGACGAGTGGCTGTGGGGCGCCGGCATCCTGGTCGCGGCGTCGTCCGATGTCGAGGTCTACGGGAACGTCGTCACCGACAACGGCGATGGCATCGCCGGCATCCAGCAGGCTCGCGGAGAGGGCTCGTTCGGCCCCTATGAGATCCGGAACCTGTGGGTGCACGACAACGCGGTCACGATGACCCGGGGGCAGACCGGGATCGTGGAGGACACGGGTGATCAGCGGGTCTTCACCGAATGGAACAACCGGTTCGATCGCAACACGTACGTCGACAGCCGGGGACGGCGGTTCGCGTGGAAGGGACGCTCTCTCGACTTCGGCGGCTGGCAGGCGGAGGGCATGGACGTCGAGGGCGGGATGGAGTGATGCGGGTCCTGCAGTTCAACTACACCTGCGAACCTGGACGCGGCTCGGAGCCGGGCGCGGGTTGGGGATTGCTGGAGGCCGTGGCGTCGTTCGCGGACTCGGTGGTGGCCCTCGTCGGGCCGGAGGGCATCGAGACGATCCGGCGATGGGAGCGAGACCATCCCGATGCCAACGTCGAGTTCGTGGAGGTGCCGGAGCCCCGCTGGTCCGCGCCGGCCAAGAAGCACCGCATCCCACATTTCCTGCTCTACCTCTGGTGGCTCCGAACGGCCCGGGCCGTCGCCGAGGACCTCATCTCCGAGCGCCCGTTCGACGTGGTCCACCACGCGACCTTCTCCACCTATTGGCTTCCGACGCCGGCGGTTCGGCTCGGCCTTCCGTCGGTCTGGGGGCCGGTCGGTGGAGGGGTGCGTACCCCACCGTCGTTGAGGGGTCTCCTGGGCAGGGAGGGGCGTCTGGGGGACGTTCTGGACACCGTCGGCGTTGCGGCGATGGAGCGGCTTCCGGCGACCCGGCGCACCTGGGAGGAGGCGACGGTCACGATCGTCCAGAACGAGGAGACCCGGCGGAGGTTGGGCCCGGCCGGCAGCGATGCCGTGGTGCTGAACCACGCGTTGTTCCACCGGGTGGAGCCGCTCACCGAGGCCGGGGAGGTGGTGCCGGAGGGACCCCTCCTCTGGGTCGGTGCCCTCGAGTCCCGGAAGGGCCCGGAGCTGGTCGTTCGTGCCCTCGCCCGCGCCGACGAGGTCACCGTCGAGATCGTCGGCGACGGCCCCGAGCGCCGACGGATCGAGGAGCTGGCCACGGAGCTGGGGGTCGCGGACCGGTTGTCGTTCACCGGTTGGATCTCGCGGTCGGACGTGTTGGAGCGCCTGGCGCGGACACCCGCGGCCATCTACACGGGGGTCAGGGAGGAAGGCGGCCTCGCCCTGGCGGAATCCTTGTTCCTCGGGGTGCCGGTCATCGTTCTCGATCACGGCGGCGCAGGAGCGATCGCACGGGCGGCCTCGGACCCGGAGATGGTGTCGCTGGTCGCCGTGGACACGCCCGACGCCGTCATCGGCGACCTCGCGACAGCGATGACGGACCATGCGACCCGACCCCGGCGCCGTTCCGGTCCGCTCCTGTCCCGCGGCGATGCCCTCGCCGAGCTGGAGACCGTGTTCGCCCGGGTCGTCCGTTGACGAGAGAGGGGCTCCCGCCTTCGGACGAGAGCCCCTCTCGATGGTCGACGTGTCCGCCTACGGGGTGCGTACGCCCGAGACGGGGAGCCAGGTGGAGGCGCCGGCGGTCCATTGGTCGTCGGCGACGCCTTGGCTGTTGGTGAACCGGAAGTACATCGTGGTGTCGGACGGTCGGAACAGGGCCGGGGAGAACATCCCGTCACCGTTCCAGTCACCCGCGACGATCCGGTCCCCCGGATCGCCGTAGATGAACTGGGCATCGGCGACGCCTTGGGTATGGGAGTTGCGGAAGTACACCAGCCCGGTGGATTCCCGATGCAACCCGACGGTCTCTTTGCCGTCCCCGTCGAAGTCGCCCACGAAGGGCTTGTCGCCGGGGTTGCCGAAGTAGTAGTCGAACTCGGCCGCTCCCAGGCCCCCGTCGTTCTTGCCGAGTTCGTTGATGATGAACACCCGACCCTCCGACGGACGCCAGATCGACACCGTGTCGAACCCGTCACCGTCGAAGTCCCCGGCAATCGGCACATCCCCCGGGTTCCCGAAGAAGAACCGGATGTCCGCCACCCCTTGGGAGTTCGAGTTGCGCAGGTACACGTATCCGTCGGACTGGCGGTACATGCCCGGCGTCTCCACCCCGTCGCCGTCCCAGTCCCCCATGATCGGGTAATCACCCGGGTTCCCGAAGAAGAACGAATCCACCTCGTTGCCATCCGCATCGAACAGGTGCCACAGGCCCTGGGCCGGATCCACCAGGGCCACCGTGTGGATCGGGGATGCGCTCGCGCCGATGGTGAACGACACGGTCGCAACGTTCGATTCGGCTCCCGAGGCGTCCTTGGCCTTGTAGGTGAACGAGTCG
>JALVQZ010000010.1 GCA_027036355.1 Acidimicrobiia bacterium | reverse complement strand
CTTCGGGGCGTTGGGATCGACCGTCGTGGTGGTCGTGGCCCCTTCCTCGGCCTGGGTGAAGGCCGATGCGGTGGCGACCGCGGACCACGACACGAGCAGAGCGACCAGGGCGCCGACGATCAGCAGTCGGTTTCTCGATGTCATGGGTCGGGAGGATACACGCGGGACGCCCAGGCGCGAGAAAGCGCCGGACGGGGGTCCGGCGCCTCGCGGTCGGGGGGACGTCAGCTGTCGTCGCTGACGACCCGGCCCCTGAGCCTCGGGTACTTGGTGGGGGCATGCGCGAAGCAGTACTCCCTGCGGTTGTACCGCGAGAGGGTCGTCTCGCAGCCCTCGTGCGCACATCGACGGGTCGTCGAGTACGTCTTGGGGGCTCGCGCCGACCCGCTCAGGCGGCGTCCTTTCACGACGGTGTTGTCTGCCATGGGTAAACCTCTTGTGTCTGGCTACGGCCGGTCGTCCTGGCCCTGGTCCTGGTCCCGGTTCGACCGTTCTTCCTCTATCAACGCACGGAGGGTGTCGAAAAGTTCCGGCGGCGGTTCGGAACGTCCTCGCTGGCGGATGACGGACTTCAGCTTCGACTCGAACTCGTAGGCGCTCTCGCAGTGCGAACACCGGCGGAGATGCCACTTGATCCGGGCTCGATGCCACCAGGTCAGCTCCTCGTCGAGGAACTGGTACACGTACTCGACCGCGTGGTCACATCCTGCCGTCATCTTCCAGGTCTCATGTTCCGGGTCCAACGAGTCCGCGCTCCTGTGCCACGTTCCACAACTTCCGTTGGAGCGCTTTTCTTCCCCGATGCAGGCGGGACATCACCGTGCCGATCGGGATGTCGAGCATCTCGGCGATCTCCTTGTAGGAGAACCCGTCGACGTCGGCCAGCAGCACGGGCATGCGGAAGTTCTCGGGAAGCGATTCGATGGCCTCGATGATGTCCTGATCGACGAAGGCGTCGAGGACCTCCTTCTCCGCCGACACCGACGCCCCGGACGCCTCCCCCAGCCGCCGGTACAGGTACAGGTCCTGGAGCTCGCCGAGCTCCACCTCGTTGGGCCGGCGCTGCTTCTTGCGGTACTTGTTGATGTAGGTGTTGGTGAGGATCCGGTACAGCCACGCCTTGAGGTTCGTGCCTTCCTGGAACGAGTCGTAGGCCCGGTAGGCCTTGAGGAAGGTCTCTTGGACGATGTCCTCGGCGTCGGCCGGGTTCCGCGTCATCCGCAGCGCAGCCGAGTACAGCTGCGGCGCGTACTGCATGGCGTCTCTCTCGAAATCGGCCTGGTCAGCCATCGATCCCTCGGCGTCGTCGTCGATCGGTAACCCTAGAACCTGTCCCCCATGTCCGGTGCACCGCGTCCACGGTACTAACCTTCCTCGCCGCGCCGGAGTAGCTCAGTCGGCAGAGCGACGCACTCGTAATGCGTAGGTCAGGGGTTCGATTCCCCTCTCCGGCTCCATCGGATCCCGCCGTCACGTCCCCGACACGTACCGCATCTCCCTGCGGAACTTCTTCCAGTCCCCCGACCTGGTCGACAACGTGACGTCGGTCACGATCTGCAGGACCGTGACGGCGGCGAGGATCGCCAGCGCCCACGTCGGGGCGGCGGCAGCGACCCCGATCCCGAACGCGACGACGGGGACGACCTTGGTGACCAGCGCCCCGGCCGCGTGCATCCAGGCCCGGCACCGGGGCGGCGTGCGGAGGTACGAGCCGTAGTCGATCTTGACCCCCGGCTGGGGACGTCCCCGCCCGATGAACCAGCCGGTGAACCGGATCCCGCAGAGGGCGCCGACGGCCAGGTGCCCGAGGCCGTGGGTGGACACGGCGAGGGCCCCCATCCCCGCCAGCAGGGCCAGTCCGTCCCACGGAGCGCCGAGGGGGAAGGCCGCGGCGAGGAAGACCACCCCGACGAGGACGACGGCACCCATGACGGCCGTCCCCGGTCCGAGGGGCACGCGAACGAGCGCCCAGGCACCGAACGCACGGTCGTCGATCGCCGCGATCCGATCCGCGTAGGTCTCCACGAGGGCGGGATCGCCCTTGACGGCGGCGACGGCCCTCCAGAAGCCCGTCCCGGCGAGGTCCCCGGGAGCGGCGCGCTCGGCCCGCTCGATGATCGCGTCGATCTCGGCTGGCGTCATCGGCTCCTCCTGGTGGCGAAGGCTACCGAGGTCCGAGCACTGCCAGGTGACGGTCGAGGGAGCGCCGCCACGCCTCGGTCATCGCCCCCAACGGGTCCTCGGCGTCGATGAAGTCCGACCAGACGAGCGGCTCGTCGACCCATACCCGCACCGAGGTCCGGCGAACGCCCCGGTGCACCGGCGACAGCGTGCCCTCCGACCCGGCGATGGCGACCGGGACGAGCGGCGCCCCCGTCATCCATGCCAACCATGCGGCTCCTCGCTTGGGCTCGGTCTCACCCCACCGTTCGACCCTGCGGCCCTCGGGGAAGACACCGAGGGCGCCGCCGGCGTCGAGATGGGCGATGGCCGTCCGCA
>JALVQZ010000009.1 GCA_027036355.1 Acidimicrobiia bacterium | reverse complement strand
GTCCGGTGACCAGCACGAGGCCGCGCTGGAGCTGGGCGAGGTCGGCCACGACTTCGGGCATCCCGAGCTGGGACAGCGGCACGATCTCGTTCGGGATGGCCCGCATCACCGCGCCGATGGAACCGCGTTGGAAGAACATGTTGACCCGGAACCGGCCCTTCCCGGGGAGGGGATGTGAGCAGTCCAGCTCGCGTCGCTCCTCGAGCTGTTGCTTCTGCCGGTTCGTGAGGATCTCGTACAGCATCGAGCGCAGCGGCGCGGGTTTGAGGACCCCGAACTCGTCGAGGCCGATCAGTTCGCCGTCGACCCGCACCTGCGGGACGGTCCCCGCGGTCAGGTGCAGGTCCGATCCCTTCATGTCGATCAGGATCTCCAAGAGGCGGTTGACGTGCACCTTGTCGTCGTCGGCGGGCGCCCCGGGTGCGACCTTCCGAACCGATTCGAGCGACCGCAACGGCCCGTACGCCCGGTCGACCGCCGCCGCCAGCTTGCCGGCGTCGGCCAGGGCGAGCCGGACCTCGCTGCCGACGGCCCGGCGCAGGTCCCCCCGCTTGGCCTCGTTGAGCGGGTCGGCGACCGCGGTGAGCACCCGGCCTGCCGCGTCCTTGCCGTACGGCAGCGCCCACCGCCTCCAGGCGCTGCCGGCGTCCAAGAGCGCGAGCACCGTCGGGTCGGGGAGGAAGTCGTCGTCGATGACGCACCGGGCGAGACCGATCCGTTCCGCCACGACGTCGAGCACGTCGCCGGCGTCGACCCTGCCCGACTCGATGAGGACCCGCGTCAGCGGGAGCCCGGCTCGGTGGGCGTCGAGGGCGTACCGTTCGAGGTCGTCGACGTTGAGGAGGCGCCGGTCGACGAGCGACCTCCCGAGTTGGCGTTCGACGGCGCGCAGGGCCAGCTCGGGATCCTCGATCCGTTCGACGGAGAACTCAGACGACGACACGGAGCACCTCCTCGAGGGACGTCAACCCGAGTTCGACCTTGGCGAGGCCGTCCTGGCGGAGGGTGCGCATGCCCTGTTCGATGGCGAGCTTGCGCATGTCGTCGCTGGCGCGGCGCTCGAGGGCCATCCTGGCCATCTCCTCGCTCACCGGCATCACCTCGTTGAGGGCGATCCGCCCCCGATAGCCGGTGTTGGAGCACGCCTTGCAGCCCACGGCCCTGTAGATGGTCGGATCGGCCATCGGGCCTTCCCATCCGACGTCGCGGAGGACCTCGGGTTCCGGCTCGTACGGCTCCTTGCAACGTTCGCACAGGCGACGAGCGAGCCGTTGCGCCAGGACCGTGTCGATGGCCGAGCTGACGAGGAACGGTTCGACCCCCATGTCGATGAGACGGTTGATGCTCGATGGGGCGTCGTTGGTGTGCAGCGTGGAGAGGACGAGGTGCCCGGTGAGGGCGGCTTCGACGGCGATGTTGGCCGTCTCGCCGTCACGGATCTCGCCGATGAGCACGATGTCGGGGTCGGCGCGGAGGATCGACTTGAGCGCCGTGGCGAACAGGAGCCCGGCCTTGCGGTTCACCTGCACCTGGGTGATGCCGTCGAGCCGGTACTCGACGGGGTCCTCCACCGTGATGATGTTGACGTTGGGACGGTTGAGGATGGCGAGCGTCGAGTACAGGGTCGTGGTCTTCCCGCTCCCGGTGGGGCCGGTCACGAGGATGGTCCCGTAGGGCTTCACGTACGCCTCCCGGTACCGCTCGAGGTTGTAGGGGAGGAACCCGAGGTCCTCGAGCTCGGCGACGCCTGCGGACTTGTCGAGGATCCGCATGACGACCTTCTCGCCGTAGATGGACGGCAGCGTCGCCACCCGCAGGTCCACGGGCCTCCCGGCGACCCGCATCGCGACGCGCCCGTCCTGGGGCACGCGCCGTTCGGCGATGTCGAGCTCGGCCATGATCTTGATCCTGGACACGACGGCGTTGGCGATCGAGCGCGAGGTGGTCATGACCTCGTGGAGGACGCCGTCGATGCGGTAGCGGATGCGGAGGTCACGCTCGCCCGGTTCGATGTGGATGTCGGAGGCCCGGTCGGCCACCGCCCGGGTGATGACCGAGTTCATCAACTTCACGACCGGAGCTTCCTCGGCCGCGGTTTCGAGCGATACGGTGTCGGTGTCGGCGTCCTCGTCTTCGATGGCCAGCTCGGCCAGGTCGGAGACCGACTCGTCGAAGCGCCCGAACCGGGCGGAGGCCTCCTCGATGTCCTCCGGGGTGGCGACGACGATCGTGACGGGACGGCCCGACACGGCGCGGATGTCGTCGATGGCCAGCACGTTGCCCGGATCCGACATCGCGACGACGAGGTCGTCGTCCTCGAAGCCGATCGGCAGGACGTTGTAGCGGGTCCGCAGGTTCTCGGGCACCATGGCCGCGGCGGCCGGATCGATCGTGACCTCGGCGAGGTCGACGAATTCGACGCCGTGGCGCTTGGCGATCGAGCGCATGACCTCGGCCTCGGCGACGATCCCCTCGTCGACGAGGACGCGCCGTAGCGGCAGGCCGGACTCGGCCTGACTGGCGAGGGCGGCTTCGAGTTGTTGACGGGTCAGCAGCCCATCCTCGAGGAGCATGCTGCCGACGTTGCGGACGTCTCCGACCACCGTTCTCCTTCGTCTGAAGGATGAATCGGCACCGCGGCGTCCTTCTTGAGAGGTCTAGCCGGGCCCGATCGCGGCCCGGGCGGCGCGTTCCATGAGCTCGGCGGGGGGCCGGACGCCGGTCCATCGGGCGAAGGCGTCGACGCCTTGGTGCACGAGCATGGTGATGCCATCGACCCGCGGGAGGCCTCGTTCGTCGGCGAACCGCACCGCGGCGGTGGGTTCGGTGTGGTACACCATGTCCAGCAGCCCGGACGCCGCCTCGAGGACGGGCTCGGGGAGCCGACCCTTCCCGTCCATGCCGACGGGTGTGGCGTTGACGACGACCGCACCGTCGACGGGGGTCCCCCAGTCGACGACTCGACCCCGGACCCGGGTCCGGTCGAGGAGGGACACGGCCCGCTCGGACCGCCGGGCGGCGACGTGCACGGGCCGCTCGGCGGTCGCGACGACCGCGGCGGCCGCCGCTCCGCCCGCGCCGAGGACGAGCACCGGGCCGGCTTCGGGAAGACCGCCGAAGCGCCATGCCCCCACGATCCCTGCCACGTCGGTGTTGTCGCCGAACACCGACCCTTCGGCCGCCCAGATCGTGTTCACGGCGCCGGTGCGCAGCGCCACCTCGGTGACGCGATCCACGGCCTGGAACGCGGCTTCCTTCAACGGCATCGTGACGTTGATGCCGGTCAGCGTGCCATGTCGGATCTGGTCGATCGCGAGGCGGAGCCGGTCGACGTCGGCCCGGATCGCCTCGTAGGTCCCGTCGATGCCGGCTGCCTCGAGCGCGGCCCGATGGATGATGGGCGACAGCGAGTGGTCGATCGGATCTCCGAGGACCGCGAGCCTCACGGCAAGATCCCGTCCGCCTTGGCCTTCTCCACCTTCGCCTGATGCTCCTCGTAGGTCACCGAGAACCCGTGGCCGCCATCGGCGGAGACGACGACGTAGAACAGGTAATCGCCGTCGGCGGGGTCGGTGGCGGCGTCCAGGGAGGCCTGGCCGACGGTGCCGATCGGGGTCGGCGGGAGCGCCGGGATGCGGTAGGTGTTGTACGGGGAGTCGGTCTCGAGGTCCGCTGCGGTGACCCTGCCGGTGTTCTCCCCCTTGGCGTAGATGACCGTGGCATCGATCTGGAGCGGCATCTGGGCGGCGAGCCGGTTGTAGATGACCCGGGCGATGAGCGGCCGATCCTCATCGAGCTTCGCTTCCTGCTCGACGAGGGACGCCACGATCAGGGCCTGGTACCGGTCGACGCCCAGCTCACCGAGCCGCGACCAATCCTGCCGATCGAGCCGGATGGCCATCTCGGTGGCCATCCGCTGCAGGATGGTCGACGGCGGATCGTCGTCGGCGATCTCGTACTTGGCGGGGAAGAGCAATCCCTCCCATGCCGCCAGGGCCGGAACGCCGTCGGGGAGGTCGGTCGGGAGGTACGGCGACGTGACACCGCCCCCGACGAGCGCCGCCTCGTAGTCGGCGACGTCGTAGGGCGTCTGGTCCGCCAGCGACGCGAGCACCTCGGCGATGGTCCATCCCTCGATGACGGTGACCCGGAGGTCCGAGTGCTCGATGGGCCCGGCGAGAAGGACCTCGACGACGGCGTCGGGCGTCATGCCGGTCTCCAGCGAGTACTCGCCCGCGCGCAGCAGGCCCGCGACGCCCCGCGAACGGGCGGCGTTCTCCAGGTCGGCGCCGGCGACGACTCCGGCGTCCTCGAGGATGTCCCCGATCGTCCGCGCCGACGCGCCCGGGGGCAGCACGACGGTCACCGGCAGGCCGGGAGTGACGGTGGCCATCGGAGAGCCGCCCGCCACCGCGCCCGCCAGCACGGTGGCGAGCCCTCCGAGGGCGGCCACGGCCACCAGCGCGGCGGCGACGACGAGCGCCACCTTGGCCCTACGACCGGTTCTGGTCTCCATCGTTCCCGTCTTCCTCATCGGAGGTCCGCCGGCGGCGCCGACGGGCGTCCAGGTAGCCTTGCAGGAGCACCGCGGCGGCGACCATGTCGACCTTCCCTCGCCGCTCCCTGCGCCTCACGTTCCCTTCCACGAGCGCCGCTTCGGCCATGCGTGTCGTGTACCGCTCGTCGACCAGCTCCACCCGACGTCCGGTGGCCTCGGCGGCCACGGCGGCGAGGCGTCGGGCGGCGTCCGCCGAGTCGCCTTCGTGACCGCTCAGCCCCACCGGCAACCCGACGACGATCGTGTCCACCTGCCATTCGTCGCACAGCGCTCGGAGCCGTTCGGCCAGGTCGCCGGCGCGAGCGTCGAGCACCGTCAGCGGCGAGGCGATGGTACCGGTGGGATCCGACAAGGCGACACCGATCCGTCGCTCACCGGGGTCGAGGGCGAGGACCCTCGCTTCGTCAGCCAAGACCGACGAGGGCCTGGCGGGCCGCATCGCGGGCCGCCTCCAGCGCCTCCTGGATGCGGTCGCCGTGGGGACCGCCCGCCTGGGCCAGACGAGGATCGCGGCTTCCGCCGCCACCGAGCACCGCCGCCCCGGCGGCCACCAGCTCACCGGCCGAGACCCCCCGGTCGACGAGGTCGTCGGAGACCCAGCCGACGAGCGCCCCCTTGCCGTCGGCGTTCGTGCCCACCACGACGATCCCCGACTCGAGGCGGTCCCTGATCTGGAACACCAGCGCCCGCAGCCCGTCGGCGTTCATGCCTTGCACCTCGGCGACGACGAGGGTGTGTCCGTCGCGTTCTTCGACGGACTCCAGCAGGGACGCGGCGAGCGCCGACCGTTCCTTGTCCTCGAACGCCGCCAGGCGCTCCTCCTGGTTGCGGATCCGCTCGGCCAGCGCGGTGGCGGCCTCGACGACCTTGCCCGGCTGGGTGTGCAGCACCTCGGCGGTGCGCTCCAGCCGACGCCGGATATCGCTCAGGTACTCGTACGCGCGGGTGCCCGTCAGCGCCTCGACCCGGCGGAGGTTCGATCCGACCGAGCCCTCCGAGACCAGGACCAAGGGCCCCACCTGCCCGGTGCTGGGTACGTGGGTACCCCCACAGAACTCGGTCGAGTAGTCCCCGGCCCTCACCACCCTGACCCGATCGCCGTACTTGTCGCCGAAGAAGGCCAGCGCCCCCATCTTCTCCGCCTCGTCCTTGGAGGTCACCACCGTCGTGACCCTGGCGTTCTCGATGATCCGCTCGTTGGTCATCTCCTCGACGGCGAGGGCGGCTTCGGGGTCGAGGGCCTCGTAGTGGCTGAAGTCGAAGCGGAGACGGTCGGGCGCCACCAGCGACCCCGCCTGATGCACGTGCGAGCCCAGGACCTCCCGCAGCGCCCAGTGCAGGATGTGGGTTCCGGTGTGGTTCTTGCGGATCCGCTCCCGCCGGATCGCATCGACCGCGGCGACGGCTTCCTGGCCGACCTGGATCGTGCCGGCGGTGACGGTCCCTCGATGGCCGTGGACCCCCGGCAGGGTGAACTGGGTATCGGTCACCCGGATCTTCCCGGTCGTGGTCTCGATCACCCCGGTGTCGCCGACCTGGCCGCCCGACTCGGCGTAGAACGGCGTCCGGTCCATGAAGACCTCCACCTGTTGACCTTCTTCCACGCGTTCGACGACGTCGCCTTCACGGAGGATCGACAGGATCCGGCCTTCCGCCCGCTCCTGCTCGTAGCCGAGGAACTCGGTCTGGTCGATACCCCGCAGCAGCGTCCGGTACACGTCGGCGGTGGCCGCACCGGCTCCGCCTCGGAAGGCCGCCCTGGCGCGTTCGCGCTGTTCGTTCATCATCGTCTCGAACTCGGTCCGGTCCAGACGATGGCCGCGCTCTGCGGCGATCTCCTCGGTGAGCTCGACCGGGAAGCCGTAGGTGTCGTGGAGCTTGAACGCCGTCTCTCCCGGGAGCACGGCGCCTTCTTCCAACGCCTCCAGGGCCTGCTCGAGGAGCTGATGCCCCGACTCGAGGGTCTTGCGGAAGCGGGACTCCTCCCGTTCGGCCATCTCGGTGATCAGGTCCTGCTTGGCGACCAGCTCGGGGTAGGCCTCACCCATGGCCTCGACGGTGGCGGCCACCAGCGTGGGCATGATGGCGTCCTTCGCGTCGAGGAGGTAGGCGTGGCGAACGCTGCGCCGCAGGAGGCGCCTCAGGATGTACCCGCGACCCTCGTTGGACGGGACGACGCCGTCGCCGATCAGGAAGGTGACGGCCCGTCCGTGATCTCCCAAGATCCGGAGTGACACGTCGCTGCCTTCGTGGGCGCCGAAGCTGGCTCCCGTGGCGCGCTCGGCGGCGGCGATGATGCTCCGCATGACGTCGGTCTCGAACGTCGAGTCGACGCCTTGGAGGACCATGGCGACCCGTTCGAGCCCGGCGCCGGTGTCGATGCTCTTGGCGGGGAGATCCCCGACGACGTGGTAGGGCTCGTCCTGGACGTACTGCATGAAGACCAGGTTCCAGATCTCGGTGAAGCGCTCTTCGTCGACGATCGGACCGCCGTCGGGTCCGTAGTCGGGGCCTCGATCGAAGAAGATCTCCGACGACGGGCCGGCGGGACCGGCGACACCCATCTGCCAGAAGTTGTCGCGGTCGCGGCGTTGCAGGCGTTCGGGCGGGATCCCCACCTGGTCGATCCAGATCTCGGCGGCCTCGTCGTCGCTCTCGTGGACCGTGTACCAGAGCCGATCCGGATCGATCTGCCATCCCTCGGTGAGCAGCTCGTACGCCCATGGGATGGCCTTCTCCTTGAAGTAGTCACCGAAGCTGAAGTTGCCGAGCATCTCGAAGAACGTCATGTGCCGGGCGGTGGTGCCGACGATGTCGATGTCGGCGGTCCGGATGCACTTCTGGCTCGAGACGGCACGCGGGTACGGCGGGCGTTCGTCGCCGAGCAGGTACGACTTGAAGGGCACCATGCCGGCGACGGTCAACAGCAAGGTCGGATCGACCGGGATGAGGGACGCCGACGGGACCGGCGTGTGACCCCGCTCGGCGAAGAAGTCGATGAAAATGCGGCGGATCTCGTTGCTGTTCATGGGGAGGCGAGGTTAGCCCCGTCGCCGGCCTCCGCTCGGCTCCCCTCTGCGAGCCGACGGCCCACCAGTTCGAGGAGCCCGGCTCCGGTCACCGCCGCCGC
>JALVQZ010000008.1 GCA_027036355.1 Acidimicrobiia bacterium | reverse complement strand
CGCGGAGACCGTCGCCCTCCCCGAGGAGGTGACCGTCGCCGAGCGCCGGCAACCCGACGTCGAGCCCGAGGCCTTCCTCCCGATGGTGCCCGCCGACGACGGTGTTCCGCCCCTGCCCGCCTTCGGGGACGGCTACCGGTTCCACGTCACCGGCCTCGTCCACGACGAGCGCGGGTTCCCCAGCGACGATGCCGCCGTCGCCGGCGCCCTGCTGCACCGCCTCCACGCCAAGGTGGAGAACCATCGCGCCGAGATCGTCGAGGTCGCCACCAGTCACCTCGACGATGCCGACGTGGTGATCTTCGCCTACGGGATCGTCGCCCGTGCCGCCGAGGAGGCCGTGGCGATGGCACGCCGGCGAGGCGCACGGGTCGGGTTGGTGCGCCCTCGGACCCTGTGGCCGTTCCCCGATCGCGAGATCGCCGAAGCGGTGCGAGGTGCCCGGCTCGTGGTCGTGTGCGAGATGAACCTCGGCCAGATGCTGATGGAGGTCGAGCGGGTCGTCGCCGGGTCGGTGCCGATCGCCACGGTCCTGCGCGGCGACGGCGAGCCGATCGATCCCGACGAGATCCTCGCCGTCCTCGACCGGCACATGGAAGGAGCCCTGCCATGACGACGACCACCGCCCAGGTCCGAGAGCACCTCCGCGAGTGGGCGATGCCGCACGTGCTGTGCCCCGGGTGCGCCCATGGCATCGTCGGGCGCGCCTTCTTGAGCGCCGTCGACGATGTCGGCATCGATCCCGACAAGATGGCCGTCGTGGCCGGGATCGGCTGCTCCAGCCGTCTCGTCGGCTACCTCGACTTCTGCACCTTGCATGCGACCCACGGACGGGCGCCCTCGTTCGCGGCGGGGATCAAGCTGGCGCGGCCGGAGCTCACGGTCGCGGTGTTCTCCGGCGACGGCGACGGTCTGGCCATCGGAGGGAACCACCTCATCCACGCCGCCCGCCGCAACATCGACCTGACGGTCGTCCTGTTCAACAACGAGATCTACGGCATGACCGGGGGTCAAGCCGCTCCGACGACGTCGGTGGGCGCCATCGCCTCCACCACGCCCCGGGGCAGCGTCGAGTCGCCCTTCGATGCGTGCAAGTTGATGGTGGGGGCCGGTGCCACGTTCGTGGCCAGGGCGGCGGCGTCGGAGCCGTACACATTGTCGCGGATCTTCGCCGACGCGTTGGGTCACGAGGGGTTCTCGTTCGTCGAGGTGCTCAGCGACTGCCCCACCTATTTCGGGCGCTACAACAAGCTCGGGTCGGGACCGGAGATGCTGGCGGCGATCACCCGGACCGACAACCGGATCGCGATCCCGCTGGCCGCCAAGCGCTCCATCCCGACGATCGATCCGCCGGACCTCCCGCCGGGCGTCGAGCTGGGCACGCTCCATCGCGAGCACCGCCCCGTGTTCACCGGGCGTGCCGGAGGGACGACATGACCGCCAACGGCAGGCTCGACGTGCGGTTCGCCGGCGCCGGAGGTCAGGGGATCGTCATGGCCGGCGAGGTCCTCGCCGCCGCGGTCGTGCGGATGGGGGGATCGGCCTCGCATTCCAAGGCCTACGGGCCGGCGTCGCGGGGCGGAGCGAGCCGGTCGGATGTGGTGGTGGCCGGTGACACGGTCGGGTTCCCGCTGGTGCGGAGCCCGAACGTCGTGGTCGCGCTGACCGACGAGGCCTACCGGAAGTACGGGCACGACCACGCCGCCGACGCGATCGTCATCGTCGACGTCGACGTCGACGTCGACGCGCAACGAAACGGCGCGCTCGTCGTGCCGATCGTCGAGACGGCCCGTCGCATCGTCGGCACCGACGTCGCGTCCGGGGTGGTCGGCCTCGGGGTGCTGTCCCGGTCGCTCGACGTCTTCGACGTCGACGTCTTGCGATCCACCATCGCCGAACGCGTTCCGGCCGCTCTCGAGGACGCCAACCTCGAAGCCTTCGCCGCCGGAAGGGACATGGTGGGATGATGCTGACCATGGACACCACCGACACCACCGACACCAGGCTCCGCATCCTCAGGGAGGCGGCCTCCCTGTTCGAACACCGTGGCTACGCGGGCACCTCGATGGCGGACCTGTCCGAAGCCGTCGGGATCACCAAGTCGAGCCTGTACCACCACTTCCCCTCCAAGGAGGCCCTCCTCCTCGAGATCGTCCAGATCACCGTCGATCGGGTCACCCCGATGATCGCCGACATCGTCGCCTCGGACCTTTCGCCGACCGAGAAGCTCGAACGAGCCGTCACCACCCATCTCGTCGAAGGGCTGCGCGATCGCGACAACCTCGCCTGCTTCCTCCAGGAGGGGCGGAACCTGAAGCCCGAGCACCTCGAGGGGTACCTGGCCAAGCGCGACCGCTACGAGCGGATGTTCCGGGACATCCTCGAGGAGGGCATCGTTGCCGGCGCCTTCCGGCCTCTCGACGTGCGGCTCACCGCGATGGCGATCCTGGGCATGTGCAACTCGTCGGTGCGGTGGTACCGCCCCGGCGGTGGCTACCCGCCGGGGCGGTACCAC
>JALVQZ010000007.1 GCA_027036355.1 Acidimicrobiia bacterium | reverse complement strand
CCCCGAAAGGAGGCACTCCGCCCTCAACTACCTGTCACCCATCGACTACGAACAGCGCCACCGCCGCATCGAGGCGGTAGCGTGACCACCAACCCAAACGTTCCGGGAAACCGGGGGAAGGTCAGTCCAGGCTCAACCCCCCGAGGTGTACGCCCAGTACTTCCACGTCGACGTCGTCAAGGCCGACGTCCTGAAGCCACGGTGGAACGTGGCGCCCACCACCGACGTGTACGCCGTCGCCGAACACGAGCATCAGCGGATGCTCGGAACGTTCCGGTGGGGGTTCATCCCCTGGTGGGCCAAGGATCCGAAGATCGGCAGTCGGGCGATCAACGCCCGGCTCGAGACCCTCGACACGAAGCCGATGTTCCGCGAGTCGTTCGAGCACCGTCGATGTCTCATCCCCGCCGATGGGTTCTACGAATGGCAGAAGCTCGACAAGGGCAAGCTCCCGCACTTCGTCCACGGCAAGAACGGTGATCCGCTCCCCCTGGCCGGCCTGTGGTCGTCGTGGAAGAACCCGGACACGGGGGACCGGATCCGCTCCTGCACGATCGTGACCGGCAAGCCGAACCGTCTCGTCGGCAGGTTGCACGATCGGATGCCGGTCATCGTCCCCGAGGACCTGTGGGCGACCTGGCTCGACCCGGAGTTCGCCGACACCACCGAACTGAAGAAGCTGCTGGCGGACCCGTTCCCCGACGACGCCCTCGACGAGTACCCCGTGTCGACCCTCGTCAACAAGGTGACCATCGACACCCCCGACCTCGTGAAACCCCTGCGGTCGGGCGCGGTGGACGTAGAGCCCCCCGGCGGTCAGTGAACCGCGCGGAGAGCCAGCACGGCGAGGATCAGGACCCAGACACCGCCGACGAACAGGCGCATGTCGGGCCGGTGGCGGGCGAAGAACATCGCGGCCGCCCCGCCGATGAGGACGAGAACGACCTCGGGGCGACGACGCCGTCGTCGGAGGGCAGCAGCAGGTCGAGCATCGTGGAGGCAACGGGCTCCCGGGCCGGCCCATTCCCGCCGACCCGGTGGCACCACCGGGGCGCTAGCTTTGCGGTATGCGTGCACTGCGAAAGCTGGCACCGGGACCTGGGTTGGAGATGGTCGAGGTCCCCGTGCCGACGATCGGGCCCGACGACGTGCTCGTCGAGGTTCGAGCCACGTCGATCTGCGGCACCGACCTCCACATCAACCGGTGGGATCCGTGGGCCCGCGATCACGTCGTCACCCCCGTCACCGTCGGCCACGAACTCACCGGGGTCGTCGTCGAACGCGGCGCCAACGTCGCCGAACCCGACATCGGCCAGCTCATCTCCGCCGAGTCGCACGTCATCTGCCACACATGCAACTGGTGCAGGACCTGCCAGGGTCACCTCTGTCCCAACGCCCAGATCATCGGCGTCCACCGTGACGGCGCCTTCGCCGAGTACGTCGCCATCCCCGCCGAGAACGCCTGGGTCGATCCTCCCGACATGGCCTTGTCGGTGGCGTCGTTGCAGGAGAACTTCGGCAACGCGGTTCACGCCGTCAGCGTCCCCGTCGTGTCGGGACGCAAGGTGCTGGTCACCGGCGCCGGGCCGGTCGGGATCATGGCCATCGCCACCGCCAAGGCCCTCGGCGCTCGCGCCGTGTACACCACGGACCTGAGTGCCTATCGACTCGAGCTCGCCGCGAAGATGGGCGCCGACCTGGCCCTCGATCCCACCACCGAGGATGCCGAGACGATCATCCGCGACGCGACCGGGGGAGCGGGCGTCGACGTCCTGGTGGAGATGTCGGGCGCACCTTCCGCGATCGCCATGGGGTTCCGGCTCCTCAAGCCCGGTGGCGAGGCGGCGCTTCTCGGCCTCACCTCCCGTGCGATCGAGTTCGACCTCGACGATTCGATCATCTTCAAGGGCGCCACGGTCCACGGCATCGTCGGGCGGAGGATGTGGGAGACGTGGCTGGAGATGCGGGGCCTCATCCGGTCGGGAGCGGTGGACCTGGCTCCGGTCGTCACGCACCGGTTCGCCCTCGACGACTACGAAGAAGCGTTCGCGCTGATGGAGTCCGGACGTTGCGGCAAGGTGGTCATGTTCCCCGATCCGTCCGTCGCCGACGGGCCGCTCGGGATCGGACCCTAGAGGGCAAGGCAAGAGGAGGAAGGCATGAGCAAGATGGAGTTCCTGGCCCGAGAGCTCGAACGTCTCGAAGCCGAAGGCCTCTACAACCGCATCCGCCACGTCGACTCGCCGCAAGGCGCTTGGCTCGTCGTCGACGGTGAACGGGTCCTCAACTTCTGCTCGAACAACTACCTGGGGCTCGCCGACGACCCGCGGCTCGTCGCCGCCGCCAAGGCCGCCCTCGATCGCTACGGCGTCGGTCCCGGTGCGGTCCGCACGATCGCCGGCACGATGACCATCCACGACGACCTGGAACGCCGTCTCGCCGAGTTCAAGGGCGTCGAGGCGACGATCGCCCTCCAGTCGGGTTTCACCGCCAACCTGGCCGTCATCCCCGCCATCA
>JALVQZ010000006.1 GCA_027036355.1 Acidimicrobiia bacterium | reverse complement strand
GCACGGTCGTTCCTCGGTGTTCCACCCGTACCTGACGATGGCCGAGGCGCTGAAGCTGGCGGCCCAGGCCTTCGACAAGGACGTCGAGAAGCTGTCGTGCTGCGCTGCGTGACCGGAGGGCGGCCGGCAGGGGCGCTACGGTTCGCCCATGACGATCCCCCGCCGTGAGCCCCCGCCGTTCCGACCCGTGCTCGTCGAGGGGGCCGACCGGCTGGCCCCGAGGATGGTCCGGGTGACCCTCGGCGGACCGGCCCTCGAGGGGTTCCCCGTTCCGGAGCCGGCGGCGAGCGTTCGGCTCCTCCTCCCCCGGCCCGAGGGTCTGGTCGTCCCGACGTGGAACGGGAACGAGTTCCTCCTCCCCGACGGGACGCGAGCCACGATCCGCACGTTCACGCCGCGGCGGTTCGATCCCGACGCCCGTTCCCTCGACCTCGACATCGTCCTCCACGGCTCTGGCGCGGCGTCGACCTGGGCCGAACGGGCGGCGCCCGGCGACCAGGCGGCCGTGTCGGGCCCGGGCCGTGGGTACCGCATCCCGTCGGATGCCGGAGCGTTCCTCCTCCTCGGCGACGAGACCGCGATCCCGGCCATCTGCCAGCTCCTCGAGCACCTCCCCGACGTACCGGTCACCGTTCACGTCGAGATCGCCTCCCCCGACGCCCGGCTCGACCTGCATCGCGCCGTCGACGAGCGTTGGCACGTGCCGGCGGCCGGGGCGCCGCCCGGCGAGACGCTGGTCGAGGCAGCCCGCGCCGCGTCCATCGACGACGGCACCCGGGTCTGGGCGGCCGGCGAAGCCGCGGCGATGCAACGCATCCGCAAGCACCTCTTCACCGAGCGAGGGCTCCCCCGCTCGGCGGCGACCATCCGCGGCTACTGGAAGCACGACAGGGCGGGTTGACCCCACGAGGACCGCCGGCTCGGACGGAGGATGATGCCTCCCGGCGATGTCGACATCCGGCGAGGCGACCCGGGCCGACGTGCTGTCGGTCCGCCGGTCCCGTAGCGTCGCGGCCATGCCGGGACCGGTCCGCAGCCGCACCGTTCGAGCCGTGCTCATCGTCGCCGGGTTCGTTCTCGTCGGGATCGCCTTCGTTGGGATCGTGGTACCGCTCGTCCCCACCACCCCGCTGGTGCTCCTCGCGGCCTTCGCGTTCTCCAAGTCGTCCGAGCGATTCGACCGCTGGCTGGTCGAGAACCGCTGGTTCGGCGGCATCGTCCGGGACTGGCGGGCAGGGGTCGGGTTCACCGTCGCGGCGAAGACGATCGCGGTCGGCGCGATCGTGGCCACGTTCACGATCTCGATCCTCTTCGTCGCCGACGCACCTCTCATCCGGACGGGGCTCCTGTTCCTCGGGCTCGCCGTCGCCACCTACGTGGTCACCCGTCCCACCAAGCGCGAGATCCCCGCCGCCGAGCGCGGAGTCACGTGAGCTCGAGCCTCGAGGGACTCGGGATCCGTCGCTCGAGGATCATCCCCGGCATCACGCTCGCTCCCGCTCGGTGCCGGTGATCGACGGGAAGACGGTGCCGGCCTGGTCGACGCCTCAGATCACGAACCGGCGGGGGTCATCGGCCGGACGAGGTTCCCGACCCCCGAGACCACCAGCGTCTGGTACTCCCAACTCCCCCAGATGGCCCAGGCGGGATCGCCGTCGTAGCGGGGATCCGTCTCGTGCACGATGAGGTACGAGTACGTTCCGTTGTCGTCGTAGCCCGAGCAGTTGACGTTGTTGATGATCCAACCGCTGTCCAGGTACGGGTCGTTCTCGAAGTTGCCCCGATAGATCACTTGGTAGTTACAGGTGGTCAGGGTCCCCTGATCGAGGTCGTCGACGGATCCGACGGTCCCGTAGACCCTGCCATCGCCGAGATCCCAGTACCAATCGCCGGACTCGTCGTACGCGTAGAGGGCCGTGTACTTGCCGTTCACCGTCACGCCTTCATCCGGATAGCCGTTGCCGTCGGCGTCGTAGCGATCGTGACCGGGCACGATCGTCCCCGCGGCCGCCGGCCCGGCAAGAACGAGGAACAGGCCGACGACCACTCCGAGAACGAGCCACCTCGTGCGCCGTGTCGCTGCTGCGCGATGCATGTGCATGCCCATGGGATCCTCCATTCCCGACCGAGGGCGCGTCGCGCCCCTCTCATGGAACCAGTGCGCGCAATGGCGCCGGCGTTACACGATCCCGCGCACGGCACGACGGACCGCCGGCCGCGTCTGGGCCATGCGAGCGCGCGGGCTCGGTACCATCGGGAACGCTCTCTGGAACCGCACGGGGAGGCGCCGACATGCACATCACCGTGGTCGCCGCCGGGTCCCGAGGCGACGTCCAGCCTCTCGTCGCTCTCGGTCGGGGCCTCCAAGCGGCGGGGTTCACGGCCAGGATCGTCGCCCTCGAGCCCTTCAGGGAACTGGTGGTCGGTGAGGGTCTCGAGTTCGTGCCCTTCCCCGGCGACCCGCAGCGCTTCATCGAAGAGCGAGGGCTTCGCTCGCTGCGGTCGGGACGCAACGTGGTCGGTTTCCTCCGCAGGCACCGGCGGGTCGTCGAGGCCCTGTACGGGCCGCTGTTGAAGAGCCTCTGGGCGGCACTGGACGGCACCGACGCGGTGGCCTTCGGGACGTTGACGATCATGGCCTACCCCCTCGCCGATGCCCGCGGCGTCCCTCGGCTGGCAGTGCCGCTCCAGCCGATCACCCGGTCCCGCGCCTACCCGAGCCTCACGGTGCCCCAGGCGTGGGGTCGGATCGGCGGAGCGTTCAATCTGGCCACCCACCGAGTCAACGAGTTCTTGTACTGGCTCGCCGTGCGTGACGTCGTCACCGCGGGCCTCCGCGAGGTGCTCGGGAGCGATCCGTTCCCTCGGTCCGGCCCCTACGGGAGGATCTACGCGGACGACCGTTTCCCTTTCGTATACGGGATCAGCCCGACCGTCTTCCCCCGACCTGTCGACTGGCCGTCGTGGCATGAGCTGACCGGGTTCTGGTTCCTGGACACCGACGACCCGCTCCCCGCCGCGGTCGAGGACTTCCTGGCGGCGGGACCGCCTCCTGTGTACGTCGGGTTCGGCAGTCTCCCGGAGAAGGACCCCGCCGCCGCGGCGATGGCGCTGGTGGACGGTGTCCGCCGGACGGGCCGCCGGACGATCCTCCTGCGGGGGTGGGGCGGCCTCGACCTCGACGAGGCGGCCTCCGACGTGCTCGTCGTCGACGAGGTGCCCCACGGACGCCTGTTCCCCCGTGTTGCAGCGATCGTCCACCACGGTGGAGCAGGAACGACGGCCGCCGCGTTGCGCGCCGGGCGACCCCAGGTGGTGGTCCCCCACTTCGCCGACCAGCCCTTCTGGGCCGAACAGGTGCGCCGACTCGGCGTCGCCCCGCCGCCCATCGGACCGCGCCGCCTCGACGCCGATCGCCTGGCGGCGGCGCTCGAACGGGCGCTCTCCCCCGAGGTCGCCCGCCGAGCGTCGGAGGTGGGCGAGCGCATCGACGCAGAGGACGGAGTCGGCCGAGCCGTGGCTTCCATCACTCGCTTCCTCGATCGGGGAACCGTGACCTGAGGCGGGTGGATCTCGGACCCGCTCGGTGGCCACCATCCGCGGCTACGGGAAGTACGACGGGGCGGAATCCCGAGGTGCCACCCCCTCGTAGGTAGCACGCTACTCAGGACGCGGCGTCCGGCCGCGACGAGCCTGGAGGGACACGACCTTCCAGGGAGGAGAGCATGGAACGGTGGAACGACCTGAGCATGCCGGCGAAGCTCGGCGCCGGCGGGGGGATCCTCGTCCTCGTGGGGAGCCTCCTGCCGTGGTACTCGTGGGCGGGATTCAGTATCTCCGGTTGGAGTGCCGGCCTTCCGGCGGTCCTCGGCATCTTGGCGGCGGCGGCCGCCGCGGCGCTCCTCCTCGCTGAGCCCCTCACCGGCACCCGACCGACGATCGGGTCCCTGGCACCGCCGCAGTCGGCGCTCCTCGCCGGGGCGGCGGGGACGGTCCTCGTCATCCTCCGGTTCCTGACGGCGACGTCGTTCGTCTCCCTCGGCTTCTTCGTCACCCTCGTCGGGGCGGGGCTCGTCACGTACGCAGCGTTCGCCACCCTGAAGGAGGCCGATCTCCCCCTCCCGCTGGTGGGGAGCGGGAAGGAGGAGACCGAGACCTCCTGACGTTGGAGGAGTCGGCGTCTCAGGTCGTCGCGGTCGTTCTCCGCTGAGCGGTCGGCGGCGTCGAGGCGAGCCCGGGAAGCCGTCGGATCCGTATCTGTACGGCCACTCTGCTACGGGATCGATGGTCGTGTCCCGGTGCACCGACGGGCCTTGTTGGGTCCGCCGCCGAAGCGGTAGCATCCCGCCGAGCGTTGAGGGGGTAGATGGTGACCGCACGGCGCGGGGCCTTTCGGCCATGGCATCTCATCAACTTCGGCTTCGGATTGCTGTGGCCCGGGATGCTGTACGTGCTGGTACAGACCTTCGTGCTCCACGAGACCGGCTCGGCGGCCGACGCCGGGCTGGTCATGGCGATGATCGGGCTGGGGGCGCTGGCCACGCCGATCTTCGGGTCGATGGCGGACCGCTTCCGAGCCCACCGCCCGCTGCAGCTCCTCGCCATCGCCATGGTGCTCACCGGCGTGCTCCTCATGACCTACGCCGCCGACGAGATGTTCTTCACCCTGGCGGCGATCCTCATCGGCGTCGGCCTCGCCCCCGTCGCCACGCTGAACACCGTGTTCGCCGTGGCCGCCGGGTTGGACCCCGAGGACGAGGCCGCCGCGGTGACGTCCCTGCAGCGGATGGGATTCGGCGGGTCCATCCTGGGCGGGTTCCTCATCGCCGGTCTGCTCCAGCTCCAACAGCGAGGAGATGTCAGCTACGAGGCCCTCTTCCTCATCAACGCCGCCCTCCTCGCCGCGACCTTCGTCCTGGCCCTGGCGACGACCCGTGAGCCGGCTCGGGTCGTCGCGGACGTCGCCGCCCGGCGAGCCGCCGATCGCGACCGGCAGGTCGCCGAAGCCGCCCAGAGTCTCGGCCAGCTCATCCGATCACCCTTCGGTCTCGCCCTGCTCGTGGTGTTCTTGAACCACGTCGGCTTCGTCGCCATGGTCGGCCAGTTCGTCAACTTCCTCGACGGGGCCTTCGGCGTCGATCGTTCCATCTCGGCGTCGGTCAACTCCGTCGCCATGTTGCTGAGCCTGCCCCTGTTCGGCTTCATCGGTCGCTGGATGGGAGGCGCCGGACCGATCCCGGTCCTGTCGGTCGGGATCGTCGGCCGGGTGATCGGCGCCGGCGCGTTCCTCGTCCTCGGCTGGGCACTCGGCGGAGCCGGTGGTGCCATCGCCCTGCCGCTGCTGGTGTGGGTGGGACTCCGCCTCGTCGGTCCCCTCACCGACCTGGCGAACCCGGTGATGATCGCCCGCACCGCCACCGGTGGCGCCGCCCAGGCCCAGTCCGCCATGATCGCCGTGTTCGCCCTGGCCCTGGCGGTGGGCAACCTCATCGCCGGGCAGATCGCCGAGCGGTTCGGCTGGGGCGCCGTGCCCTGGCAGACGGTGGTCTTCACCGGCGCGGCGTTCCTCGTCGTGACCCTGTGGCTGCGGCCCCGACTCCCCGACGGATCCAACGTCGCCAGACCCGAGGACGTCCTCACCGAGATCGAACTCGAACCCTGACCGGAAGGAGCGACCCGTGACCACGACCATCTTCCTCGCGCGTAAGGTCGTCACCCTCGACCCCGCCCGGCCCGAAGGCCGAGCCATCGCCGTCCGTGACGGCAGGATCCTCGGGGTCGGCACCGTCGACGAGCTGTCGGTGTGGGGCGACCACACCATCGACGACACCTTCCGCGACCATGTGCTCTTCCCCGGCTTCGTCGAGGCCCACGCCCACGCCGTCGTCGGCGGTTTCTGGCAGTTCCCCTACGTCGGGTACTACGACAAGGTCGCCCCCGACGGGGTGGTCTGGTCGGGGCTGAAGAGCCTCGACGCGGTCATCGACCGGCTGCGTCAGGTCGATGCCGAACTGACCGACCCCGACGAGCCCATCATCGCTTGGGCCCTCGACCCGATCCAGTTCCCGATGGACCATATCGGCCGAGCCGAGCTCGACCGGGTCAGCACCACCCGACCGGTCTTCGTCCTCCATCTCAGCGGACACGTCGCCTCGGTGAACTCGGCGCTCATCGAGGGGGAGGGCGTCGACACATCCGTCACGGGGGTCCTCGCCGGACCCGACGGACGCCCTAGCGGCGAGCTGCGCGGCGTACCGGCCATCAGCGCGGCCGGTTCGGTGTTCCAACGGCTCGCCGCCACCCTGATGTCGGATGAGGCGAAGTGGAACTACGGCCGGATCGCCCGCAACGCCGGGGTGACGACGACCACCGAGCTCGGAGCGTCGGCCTTCACCCCCGAGGCGATCGAATCGTGGAAGCGGGTGGTCAACGAGCGCGACTTCCCTGCCCGGATCGCCGTCGCATGGTCGACCCGCTTCGACGGGCCCGACGACCCCGAGGAGATGGCGGAACAGGCCGCCGCCATGGCCGAGCACGCCTCGGAGAAGCTCCGGATGGGGACCCTGGCGAAGATCTGGGCCGACGGCTCGATCCAGGGGTTCACCGCCCGGATCCGCTGGCCCCACTACCTCACCGGCGAGAACGGGATGTGGTACATCGACCGGGACTCGCTGTATGCCCAGGTGCTCGCCTTCCATCGCAAAGGGCTGATCGTCCACGCCCACACGAACGGCGACGAGGCCACCGACCTGTTCCTCGACGTCATCGAGGACGTGCTCCGGGAGGCGCCGCGATGGGACCACCGTCACACCGCCCAGCACAACCAGCTCGCCACCGCCGACCAGTTCCGCCGTATGACGGCCCTCGGCGTGAGCGCCAACCAGTTCATCAACCACATCTACTACTGGGGCGACGTCCACCTCTCCCGCACCGTCGGACCCGACCGAGCCCACAAGATGAACGCCATGGCCACGGCGCTACGCGAGGGGACCCAGGTGTCGATGCACTCCGACGAGTTCGTCTCCCCCCTCGGTGGTCTCCTGCTGATGTGGTGCGCGGTGAACCGGGTGACGGCTTCCGGCGTCGTGCTCGGACCCGAGGAGCGGATCTCGGCATGGGATGCGGCCCGGGCGGTGACCGTCGGCGCCGCCTACCAGCTCCGCATGGACCACGAGGTCGGCACCATCCAGACCGGCAAGCGTGCCGACTTCGCCGTGCTCGAGGCCGACCCGCTCGAGGTCGACCCGATGGAGATCAAGGACGTCCCCGTCTGGGGCACCGTCGTCGGCGGGGTCCCCTATCAGGCAGGGACCTGAACGAGTCGCCTTCGGCCCGACACGAGCTCCAGACGCACGCCCTCGCGACCGACGACGTCCTCCCAGCCGGCAGTGCTCAGCCGGCGTCGGGCAGCTCCATGCAGGAGAACCGAGCCGGATCGGCCACCGCGTGCTCGCTCGTGGCGGCAGTGGCGCACATCTGGGTCGCTCCTGCCGGTCGATCGGCGACCGAGTAGCCCGTGAACGGCGCCGGTGAGTCGTACAGGATCCACGGGCCAGGCCCGGGAACGCCGGCGTCGCCGACCGCCACGGTGTCGAAGAAGAAGTGGATGTGGTGGGACTCGGGGTCGGTACTGATCAGGGGGTCGAAGTTCGTCGAGTACGCCACCGAGTAGGCCCCATCGGCGATCTCGATCGCGTCGATCGTGACGACGAGCCCCTCCTCGACCGGCACCGTCGTCGTGGTCGAGGTGGTCGTGGTCGAGGTCGAGGTGGTCGAAGTCGTCGCCGGCGGCACCGTGCCGACCGGCACCGTGGTCGCCCCCGGCGGTGCCGTGGAGGTCGATCCACCGGCGACGGCGGCTTCGGTCGTCGTCGTCGAAGCGACCACGCCCGTGCCTGCTCCGGCCCTCGAGAGGGTGAACCCGCCGAGGAGCACGACCGCCCCTGCGGCGACGCCGGCGGCGGCCATCAACCAGCGAGGCCGCTGGCGACCCGCCGGCACCGGGACCCGATCCGCTGCCGGCACCGCCGAACCCGGCGCCGTCACCAACGGAGCTGCTGCGACATCGGCGCTCGGAACGGGTTCGGCGACCTCGGCGTCCGGTTCGGGCGCGACCGGAGCCGGCACCGCCACCTGGGCACCCGACGCGGCCGCGATGGCCGCCCCCAAGGCGACCGCATGCTTCGGATGGACGTCGACGGCGATCGGACGGCCCAGCTCGGCTCCCACCATCTGGGCGATCAGCGGGATCCGCGACGATCCACCGACGAGGAGCACGGCGCTGATCTGCTCGGGCGTGACCCCTGCCCCGTCGAGCGCCCGGCGGAGCGCGTCGATCGTCCTGCCGATCGCCGGACGGATCATGGCCTCGAACTCGGCCCGGGTGAGACGCACCTCGGTCTGGACGTTCGGCAACAGCACCGGGATCGACACGTCGGTGTCCCGCGACAGCTCCTCCTTGGCGGCCACGCACTCCTCCCGGAGCCGGGCGACGGCCTGCAAGGTGTTCGGATCGTCGGCATCGAGCTCCTGGATCGACGACCCCACCCAACGAAGCGTGTGTTGGAAGACCGCCTCGTCGAAATCGATGCCTCCCAGCCGGTCGATGCCCTCGGCATCACCGAGCAGCTCGAACCCGCCGGCGGTCTTGGCCAGCACAGCGGCGTCGAAGGTCCCTCCGCCTAGGTCGTAGACGGCAACGACGTCGCCTGGTTCGAGCCGCTCGGTGAAGGCATAGTGGATCGCGGCGGCCTCGGGCTCGGTCAGCGTCGTCACCGGACCGACCTCCGCCATCCGGACGGCCTGCGCCAGCACGTCGGTCTTGTAGGGTCCCCAGTTGGCCGGATGGGTGACGGCGACGCCCGCAGGCGCCGACCCTTCCCTGGCCGTGACCGTCTCGACGACCCATCGGAGCAACTCGGCCATCAGCGACTCGGGCGAGTAGGGCGACGAGCCGACCATCACCGGCGTGGAGTCTCCCACCCGGCGCTTGAACTCCCGCACGACACGAGCCGGATCCGTCAGGCCGCGACGGATGGCCGTCCCCCCGGTCAGGACCTCGCCGTCGTCCTTGAAGTAGAGCACCGACGGCACGACCGCCGCCCGATCCCCCAAGGTGATGATCTCGGCTCGGCCGTCGCGCAGCCGCGCCGCGCCGACGTAGGTCGTTCCCAGGTCGATCCCCAGGTAGTAGGTCATGATGGCTCTCCTCCCCTGTCGCGCCCCTCGGCGGAGCGGTGCTCGCTCGTCGGCCGGCGTCCGGCCCTCGCCGCCCTTGCGAATGTACGACGCGGCGACATGACGCGAAATACCTAAACCCGGAATGAGTAGTCCCTACTCATGCGGGGGTGGCGCACCATCGGGTACTCCTGATGTCGAGAGCGCCGGCGAGGGTGATCGGCGACGAGTCGGGGCGGATCGTCCGTCCCGATCCCGAGGGGAAAGGGGACGCTATGTCCATGTTGCAAGAGTTCTTCGACTTCCTGGTGGAACTGTTCCAGGAGAGCAACGGGGAACTGGACGCCGAGACCGTCAAGGCACGCCTCCAGGAGGAGGGGTACGACGACGTGACGGCATACGACGTGAAGGAGGCCGTCGGCCTCATGTACGAGGAAGGCGACGTGTTCACCAACCAGCAGACCTCCGTGTTGGAGGCCTACACCGGGGGCAACACCGTCGATCAGAGCTTCAACGCCGGCGACATCGGCGTCGTCGACGCCTCGGTGGACACCGGAGGCGCCACGGCCGGATCGTCCGGCGGCAGCTCCGGTTCGTCCGGCGGCGGCTCCGGTTCGTCCTCGGGCGGCGCGCCGGCGCATGAGCACCACTCGCCGCCGCCTCCGCCTCCGCCGATGGATCCGCCCGACGGCGAGACGGCGCTGGACGCCGCGGTGGAGCACATCGTGTACATCTCGAACGTGACGAACTCGACGACGATCTACGACAACGACACCTTCGAGGACAACGACACGATCGTCGACGCCTCGGTGAGCCAGACGATCATCGCGGAAGGCGACGTGACCCAGGACTTCGACACGACCACGGTCGGCGACATCGGCGACGGAAGCCAGGTCGTGACCGGCGATGTCGACGACTCGAACCTGGTCAACGGCGACAACGACGGCGTCATCGCCAACCAGTCGGTGGTGGCAGGGAACGCCGTCGGCGACGGCGCCACGGCGATCAACGTCGGCGACGACGCCGAAGGCCCGATCGCCGTGGGAGGCGATGCGATCGACGCGTCCTACGGAGGCGTCGTGACCACCGGTGATGGTGACGGCGACGTCATCGTGGCCGACGAGAGCCAGGTCGCGACCGGCGGCGGGGACAACATCGTCAACGCCGGCGATGGCAACGTCGCGACCGGTGACGGGGATCTCATCGACGCCGACCACAGCAACGTCGAGACCGGTGACGGGGATCTCGTCGACGCCTACGACAGCACCGTCGCGTCCGGCGGCGGGGACGCCGTCGACGCCTACGACAGCAACGTCGCCACCGGCGGCGGGGACGCCATGGCCATCCAGGACTCGACCGCGGAGGCCACCTCGTTCGGCGACGGCGGCGCCAACACGGTCGACGTCGAGGACTCCTTCGGAACGGCGGTCAACATCGGCGACGACGGGTACACCGATGCCGACGCGGATCTCGAGATCGACGCGTCGATCGACGCCGTCGTGATCGAGGACAGTCCGGGGGCGGCCGGAGCGATCGAGGGCGACGCCGACGGCGAGTTCGACGTCACGGTCGACCTCGATGTCGGAGACATCGGGGACGTGGACGACATGGACGAGATGGACGACATGACACAGATGACCGAGGCCGCCGGGGCATGACGGGCGGAGATGCCGGGGCCCTCGATCGGGGGCCCCGGCATCGCTCACACCGATCCGAGGGGGAGACATGTACGACACCGCACTCGCCACCGTCCAGCTCACCATGGACGCCGCCAAGGCCTACGGACGCGACGACCTGGCCTACCGGCTCAGCCATGTGGCAGACCGGCTGCGGGACCCCGCCGTGCGGGTCCTCGTCGTCGGCGAGTTCAAGCAAGGCAAGAGCTCGCTCATCAACGCCCTCGTCAACGCCCCGGTGTGTCCGGTCGACGACGACGTTGCGACCTCGGCGCCGACGGCCATCCGGTATGCCGAGGAGCCCTGGGCGACCGTCACCTACGAACCCGATGACCCGAGCTCGGAGCCGGCCCCCGAGGCGATCGAGCTCGATGCCCTCCCCCTGTACGTCGCCGAAGGGGGCAACCCCGGCAACCGGCGGCGGGTACGGATCGTCGAGGTCGGACTGCCCCGTCGCATCCTCAGTCAGGGTGTGGTCCTCATCGACACGCCTGGCGTCGGGGGCCTCGGATCGGCGCACACGGCGACGACCGTCGCCGCCCTACCGATGGCCGACGCCTTGCTCTTCCTCACCGACGCATCCCAGGAGCTGACCGCGCCCGAACTCGAGTTCCTCGCCACCGCCCGCGACGCGTGTCCGAACATCGCGTTCGTCCTCACCAAGATCGACTTCTATCCCGAGTGGCGCCGCATCCGGGACATCGACGCCGCCCATCTCGAACGGCTCGGCATGGACGTCCCGATCCTCACCACCTCCGCGACGCTCCGACGGAAGGCGATCGAGTCGAAGGACCGGGCCTTGAACCTCGAGTCGGGCTACCCGTACCTGGCCGAACACCTCGCGACGGTCGCATCCGGCGATGCGAACCGATCGATCAAAACCGCCGTCGCGGACCTGCATGGAGCGGTCGATCAGCTCCGCTCCGCGTTCGTCGCCGAGAAGGAGACCCTCGAACATCCCGACGACGCCAGTGCCGTCGTCGCCCGGTTCACGCAGGCCAAGGCCAAGGCGGAGGAACTCCGAAGCAAGGCCGCCAAATGGCAGGTCACCTTGAACGACGGCATCGCCGACCTGACCGCCGACATCGACCACGTCCTGCGCGCTCGCATGCGGCTGACCACCCGGGAGGCCGAGGCCACGATCGATGAGCAGGACCCCGCCGAGATCTGGGACGAGTTCGAGCAGTGGCTGCAGCGTCGTGTCAGCCATGACCTGGCCCAGACGTACCTCGAACTGTCGGCCCGCGCCGACGAACTGTCCGAGCGGGTGGCCGGCCACTTCGACGACGGCGTCGAATCCATCCGGATCGAGCCCGACGCCACCGATGCGCTGCAAACCGCCGCGGCGATCGAGACGCGCAAGCGGATCGAAGACGAGAGCCCGAGTATCGGCGGGAAGGGCCTGATCGCCATGCGCGGGTCCTACGGAGGGTTCCTGATGTTCGGCATGATCGCTCGCATGGCCGGCCTGGCGATGCTCAACCCGGCGACCGCGGTCATCGGGGTCCTGATGGGTACCAAGGCCGTGCGCGACGAGAAGCGCCGCCGTCTGACCATGCGCCGCCAGCAAGCCAAGATCACGACCCGCCAGTACATCGACGACGCCACCTTCGCCATCGCCAAGGAGACCCGCGACACGCTCCGGCAGGTCCAGCGACATCTCCGGGACCACTACCAGGGCCGGGCCGAGGAGATGAACCGGTCGATCTCGGAATCGCTGCAAGCCGCCAAGGGCGCGATGAAGATCGACACCGAGCAGCGAACCCGCCGGCTCCGCGACGTGGTCGCCGAACTCCAGCGACTCGACGGGCTGCGGCAACGGATCGACGCGCTCGAGGGATCGACCGAAGGAAAGCCGACATGACCGAGCTGATCGGACGAGTGCGCCAGCTCGTCGAGCAAGCGGAGCGGATCTACGATTCGACGCCTGCGGCGACCGAGCTCGCAGCGATCAGGAACCGCCTCGCCGAGCCGTTGCGAGTGGCGGTCGCGGGCCGGGTCAAGGCGGGCAAGTCCACCCTGCTCAACGCCCTCGTCGGGGAACAGCTCGCCCCGACCGATGCCGGTGAGTGCACCAAGATCGTGACCTGGTACCGCCATGGGCCGACCTACCGGGTCACCTTGGAACTCCGGGACGGCTCCCGCAGACAGGCTCGGTTCCACCGTAACGCCGGGGCGATCGAGGTCGACCTCGGCGGCGTCCCGGCCGCAGAGATCGACCGGATGGTCATCGAGTGGCCGACGAGCAGGCTGGCCGACATGACCCTCATCGACACCCCTGGCATCGAATCGATCAGCACCGACGTGTCGGCCCGGACCATGACCTTCCTCGCGCCGGGAGACGAACGCGCGACGGATGCCGACGCCGTGGTGTACCTGATGCGCCATCTCCACGCGACCGACCTGTCGTTCCTGGAGAGCTTCCACGACGCCGAGGTCGCCAAGGCGAACCCGATCAACGCGATCGGCGTGCTGTCCCGCGCCGACGAGATCGGGGTGGGCCGCACCGACGCCATGCGTTCGGCGAAGCGGATCGCCGAACGGTACCGGCTCGACCCCAAGCTGCGGGCGCTCTGTCAAACGGTGCTCCCGGTGGCGGGACTCCTGGCGGAGACCGCGACGACCCTGACCGAGGACGAGTTCCGTGCCCTCGAGACGCTCGCGAACCAACCGCGGAACGAGACCGACGAACTGATGCTGTCGGCAGACAGGTTCATCGCCGACCACGCGACGGGCAAGCTCACTCCCCTGGAGCGTCGACATCTCCTGGACCGGTTCGGGATCTTCGGGATCCGGGTGGCGCTGCCGCTGATCCGCCTCGGCCGCTGCGCTCGGGCCCGAGACCTCGCCGACACGTTGATCGGTCGCAGCGGCGTCGACGCACTCCGCTCCGAACTCCTGGAGCGTTTCGGTGCCCGCCGGGACATCCTGCAGGGTCGCTCGGCCCTGCTCGCCCTCGACGCGGTCGTCGGCGCAGCAACAGGGCCCGAGGCGCGGGAGCTGTCTCGCGAGATCGAGCGGGTCGCCGCCGGCGAGCACGCCTTCGCCGAGATCCGCCTCATGAACGACCATCGCCGCGGACTCATCCCGTTCCCGAGCGGGGATCATGAGATGGTGGAGCGCCTTCTGGGGGTCCACGGAAGAAGCCCTGCGGCGATGGCGGGCCTGGCCCCCGACGCGCCGCCCGACGACGTCCGCGCTAGCCTGGTGGAGGCCGTCGAACACTGGCGGCGCCGGCAGGAGAGCCCGCTGTCGACGAGGGAACTGTCGGAAGCCGCTCGGATCCTCGTCCGAACCTGCGAAGGCGCGCTCGAACGGCTCGATGGGAGGACCCAGCCCGCCATGCCCCTGCGGGGATCGAAGATGACGTATCAGACCGGGTCGGGGGCGCTCACGTAGGAGTACCCGCGACGACACACCTGTGAGGTTCCATGGCGACGAGCCCTTCGATGGATCGCACCTCGGTCCGGCACGTCGGGTCCGGACCGCTCCTCGACCGCGACCGTGAACTCGACGCCTTGCACGAGGCCCTCGAGCGGGCCCGGACGGGCCAGGGCGATGTCGTCCTGGTCGTCGGCGAATCGGGGATCGGGAAGACGGCGGTGGTTCGCACGTTCGTGGCCGACGCCGACGACGCCGTCGTCCTGTGGGGTCGGTGCGACAACCTCATCGTTCCCAGGTCGTTCGGGCCGTTCCGGGATATGGCCAGGGCCTCCGAGCATCTCCCCAACGAGATGGAACTGCGACCCGATCGGGACGAGCTCCTCGTCGCCCTCCACGACCTCCTCGCCGGAACGCTCCGACCCACGATCGTGGTCATCGAGGACGCCCAGTGGATCGACGATGCCTCCCTCGACGTGCTGCGGTACCTCATCCACCGGATCGACCGGCTCCACGGCATGCTCATCATCACCTTCCGCGACGAGGAGCTCACGACCCGCCATCCGCTGCGTCTGGCAACGAGCGGACCGTCCAATCGGCCGCCGGTCCGGTTGCCGCTTCGCCCGCTGTCCCGTGACGCGATCGCCTCCTTGGCCGCCGGCTCCGGGTACGACGTCGACCAGCTCGTGGCCGGCTCCGCCGGCAATCCGCTGTACCTGTCCGAGGTGTTGTCGTCGGCGTCCGGCGACCTTCCGGCAACGATCCGCGACAGTGTGGGAGCACGCCTGGCACGGCTCTCCCCCGATGCGCTCGCGGTGGTGCAGCTCCTCTCGGTCACTCCCGACGGTGCGGATCCCGCGCTCGCTCGGGCGCTGTTCGGCAACTGCCCCGACGCGCTGGAGGAGGCCGAACGGTCGGGGCTCCTCGAGGTCGCCGGCCGCCGCATCCGCTTCCGACACGAGCTGGGTCGCCAGGCGGTCGAGGGATCCCTGTCGTTCGGTCGGCGTCTCGCCTGCAACCAGCAGCTCTTGGATGCCCTCGTCGCCGTCGACGCCGACCCCACCCTGCTGGTGCAGGTCGCCAGGGCGGCCGGCGACGCGGCTCGCGCGACCAGGTACGCCGTGGACCTCCTCGAGCGGGCGGTTGCACCCACGAGCCACCGCGAAGCCTGGACGCTGGCATCGATCGCGCTCGAGTGCACATCCGGTCTCGACACCTCCGAGATCGTCGATCTGCATCTCCGAGCGGCTCGAGCCGGCCGCGCCGTCAACAGGCTCACGGAAGCGCAGCTCCACGTCGACCAGGCCATCACGATGCTCGAGGACGGATCGGACCCGGGGACGCTCGCAGCCGCGCTCGTCGAAGGCGGCCTGGTTGCCGCCGCCAGAGGCGAGTACGGACGCGCCGCCCGATGCGTGCAGCAGGCCCGACGGCTCCTCGAGTCCCGACCGCCCTCCGAGGAACTGGCCAGCTCGTATGCCTGGCTGGCAGGCATCGCGATGATCACCGGGAAGGGCGACGCCGCACTTCGGTGGGCGGCGCTGGCGCTTCAGCTCGCAAGCGAACATGGCTGGACCACACCGCTCGTCCACGCCCTCGGGGTCCGAGGCTGCGTGCGGGCCGGGCGCGGCGACATCGGCGGCTACGAGGACCTGGCCCGGGCGCGGGAGCTGGGGCTCGAGCACGGCCCCATCGATCGTTACGCCGTCGTCGTGTACAACACGGCCGTGTCGCATCTCCGCTGGTGCCATCCGCAGGACGCCGAAGAGCTCCTGGACGAGACGGAGCACCTCGCCCGCACCCACGGGCTCGACAACTTCCGCTACCGGGCCCAGGTGCAACGGGCTCGGATGTACGTGCTCGCCGGCAACTTCGACGAGGCCGAGAAGATCCTGGAAGGTCTCGTCGGCAGCGAGGACGACGACCCTGGTGCGATCAACTCGACGGTGTACGCGCTGTTGGGAAGGATCTACGCCCGACGCGGCGACGAGCGGGCATGGGATCTGGTGGAGCGGGCATGGTCCGCGGCGCGAACCACCAGCGACACGGAGAAGATGGACATCGCCGGCATGACGATGCTCGAGTACCTGTGGTTGCAGGGCGACGACGAGCGGGTTCGGAGCTTCGGCGCCGAGCTGATCGATCTCGCCGAGCGATGCCGCCATCCTCGTCTCCACGCCGAGGCATCCCGCTACCTGCAACGGGTCGGCGTCCCGTCGGAGCCATGCGATCGCTGCCCGGAGGCTTTCGCCGCCGCCCTCGAGGGTGATCACCGGCTCGCGGCCGACCTGTGGCGATCCGCCGGGCTGCCCTACGAGTACGCCCTCGAGCTCGTCGAATCCGACGAGACCGCGGCGGCGTTCGAGGGGCTCCGCCTCCTCGACGGGCTGGGGGCCACCCGGACGGCCGCCCTGGTTCGCCATCGCCTCCGCTCCGACGGTCTGCGGGGGATCCCTCGGGGTCCTCGCAAGTCCGGAGACGGGGCGGCGGGGGTCCTGACGGACCGGCAACGCGAGGTGCTCCGTCTCGTCGCTGCCGGCCGTACGAACCAGGAGATCGCCGACGAGCTGTTCGTGGCTCGCCGCACCGTCGACAACCACGTCTCGGCGATCCTGACCCGCCTCGGAGTCGACTCCCGCCACCAGGCCGTCGACGAAGCCGTCGCCCGCCACCTCCTCGACCCGGCCTGAGGGGACCCGGCGCTATCGTGCCCTCATCGACCGCATCGACCTCACTCCGTGTTCCGCAGGATCGGACCTCGAAGCGCGAGCGCCGGTCGCTCCCATGAGCCCGCATCGCGCGATGGTCGCACCGTGACGGCGTGGCGGCGGATCGCCCTCCGCGTCGCCCTCGGCCTCGTGGCGATCGCGGCTGCCGTGCTCGCCGTCTGGTCGCTGGCCATCGGCCCGGTCGCCGTATGGCGGGTCCTCACCCATGGAACCACCACCGTCTGGGATCATCTCGAGTATCCGGGCCGTCGGTTCGGTCCCAGCGCCCAGCCGGTCCCCTGGCCTGCTGCGGAGCTTCCCTCCCCACCGACGGTCGTCGTCGACGGCGACACCGTGGCCATCGACGATCTGCTGGCCGACACCGGATCGCTCGCCCTCGTCGTCGTCCGCGACGGCGCCGTCGCCTACGAATGGTATGCACCGGGGCACGGCCCCGATCGGGTGTCGATGATCTTCTCGGTCACCAAGTCGGTGCTCTCGCTGCTCGTCGGAGCCGCCATCGACGACGGGATCATCGCCTCCGTCGACGACCCGGTCACCGACTACGTCCCGGAGCTGGCCGGAGGCGGTTTCGGGACGGTCACGATCGAGGACCTGCTGCGGATGGACACGAACCTGGCGTACGTCGAGGACGACAACCCCTTCGGCATCCACGTCGAGTTCAACTACACCGACGACCTGGAGGGAGACATCGTCGGTCTCGCGATCAACGACCAACCCGACGAGGCGTTCCGCTACAAGTCGGGAGACAACGCCGTCCTCGGGCTCGTCCTCGACCGCGCCCTCGGCGAGACCTCCATCACCGACTACTTCTACCGGCGGCTGTGGGACCCGATCGGCGCCGAGACCGGCGGGATCTGGAGCACCGACCGCGAGGGCGGGCTCGAGCGCACGTGGTGCTGCCTGGCGGTCAGCGCACGCGACCTCGCCCGACTCGGTGAGCTGGTCCTCGAAGACGGCTCGTGGGCAGGGGATCGGATCATCTCGTCGGCATGGCTCGAGGCGTCGTTCGAACCGGCCTACGACACGAGCCGGTGGCCCGCAGAGTACGACGGATCGCCGCTGCGGAACTACGGCTACCAATGGTGGCTGACCGACACCGGCGCCAGGGTGGCGCTCGGCAAGGACGGCCAGTACCTGTACATCGACCCGGCTTCCGACCTGGTCGCCGTCCGGCTGGGCGAAACCCGTGGCGGCATCTCGTGGCTCGCCATCCTCGAACAGCTCGCTGCGGACGGACCCGATCCATCCGGCGGGTGACCGACCGAGGTCACAGCCGCTTCGAGAGCTGGACCTCGAGCAAGGAGGGATCCGACGGCAACGGCTGGGTCGCCCCGGCCGGCACGAAGCCGGACGCGCGGTACAGGGCCAGCGCGGACGCGTTCGATCGAACCACCCAGAGGGTCAACGTCTCGGCCCCGGCTCGGACGGCCCAGTCCTCCACGGCTCGCACGAGCAGACGGCCGACTCCCCGGGATCGCCACGCCGGATCGACCCACATCCCCCACAGTCCGGCCTCCCGCGATCCCGCGTCGCGGATACGACCGCCGGCCATCCCGACCGGGGCGCCGTCGGCCTCGGCCAGGGCGATGAACGCGTCGTCGCCGGACGCGGCACGGTCGACCCGTTGCCGCCACACCGACGGCGGCTCGGCTGCCTCCCGCTCCTCGGTCGACGCGAACGCCTGCGGATCCTCCCGGAGGGCTCGCAGGCGCAGCTGCCGGAACGCCGCGACATCGGCAGAGCTGACCCGCCTGACGACGATCGACGGCACCTCCATGGCCTCATCTTGCCTGCCCGGAACACGCCGGGCGAACGGACCGAACGTCGACGGCCGTGGACCCGCCCTCGGACGACCGTAGTTCACTCTGTCTCCGCGGAACCACTGCTAATCTCGCTCCGGACCAGGAAGGGGGAGATCGTGCATCGACGCATCCGACGAGGCATCCTCGCCGTCGGCGTCGCCGTGAGCCTGCTGGCGACGTCGGGGGCTTTCGCCGCCGGCCGCGCCTTCCCCGAAGGGCGGTGGGCCGGCGACCTGATCTTCGCCGCCTCGGGCTACGGGGACACGGCGGTCGGGAACGGTATCTTCGAGGTCACGAGCGACGGCGCCGCCCTCGACGGCACGATCGCGTGGACGGCGGTCACCGACAGGGGCGGCGCCTCGGTCCAGGCGTTCCTCCGCGGTCCCGCCACCGATCCGGTGATCGTCGACGGCACCATCTCCACGTCGGCCGGAACGTTCCCCATGGACATCCCCGCCCCGATGCCGATCGCCTGGGCGACCTGCGAGCAGGTCGCCGGCTACGGGATCGGCGTCAACGGGGTGACGGTCGACGCCGACTGGCTGGCATGGCGGAGCGACTCGGTCACCGACCTCCCGGAGTTCCGGGACGAGGTCGACGCCCTCGTCGAGGACCTCCAGGAGCTCGAACTGCTCCTCGCCTCGGGCGGAACCCCGGACCCGACGGACCTCGCCAACCTCGCCTCCCGGGCCGTCGATCTGGCGGCATCGGTCTCCCGCTCGGACGCCTGCAGCCCCTTCTCCACCGAGCATTCCGCCATCGGGGCTTCGATCATCGCCCGCATCCTCGCCGCCGCCATCGCCGACCCGAACTTCCCGCTCGACCTCCTGGCCGACCTCGCCACCGCGGCCCTGGAGACCGGCGCCATCGGCTCCGGAGCGGGTGATCCGTCCGCCGCGGATCTCGAGGCCGACCTCATCGCCGAGCTGCAGCGGCGGATCGACGAGGCGATCGCCTCCGGCGACTACGGCGCCCTCTTCGACCTCGGCGCCGTCACCCAGGCCCTCGGCTACCGCTCCCTCGAAGACCAGGTCCTCGCCGCCCTGCTGGATCGATGATGACGAAGACGCTCCGCTCCCTCCGCCCGCTCCTCGCCGTCCTCGTCCTCGCGGCCGCCGCCTGCTCGGGGTCGTCGTCGTCGCCGACGACGAGCGCCGGGGCACCGGCCACCACGACGACCGCCCCGGCCCCACCCGCCACGGCCACCACGACGACGGCCGCACCTGCCGATGGCGACCTGCGATCGTTGGCCGACCTCGGGACCGTGGAGCTCGTCGATCCGGCGCCCCCCGGGATCCGTCCCGTCCTCGCCTGGAGACCGGTGGAGGGCGCCGACCGGTACCGGGTCGTCGTGCTCGACGCCGACGGCGCTCCGTACTGGGGCTGGCTCGGGACCGAGACCACGGTGCCCTTCGGCGGCGCCGAGACCGACGACGGCCTCCTCGCCTCCGTCTTCGAGCCGATGACCTGGACCGTCACCGCGATCGGCCCCGACGGGCGCACCCTCGCCATCTCCGATGCGGGCACCCTGCCGGGCGGCTGAGCGGCGACCGTCCAGCCCGACGAGCGGACCATCGATCCTTCCGGCGCCTCATCCGAGACCGCCCCGGTCGCGGATCTGGCTGCGGAGCTCGACCATGGCCGGGTCGTCCCAGAGGAACCGGATCTTCTCGTCGGCGACCGTGGCGCCGTCGGGCCGATCTTCGAGCACGAACACGGCGAAGGTCTCGGCCAGGTCCTCCCCCGGGTTCGTCGACGCGTACTCGGTGACGAACTCGTCGCGGTGACGCTGGAGGAACGCTTCGGCGGCGTCCCAGTCCCCGAGTTCCTCGATCCTCGCGGCCTCGTCCCGCATCTCGGCCGGCCAGAACCGCTCGACGAACCGGTTCATCGTGCTTGTCGACAAGGCACAGCCCTCCCCCGTGAAGTACGTGGTGCAGACGACGGCGTCGGGATCCGGCGGGACCTGCGATGCCTGGAGGGTCAGCAGATGACCGAACTCGTGGATGAGCACCGCGTCGAGGTCGTCCCCCAGACCCCGCGCCACGCCGAGCACCCAGGTCGTCGGGTCCTCGTCGACCGGAGCGACGTACGCTCCCTCGACGTTGCGGGCCAGCAGCTCGAAGCGGGCGACCATCCGGCGCTGGTCGGCGGGGATCAGCTCGGTGAACCGACCCCAGATCGCTTCGGCTTCGGCCGATACCCCGGACCGGACGTTCGTCGCGGCCTCCAGTCGATCGCCGTCGACCGTGAAGATCCCCAGCGGCGCCGGTTCGTCGCCCCATCCTTCGTCGTCCCATCCGTCGTCCCACGGTCCCGCCGCGTCGGCGGCGTCGTCGCCGGGACGCTCGCCGCCGGCGGGGACGATCTCGAGGACCAGCCCGAGTTCGGCGAGCCGGTCGCCGAGGCGATCGAGGGTCAGATCACCGAGGTCGGGCCCCGTCCGATGCCGGCCGGCCTCGGACGGCGGTACCGCGACGGTGCGGGCGGCGGCGACGCCGCTCGCCGCGCCGATCGTGGCGACGGCGAGCATGCCGGCGATCGCAACGGCGAGTCGCGACCGCCGCGTGCCGAGCCGCCCGCGGGCGGGTCGGGTGTCGGGGTTCGGTGTGTTGGTCATGATCGTTCCCTTCCTCTCGGTCGTTGCCC
>JALVQZ010000005.1 GCA_027036355.1 Acidimicrobiia bacterium | reverse complement strand
TCTTCTGCTTGGCCTCGGCAGCGGCCAGGTAGGCGGACTCGACGTCGTCGGACGCCTCGCCGTGGAAGGCGAGCCGCCGTTGCAGGTCGGCGGCGTGAAGGCGCTCCTGGCGGAGGGATTCGGCCATGGCGGCGACGGCTTCGTCGAGTTCGGCCAGGAAGGCGTCGACCTCGGCGGTGTCGTAGCCGCGACGGCTCAGTTCGAAGGTCTTCGTGGCGATACGCTGGGCGAGGTCGTCCATCGGCACTCCTGGTCGGCAACCACGCTCAGTGTACGATAACTACTCAGTGTGGTCAATGGAGGCCAGGAGCCGCCGCACCAACGGCACCTGGGCCGGGTTCAGGAGCCGCTCGGCCTCCTCCGGCGGCACCCACCTCACCTCGTCGATCTCCGGGAAGGCGACGAACCGGCCCGAACGAGGAGGCCATTCGATGGTGAACGTGTTCGACGACACCGCGCCCGGATCGAGATCCCCCTCCGCGGCGAACGCGTGCACGATCTTCCCGTTCCGCTGCACGACGGTGCCCAGATCCTCCAGGTCGCTCGGGTCGATGCGATATCCCGTCTCTTCGGCGAACTCCCGTACCGCGGCCGACCGCGGGTCCTCCCCGTCGGCGAGCTCCCCCTTCGGGATGCTCCACGCGCCCGCCTCCTTTCCCCGCCAGAACGGCCCTCCCGGATGGGCGACGAGGACCTCGATCCCCTCCCCCTTCCGCCGGTACAGCAACACGCCCGCACTCTCGGTCACCGGCGGCCTCCGACCACGTCGCCGAGGGCGTCGACCAGCGCCCCCGCTCCGGTCTCCATGTCACCCGATACGAACCCCCACACCGCCGCGGTGGCGATCCCGCCGACGTCGATGGTGTACCGGAGCCGGCAGGTCCGCCGCGAACTCGGGACCACCTCGAAGCGATGCGTGACGTCGAAGACGCCCCTCACGCCGGCCCGCTGCCGCCAGGCCACCACCCGTCCGTCGACGACCTCGGTCACGGTCCCGCGGGCTCGGGGTCGGCTCCCCGACGCCATCGCGTACCGGAGCCGCAGCCTGGCTCCCACCGCGACGTCGCCGCGGGCCTCGACGATCCACGGGTTCCACGACCCGTACCCGTCGAGATCGACCAGCCGCTTCCACACGTCGGCGGCCGGAGCCGGGAGGGAGCGGTCGAAGCGAAGCCGTCTCGTGCCTACAGCCATGGAACCACCGTACCGCGCCGCCTGCCGTGTAGCCTGCCGCTCCATGGTCGAGTCGTCCCAACCCGCAACGACGGGGGATCCCGTCACGATCGACGACGTCCGGCTCGCCGCCCGGAGGATCTCCCCTCGCATCCATCGCACGCCGGTGATGACCAGCGCCACCATCGACCGGATCACCGGCGCCAGGGTCATGTTCAAGAGCGAGAACCTCCAGAAGGTCGGTGCGTTCAAGGCCAGGGGCGCGCTCAACGCGGTCCTGGGCATGGGCGACACCGACGTCGCCCGCGGCGTCGTCACCCACTCGTCGGGCAACCACGGTCAGGCCCTCGCCTACGCAGCAGCCATCCGAGGCGTCCGATGCTGGGTGGTCATGCCCGACCACGCCCCGCAGGTGAAGGTCGACGCCGTGCGCGGGTACGGCGCCGAGGTCGTCTTCTGCGCCCACGCCGAACGCGACCAGGTCGCGTCGGCAGTCGCCGCCGAGACCGGCGCCGTGTTCGTCCATCCCTTCGACGACCCCATGGTGATCGCCGGTCAAGGCACCGCGGCCCTCGAGTTCCTGGAACAGGTCCCCGCCCTCGACGTCCTCATCACCCCCATCGGCGGTGGCGGCCTGCTCTCGGGGACGGTGGTCGCGGCGACGGGCTCCGCCCCGGCGACGACGGTGATCGGCGCCGAGCCGGAAGCGGTCGACGACGCCGCTCGCTCCCTGGCCACCGGCGTCCGCCAGCCCGCCGTCCCTCGGCCCGACACGCTCGCCGACGGGCTGCTGACCGGCATCGGCGCCCTCCCGTTCGACATCCTGGCGGCGGCCGGGACCGAGATCATCACCGTCGACGAGGAGGCGATCCGAACCGCGGCGACCCTCCACCTCGAGCGGATGAAGCTCGTCGTCGAGCCGTCCGGGGCGACCGGGCTCGCCGCCGTGATGGGAGCCGGCGAGCGCTTCCGCGGCGCATCGGTCGGCGTCGTGATCAGCGGAGGCAACACCGACCTGTCCTGGTACCGGTCCGGCTGATCCTCGTCCTCCGGCAGCTTTTCCTCTCAGGGATCGCACCGAGGGTGCCGATGATCATCTCTCCACCCCACGGTGGACGCCCGGGAGGATCCAGTGCGAAGGGAACGGACACCCGAGCCCGTCGACGACGCGGCATCGGTGTACCTCCGTTGTGAGATCTGTCGAAGGCCGGCGGAACATCCGGTCCATTCGCCCGTGCACGGCGGCAGCTTCTTCGGCACCCTCCTGGACGACCCGACCTCCCCCTGGCAGGCGCACTGGCCCGCCGGTCACCACCGGTTCGCCGCCCCGCCCGTCTCGACCGCCGCCAAGCTGGCCGGAACCCTCGTCGACCTCGACCTCGACGTTCCATCGCCCGTGATGGTTCCGACCACAGATCGCCGGCCCACCGCGGACCTCGCGGACCTCGCGGACCTCACCGCGGGCTTCCTCCCTCCCGAGTCCGACGTCATGGCCGAGCCCGAGCCCGAGCCCGCCGCGGCTGCCAGGACGCGGCATCGACTGGTCGTGTGGCTCCTGATCCTGGCGGTCGTCGGGAGCCTGACCCCGCTCGCGTACGCCGCCACCCAGGCCGACATCACCCCGCTCCAACAGCAGCTCGACGACCTCGAACGGGAACGTCTCGATCTGGCCTCCGAGGAGCTGCGTCTCGCCGAGGAGCTCGCCGCCGCCGAGCTCCTCGCGCATCGACTCGCCAGGCGACGCAACGAGACCGTACGAGCCACCGAACGGGCGTCCGACGAGCGTGACCGCATCGCGGCGCTCGCCGCCGTCGATCCCGGACGGTTCCTCGATCCCTGGACCGCCGTCCTCGCCGCCGGTGGCATCCCCGACGCACCGGCCGCCGCCGTCTACACCGAGATCGCCCTCACCGAGCGGGCCGGCACGGCCGATGCGCTCACCGACCGCGCCGACGGCGCCGACACCGCCTTTCGATCGGCCTCGGCCGCCGTCGCCCGTCTCGCCGGTGACCTGCGCGACCTCCGGGTCCGCCTCGATGCGCTGGATCGTCGGATCATCGCCGCCCACGAACGGGTCACCGTCGTCACGAGGGAAGCCGGCGAGACCCTCGGGCTCGGTCCCGAGGTCGAGCGATGGCGACCGCTGGTCGCGGAGTACTTCCCCGAGGACCTCGTCGACGATGCGTTGTGGGTGATGTGGTGCGAGTCCCGCGGGGATCCGGAGGCTCGGGCCTGGCCTCGGTCGTCGGCGGTCGGCCTGTTCCAGTTCATCGTCTCGACGTGGCGGTGGCTCGAACCCCGAGCCGGATTGGAAGGCGCCGACCGGACCGACCCCGAGGCCTCCATCGCGGCAGCGGCCTGGCTCGTGGAGTTCTCCCGCAGGACCCACCATCCCCAGGGCATCTGGGGGCCGTGGAGCTGCCGGCCCTGACGCCGCGATCAGCCCGACAGGACCGTCCCGGGAACCCAGTCGGCGAGACGGAAGGTCTTCCTCGTCTCCACCGCGTCGGCCATGAGCGCCTCGGGAACCAGGTCCGCGGCCCGGTGCACCGCCGAGGTTCGAGCGGCCGTCGCGACCGTCCCGCCACCGGAGAGGTCGCACACCTCGCGGGCCCTGGCCGAGATCTCGGCGGTGCCGACACGTCGAGCCAGGTCGATGATCGCCTCCTTCGGCATGCCGACGAGCGGGCGCAAGATGGGGATCTGCACCGAGCGGGAGATGGCGGCGAGGTGCGGGAGCGTCTGGGAGGAGACCTGCCCCAACGCATCGCCGGTGACGAGGGCCTCGATCTTGCGTTCGACGGCGATCCGTTCGGCCGCCTGCACCATGAGGACCTTCAACGCGACCTGCCGCAACCGGCGGTCCACGTCGGCGAGAAGCGCCTCCTTGACCTCCTGGAACTCCACCACGTGGACCAGCGGATCGGACCCGAAGCCCCACCGCTCCCACATCGCATGGGACACCGCCAGCGCATGGTCCGACTGGGCACAGTTCAAGGTGAAGTGAACCAGTTCGGGTTCGGTGCCCCGCGACATCATCATCCACAGCGCCACGATCGAGTCGAAACCTCCCGACACGAGTCCGAGCACCGGACCCTGCGTGCCGATCGGAAGGCCGCCGGCTCCTCGCCGGTGCTCGACCACGACGTACGCCTCCTCGTCGACGATCCGCACCCCCACGGTCTCGTCCGGTCGCTCCAGATCGACGGTGCCGCCGGCGGCACGAAGCAGGTCGCCGACCTTCACCGCCAGGTCGTGGGAGCGCCAGTCGTGGTCTCCGGTCCGCTTGGGGCGCACCGCGAACGTGCGGCCCGCGACCCGATCGGCGTTGAGCTCGGCAACGGCGGCGGCGAGTCGATCGAGGTCGTCGGCGGGCACGACGACCACGGTGTCGACCGAGGAGATCCCGAAGACCCGGGCCAGACGATCGGCGATCGCCCCGTCGTCGGTGTCGATCGAGAACCGGTGATTGGCGACCCGCCGAGGTGCGAGGTCCGTTCCCGCCAAGGCCGCCCGCACGTTGTCGACGACGCGGCCGATCATCCGCGGCTGGGTCCGCCGCGACTTCAAGAACACGTCGCCGGAGATCGTCAGGTGCAGCATGTCGTGACCGCCATATCGAGAGGGTTCAAGGATACGCCGGATCGGCCACGACCGGGGGACGCTCCAGCCGATGCGCCCACGCCCCTCGCTAGCCTGGGTTCCGCAGCCCGCGACCGAGGAGGAGAGCCACCGTGACCCCGATCATGGCCGTTGCCCGCTTCGAGTCGCTCTTCCGGAAGAGCGCGTCCCTCGACGTCGACAAGGACGACCTGAAGCGGCTGGGTGATCTCCTCGGCAAGAAGCTCTACGACCTGCTCGTGGTCGCCAAGGCGACGGCCAAGGCCAACGGGCGGGACATCATCCTCGCCCACGATCTTCCCGTCACCGCCGGTCTGCGACGATCCATCCACGACTTCGACGAGCTCGACGAGGAGCTGGCCCTCGATCCCATTCTGGAGCGACTCGCGGTCCATCCGCCCCTCGAGATGACCTACGGCGCCGACGTCGACGAGCTGCTCCCCCACCTCCTCGGCGGCCTCACCGTGGCGTTGGCGAGGACCTTCCGCATCCTCGACCCGGGCCTCGTCAACCCCACGACGACGCACTGGGAACGGGCCGTGGCCGTCTTCGATACGCTCTTGTGACATGACCTCACGACGGCCCGAGGAGGCACGACCGGACGGGGCGGAGGTTCCGCCGATCGTCGTCCCGCTGACCGTCGACCGCTCCCTGCACCCCGCCGAACCGCTGGGGCTCGGGCTCGTCCGTCTGCAGATCGCCGACCTCGAGACGGCTCGCGCAGGTATCACCCCACCGGCGGGCGACGAAGGCATCCACGAGGCTCGTAAGGCCTTGAAGCGGTTCCGAGCCCGGGTCCGTCTCGTCCGGGCGGGCCTGACGCCCGACGAGCGGCAGCGGCTGCTCCGCCCGGCCAGGGAGGTCGCCCGGAGCGTCGCCTCCGCCCGCGACGCCACCGTCCGGGCATCGACGATCCGCGAGCTCGCCGCGCGCTACGGGATCGCTTCCGAGGTCCTCGTCCGCTGGGGACGTGCCCTCGACACCGCCGGTCGCGGAGAGAACGACATCGATGCGACAGCGAGCCTGGAGACGCTCCGCAACGACGTTCGGATCCTGGAACACCTCGACGACGACTGGGCGGTGATCACGCCGGGCCTCGCCCGGCTCTACCGGCGTGGACGCCGAGCCAGGCGCGGGCTCGGCGACGCCGACTCGTTCCACGAGTGGCGCAAACGCGTCAAGGACCTCCGGACGGCGTTCGAGACGCTCCGTTCGCTGTGGCCGCCACTGATGGCAGCCCAGGAGGGGGCCTTCCACGACCTCGGGCACGTCCTCGGCCGCGCCCACGACCGGGCTCATCTCCTCGAGGTCCTTCCCGCCGTCGAGGGATTGCCGGATCCGGACCGTCGGCTCCTTCGGGCCGTCGCCGACGATGACCGGAGACGGCTCGAGACCCTCGCCGCGGATCAGGGGACGATCGTCTTCGCCGAACCGACCGGCGTCATGCTCAGCCGCCTCGGCGCCTACTGGGCGGCGGCGCGAGGCTGAGCCCAGCAGATCGAGCTCCCGCCTCCAGGCGTCGTCGACGTACGACGGCACGCTACGCCCGGACGGGGATCGACATCACCGACCGCCGAAACGGCCGGGTCGTCGTCGGATCCCGGCCGCGTGTCGTCGAGTCGAGTGTCGGAGAAGCGTTCCGGTCGCGGACTACACGGGTGGCAGCGCTGGTGACTGTCTTCGAGGTTTGACCGCTGCATCGACCATTCGTACGCCAGTGATCGGCGCGGTTGCAGATCTCAAGGTACGAGTTCGAATGCGTCGGTGTGGGCGGGGCGAACGATGGAGAAGTGCCGGCGGTCGAGCGTGGCGATCTTGGTGACTCGGAGGCGTTCGGCCGTTGCCACGACTGAACCGTCGACGGTCCCCAGCGGCAGGTCCCGATACCGACTGACCAGTTCGGCGATGCGGAGCCAGTCACCCGCCATGACTGCCTCAATGGCGAACTCACCCGCTGCCAGATCGCCCAGGAAGCGAACCTCGGCGTCGACGCCAAGCCGTGCTCCGATGAGGTGGGCCACCTCGGTGATCACGAGCACGGGAACGATCAATGGACCCGGATGGTGCAGCAACAGCTCGAGCGATTCCACGTGGTGGCGGTCGTCGGCATCGACGTAGGCATACAGCGGTCCCGCGTCGACGAGAAGGGCTATCGCGTCACCTCGGCTGCGAGAATCTCTTCGATCCGCTCGGAGATGTCGTCACGCCCGCTGCGGCCCGCTCCGGCAGCGCGAAGACGACGGCCGTGACCGCCGAGGTGGTCCTCGATTGCCTCGCGGGTGAGTTCAGAGACGGTGATTCCACGCCGTTCAGCCTCGTGGCGCAGCTTGGCGTCGAGCTCATCGGGCAACTTGACCGTAGTTCGCTTCATGATATGTCAGCATACCTCACGAGGTGAGTTGAAGGAAGGGGTCTCGATCAGGCCGATCCTGGAAGTGCCGATACCGAGCGATTGGCGGCCTGACCCGCAGCGTTGCTAGGGCGTGCCCCGACGCTCGCTCCTACAATCGGCCAACTGCTGATGCGGTCCCACGAGAGCAGCTCGAGGGCGAACCCTGCTGGCTGGACCACGATCGGGTTGGTGGCGATCCGGAGCTAACCGAGTTCCGCAGCAAGGTGCGTCACCACCATGCGATGTGGCGGCAGAACAAGGGCTACCCCGTCGGCAACCCATCGGGTAGGCCGGGAACAGAACCACGTCTGATCGGCAAACAACTCGATCTCGACTTCGCTCGGGAGAGCGGGGCGACGTTCCTCACGAACAGGGCGCGTACCGAAGCCCAGGCGCGCGCGTCGTTGGTGGAGCCGCATCAGATCTTCAATCAGCAGAGCTTCTGGGCCGATCTGTTGTCCTCTGAAGCACCAGCGGTCAAACTGTTCGGCGACCTCGCCACGGATCTCGATCGAGCTGACCGAGCCAAGGCCAGGGTCTACGCCCGGACGGGGATCGACATCACCGACCGCCGAAACGGCCGGGTCGTCGTCGGATCCCGGCCGCGTGTCGTCGAGTGTCGGAGAAGCGCTCCGGTCGCGGACTACACAGGCAGCTGCGCTGGTGACTTCGTTCTGGATTCAGTGACACGATCGCTGGCAGTTGGACGGACCTGGAAACGCTGGAACATCGGTTCCGTTTCTCGTTCTCACGGGCACTGTGCCGGGGCACGCACCGAACTACGGTTCGAACTCAATGTCGATCCGACCGATTCGGTTGCCGCTCACGTCAAAGGCTTCCACGACCCAGGAGGAGGCACCTGGGGACGGAGCGACCAGCCAGATCCCGTCGACGGGCTGATCGATGAGCACGCGCCCAAGGTCGTCCGTCGCCGACACCCGAGCCACTGTCGAAACAGCGCTTCCCGTCAAGAGTACGCGCAGTGATTCACCGTCCCAGACCCCTCCGACGCCCGCACTGATCACCTCCTCGGTAGAACCCGGCTGGCAGCCGCCGATAGTGCCCCGGAAGGTCCCTCCTACCGTGAGATCCGAGTCGACGCAGGTGTAGCCGTCCGTCGTCGTGTAGCGGACGACGCTCCACGTCGCATCGTCCATCGTGATGCTGCGCACCTGCCGCTCGGAACCTTCCTGAAGACCTCGGCCTTCAGATTGCAGGACTGCGGACCGCTCGGCGATCATCGTTGCAGCGATCGCCGTGCCAGCCATCAGGAGCAGCACAACACTCACAACGGCAACGACGCGAACTGGCTTGCGCCGAGGTTGACTCCCGACTTCCGTGTCGATACGGCCCCGAATTCTTCGGGCGACGACGCTGTCGGCTCCGGGGATCTCGCCACTGCGAGCTGGGTCGAGCTCGCGCAGCAGATCGAAGACGCTGGGATCAGACATGCGGCCCATCTCCTTCCAGGACGGTCGGTTGCCCCGTCGGCGACTCCAGCCGCTCGAATCGATCCTGCAGCCGCTGTCTCGCCCGATAGAGGCGAGACTTGGTCGTCTCGATCGGGATATCGAGGACGCCTGCGATCTCGGAATACGAGAGCTGCTCAAACGCCGCGAGCGTGAGTAGTTCCCGATCGGTTGCGGAAAGCTCGATCATCGCCTCGAGAACGCGTTCGAGCTTCAGCGCGTGCAAGGCTTCCTGCGCGGGATCGTCGAGCGCCATCGATGGAGTGAGCGCCCAAGCGCGTTGCGTGGTGCGATCTCTCCGCTCCGACAGTTTCCGCTGGTTGGCCAGCACCCGACGCGCAACCGCGTAGAGCCACGCGGTCGGATGATCGGCAGAGGCGAGCTCGTGGAAGCGACGCCAGGCCACCAGGAAAGTCTCGGCAACGGCGTCTTCTGTATCCTCACGCGTGCGGGTGCGCCGGAAACAATAGGCATAGATCAGGGAGAAGGAAGCGGCATACACCTCGTCGAAGCGGCGCCGTTTCCTGCCGTTCCATCGAAGTCTCCGGTCCCTCCTGGTGGTCATTCAACCGTCCCGATTCGTCATGCAGGGTATCGTCGACCGCTTGCCAGCTACCCAGCCGAGTTGGCACGGGCGGCCCCGAGTCGTTTCCCAGCTCGATAGTTTCCCGAGCCCGGTGCGCAGGGCTATCGAGCGACGCCCGATTCCCGACGATACCTCCGGCGTCTCATCGTTCCGTCACGAGCCGTGGTCGTCCGTCGCCGTGCCGCTGGAAAGCAGCGAGTCCACTACCACAGACTCGACCACCGCGCCCCGAGCATCAAGGACGTCGAAGCCCTCGAAGAGGGCCGCTTCGATGTCTTGCGTTGGAATCGACACGACCCAGGCTCCGGATGCGACCTGGGCATCAACCGTTGTCCCGTCGGTGAGGACTGCCCGCACCTTGACCCCGGAGCTTGGAAGCATGCCGAAGGCGACCGCCAGGCGTTCCCCGCCTACGACAACACCACCAACGCTCGGCGAACGCAGCGCATCAGGGTCCGGGTCGCATCCGCCGAAGGAAACCCGCTCTCCATTGAGCTCCCCCTCGAGATCGACGCATCCTCCAGCATCGGATCGGTAGCCGACAAGAGTCCAGACGACGCCCTGGGCATCCGTACCGACACCGACTGTCTCTACGGTGGCAAGATCGACGTTGACCCCCTCATCACTTGGTTGTGCCGATGAGGCCATGACAACGCCGGACCATACGACGCCTATCGCGAGACCAACGAAAACTGACAGGATGACGATCCGTCTCGGTTGCTGGCCGATTCCTACTCGCTTTCTCATGATCGTCTCACTCTCCTAGCTGTTGTGATGATCGGTGATGTCGGGCCCGGTGTGGTGACCCCAGATCTGGCTGACACCCACGGCGGTGGTGCAGTGGACGTGCTTGACGGTGCTGGTTATCGACAGACAGAATCGCTCGTCGGGAATACATCGGCGCTCGCGTGCTTCGTCCCGCCATCGTGGTCAGTCCAAACATGGGTGCCGCCCCCTTGCGGCACACTGTGGCCGTGCCAGTTCGTTCCGACGGTGTGCTGGAAGCCGCTCAGGGCGATGGCCGCAGTGCCCGTACCGACGACACTTGCGATTACCAACGCCCCGAGAGCCGTCGCGATTCTGTTGACCCGGATCATTGCGGTCTCCCTCGAAGGTGATTGGGTACCCACTCTTGTATGTGTACGGAAACGACGAAAGGTCGCGCGGATTCGCGATCGTGCCGCATGACATGAACGACGGACGTAGCTTGTCTGCAGGCCGCGAGGCGATCGCGTCGGTCGGCGCCGACGCGGCAATATGCCTCGGGGCTGGTCTGATGTGGATGGCCGCTACTGCAGTCACATTCGACCGTTTCGCCGAAGTGGACGCGGGGAAGCATCCATCGAATTCGGCGACCAAGACTGATTCGACGCGCTCCGGGGCGCGCCAGAACCGCCCGCATCCCCAAGGTGCCTCGGAAGGACTCGAACTGGGGGGTCAACGCATGCCTGCCCTGCCAGATCCGGTCGACATGACCCTGCTGATCCCGCACCACTTTCCAAGGGGCCGCCCCGAAGGTGCTGATCGCCTCCAACATTCCGCCCAGCACGTCATGGGCTGCCCTCAAGGAACCATGCGGGCGCCGATCAGCCTTGAGATCACGGACACGCCCACCGCCGTCCACAGCTTGACCGATGGCCGTGGACGCAACTGCCACATCGGCGCTACGGCGGGTCGGCAGCCCCGTCCCCGACTCTTGATCGATCCGAGGAGCGAAGCGCCGCGAGAAGGGTGAGGACCCCGGCGGCACCGAGCCATGTTCCCGCAACGTTCAAGACGACGTCGTCGATGTCGACAACCCGGCCCACGGCGAATACATACTGGGAGATCTCGATCGCCAGCGATATCAGGAGTCCGGTTGCCGCCACCAGAGGCCTGGGACGCCCGCGAAACGCCACACCGAGCGCGATTCCGATCGGCACGAAGAGCACCAGGTTGCCGGCGATGTTGCGAATCGCCACGGAGGCGTCCACCGATGTCGTGCTAAGACCGATGAGGGACCGTAGTGGCACGAGGTTGACTCCGGTTGCGACGTCGGGGCCTCCCAACCGGGGTCAAGGTGATGATGCCGACGGCGATCGCCCCGGCTACGACCCAAACACGAGCTACACCTGTCGCGACGGCGGGACCGGCAGTTTCTCCGATGCGACGAGCCCGGCTCACACCACGACCGGCCACGATGGCGCTGATCAGGACCGAAGAGCGAACAGCGGCATCAGGTTTCCGAAGACTCTCCACACCTCAGCCATCTCGCTGGATGCTACTTGGCGGGCACCGGCACGTCGGCGAGAACCTCAACGCCTGATATTCACTCGTGCTGCTATATTCACACCTACTGTGAAGAATGCTGTGACATTGAGGGTTGGTCAAGGGGTGGGCGCGGAGGCGCTGAGAATTCTTCGCGCCATTCCCGATCTCGATGTGTCCGTAGAGCCGACCCGTACTCCCGGGCATCGGCCGGACGCTGTCGTCGAACATGGCGGCAACGAGTTCCGTCTTGCCATCGAGTTCAAGCGTCGTGTCGATGTCGCCGTCGCCCACAACATCGTTCGCATTGCAGGCGATGAGCCCGACGCCCCTCTCCTGCTCGTGGCCGGTGAGACGACCACAGCCGCACGGGAGGTCTTGGCGAGAGAGGATGTTGCCTATGTGGACGGCCTCGGGAACGCGCGCCTGGAGCTCCCAGGGCTGATCCTTCGCCTCACCGGAACCAAAAAGCCCGCCCCAACACGGGCACGATCGACACTCTCTGGCAAGTCTGGTCTGGTTGCCCAGGCACTCCTCCTTGATCCTGATCGGAGCTGGCACGTCAAGGACCTGGTTGAAGCGACTCACGTGTCCGTGGGTCTCGTCCACCGCGTCGTGACACGGCTCGAGAGTGCGGGAATCCTCGCCGCCGCCGGTACGGGTCCCAAGCGAACTCGCCGACTCGCCGATCCTGCCGCGTTGCTGGATCTATGGGATGAAGAACAAGCCGACAGGCCGGTGAAGACGTTCGCCTACCACCTGGCGCAAACACCCCGCCAACTCGTCGAAGAGCTCGGTGCAAGACTCGACACCGCCGGTGTGGAACATGCGTTCACGGGTGCGGCTGCAGCGAGTGTCGTGGCACCGTTTGCCACTTCCGTACCGATAGCGGAGCTTTGGATCGACGCAGCAACGCCCGAGTCCGACCTCTTCGATGCGCCGGCCACAACTCGGGTGACCGATGGCCACAACGTCGTGTTCCTTCAAGAACGGGACAACGCTCCCCTCGCCTTCCGTACCCGCGTCGATGGAATCTGGGTCACGAACCTCTTCCGGCTCTATCACGACCTGAGGCAGGATCCACGACGCGGAGCAACCCAAGCAGAGCACCTTCGTGAACAGGTCATCGGATTCTGATGAACCGAGACCACCACAGCGACTACAACACCGAACTCACCGCCCTGTGCGAACGGACCCTGGTCACGCTGATCGGCGACATCGGGCCGTGGAGCGACCGCATCTACCTCGTCGGAGGACTCGCACCCCGCTACATCGTCGGTGCACTCCCTGAGGGCGTGAGCCCCCACGTCGGAACGACCGACGTCGACCTCGTCATCGGCCTCGCCATCGACCACGACGCGCCGGAAACGTACGAGACGCTCCAAACGAACCTCAAGAAATCCGGGTTCGCCCCCGGCGAACACAGCTTCCAGTGGACGAGAACCGTCAACGGCGCGACCGTGAAAGTCGAGTTCCTCTGCGAAACCGACCAGACACCGCCAGGATCCATCTTCCGACCAAAGGAAGGCACAGGATCGAAGATCGGTGCCTTCAACGTGCCTGGGGCACAACTCGTCACCCGGGACTACACCGAACACGCCTTAGAAGCCGAACGGCTCGACGCCGGCGGACGCTCCAAGATCACGCTGCGAGTCGCCGGCGTCCTCACCTACACCGTCCTGAAGATCTTCGCCTTCCAAGACCGGCACGACAACAAAGACTCCTACGACCTCGTGTTCACACTCGCCAACTACCCCGGCGGCCCAGCCGGTGCAGCAGAGGCCTCTCGACAATCGGGCATCTTCGAAGACGCACAGGTGACCAAAGCTCTCCGTCTCCTGGCGGAACGCTTCGCGTCGCCCGACCACGACGGTCCCGCCGCCTATGCGAAGTTCCTCACGAGCCCCGACGGCGAAGACGCCGCGGCACGGCTCCGCAATCAGGCCGTCGCGGTCGTGCGCCAATACCTGTCTGCTCTTGGCTTCGAGGCCTGACAGCATCCTTATCCGAAGCCGCGCAACCTGTCCGGGTGTCCGTGGCAGTGCTTGTACTTGAGACCCGAACCGCAGGGGCACCGCTCGTTGCGGCCGACCTTCCTGCCGACCACCTGGGTGGTGACCGTCTGCTCTGGCACCGCTGCGAGACGCCGCTCCCACACCTGTAGCTCTCGCTCCCACATACCCAACCGCTCGGTCCATTCTCTGAGCCGATCCTCAGTCGCCGCGAGATCCCGCTCCCGATCAATCACCTGCGACTCCCGAACCGCAAGTTCCTCCTCACGTCGCCCTGCAAACACCACGGCACCTCGGTCAGTGGCATCGCCAACCATGGTCTGGAGCTCGTGGACGATGAGGCCGGCGACGGCCTTCCCCATCGTCAGTCCCAGCGCCGCGCAGTACCGGCGCCAGGTCGACCACACCGCCCTGGACAGCGGAACCCTCACCAGCCGGACACCATCAGCATGATCCAGCCCGGCGAAGATCTGGCGGTCGATCCTCGCGAGTGAGCCTCGTTCAAGCGTCATGCGTTCGCCTCACGGGTGCACTCGTATACCGGCAACATTGTGTTGCACGTGCGTGTGGTGGTGGAGAGGGTTCTGCGCTGATCGCGTTGGAGACGACGCGGGGCGTGGCCTGCGGCTCGGCGCCGTCTCTTCGATGCGGTTGGCGTATCTGACATCGGGTCTCCTCCTTCGTTCTGGTACCGCTGATCCTTTCGCGGCGACTCTGTCGTTCTGTGGCTGTCCGGCATCGGCTGCAGGTCGACCGATGGGCTCTGGGCGCCCGTGGCGTCCTCGTGGCCTCCTCGGAGTCCGCTGGGCAGCCTCACGGCCCACAGACGGCCGCTCTCGCCGGATTGCGGACCCCGTCCCGGGACCTCCCCGCAGCGACGGGGCAGCCGCCCCGGACGGGGTTGCTGGAGCAAGTGTCGTTGCGAACCCTTTCACCAGAGTTTCGGAAACCCTTTCGAGAACCCTCTCACTCGTTGCGGGGCAAGAGTTTCCGGGCCGTCCGATTCCCGGCCTCCCGACACAGATTTCGGGAGCGCTGCGCGTCAAGTTGGAGTGTTTGTACCGGGCATGAGAGGGTGATTGGCATCGTTCTGCGACTCTGCTGAAAGGGTTGGGTCGGACGATGTCGGCGTGGGCAAGCCGCCGAGATCGCCAAACCGAATCGACTCCAACGGTGCTGACATCAGACTGCTCGCGCCGCCGCTCCCGGTCCTCGATCGCCCGGTGGCCATGGCTTTGCTCGAGTTGCTCCAGAGGGCCGCCTCCGAGAGGCAGGCAGACGTTCATGCCGCACGAGACGGACAGCGAGTACGCTCGTGAGCGAGATGCGGTTCGCTTTCTACGGTCGGGTCAGCACCGAGGACCAGCAGGATCCGAGGGCGTCGCGCAACTGGCAGATCACCCGGGCCCGACAGCTGATCGAGCCTGCCGGCGGTGAGGTCGTCGCCGAGTTCTTCGACATCGGCCAGTCTCGATCGATTCCATGGCCACGACGCCCCCAGGCGGCGAAGCTCCTCGAAGCGCTTGGGAGTTCGGACCGTTGTTTCGATGCCGTGGTGATCGGCGAACCGCAGCGGGCCTTCTATGGCAACCAGTTCGGTCTCACCTTCCCCGTGTTCGTCCACTACGGGGTGCAGCTGTGGGTGCCGGAAGTGGGCGGTGCGATCGACCCGGGTTCTGACGCCCACGAGATCGTGATGAGCCTCTACGGCGGAATGAGCAAAGGCGAACGGAACCGGATCAGAACCCGAGTCCGCTCGGCAATGGCCGCCCAGGTAGCGATGGAGGGCCGTTTCCTCGGCGGACGACCACCATACGGCTACCGGCTCGTCGACGCCGGACCGCATCCCAACCCCGGCAAAGCCGCTGCAGGGCAGCGTGCCAGGCGTCTCGAACCGAATCCGGCCACCGCACCGGTGGTCCGCAGGATCTTCCGCGAGTACCTCGGGGGAAAGGGGTTGCGTGCCATCGCCAAGGACCTCACCGCCGAAGACATACCCTGCCCTTCCGCGGCGGACCCCGACCGCAACCCTCATCGGCTGGCAAACGGGCCGGCATGGAAGCACACGGCCGTGCGCGCCATCCTGGAGAACCCCCGCTACACCGGCTACCAGGTGTGGAACAAGCAGCGACGCGACGAAGTCCTCATCGACGTCCACGACGTCGCCCTCGGCCACCAGACCCGCATGCGATGGAACGACCCCTCGGATTGGATCTGGTCTGAGCAACCCAGCCACGACGCCCTGGTCACTCGTGAGGAGTGGGAAGCCGTCCAGACCCGTTTCCGGAGCAATAAGCGCCGCTACACCCGCACCCCGAAGGGCGACCGTCGGTACCTGCTCGCAGGACGAATCCTGTGTGGTCGGTGCGGAAGGCGGATGGAGGGCACCTGGAACCACGACCGTCCCTACTACCGGTGTCAGATCCACCGCGACGACACCGCGGACCATCCCGACCACCCGGCGACCATCTACGTGCGTGAGGACGCCATCGTGCCCCGGCTCGACTCCTGGGTCGCCGGCCTGTTCGCCGACGAGCATCTCGACGACACCTGCGCCACGCTCGCCGCGGCCGCGCAACCCGACACCGACCAGGAGGTAGAAGCGCGCCGGATCCGGGACCGCATCCGGCAGCTCGACAAAGAGCTCGACAGCTACCGCACCATCGTCAGGAACGAACCCGAAGCCGCCTCGGCGGTCGGCAGATGGATCGCCGAGACCAACCAGGAACGTCGCCGGCTCGAAGCTCTCCTCGGCAAGAAGCCGACAACCCGACTCGCCGCCGAGGACATCAAGGCGCTCGTCGCCAGCCTCAAGGACATCACCGCCGCGCTGGCCGCCGCCGACCCGGCGGACAAGGCCAAGGTCTACGCCGAGATGGGGATCGAGGTCACCTACCACCACGACGGCCGGGTCGTCGTCGAATCCCGGCCGCGTGTAGTCGAGTCGAGTGTCGGAGAGAGGACTCGAACCTCCACGGGATATTCTCCCACTAGGCCCTCAACCTAGCGCGTCTACCAATTCCGCCACTCCGACGCGGCGACGGGAGTATAGGGGACGGCGGCCCCAGTCCGGTCAGAAGACCTTCTTGACCTCGGGGAAGTGACAGGCGACCCAATGGTCGGGCTCGAGCTCCCGCAGCTCGGGCACGTCGACGTCGCACACGCCCTCCTGGGCCTTCGGGCAGCGGGTGTGGAACCGGCACCCGCTCGGCGGGTTCGCCGGCGAGGGGATGTCGCCCTCCAGCAGGATCCTGCTTCGCTTCGCCTCGATGTCCGGATCGGGGATCGGCACGGCCGACAAGAGCGCGTGGGTGTACGGGTGCATGGGTTCCTCGTACAGCGCGTCACGGTCGGCCAGCTCGGCGATCTTGCCCAGGTACATGACCGCCACCCGGTCCGAGATGTGCCGGACCACCGACAGGTCGTGAGCGATGAACAGGTAGGTGAGACCGAGCTCCTCCTGGAGGTCCTGCATCAGGTTGAGGACCTGGGCCTGGATGGACACGTCGAGGGCGGACACCGGCTCGTCGAGGACCATGAAGCTCGGGTTCAGCGCCAGGGCGCGAGCGACCCCGATGCGCTGGCGCTGGCCACCGGAGAACTCGTGCGGGTAGCGGTTCGCGTGCTCGGGACTGAGCCCGACCACCTGGAGCAGCTCCTTGACCCGCTCCAGGCGCTCCTCCTTGGTGCCGACGTCGTGGACGACGAGGGGCTCGGCCACGATGCTGGCCACGGTCATCATCGGGTTGAGCGACGCGTAGGGGTCCTGGAAGACGATCTGCATCTCCCGCCGGATCTCCCGCAAGGTGTCCTTGTCGGCGGTGGCAATGTTGACGATGTGGTCGTCCTCGCCGGTGCGGAAGTAGACGTCACCGCCCGTCGGCTCGAGCAGCCGCAGGACGCACCGAGCCGTCGTGGACTTCCCGCATCCCGACTCCCCCACGAGCCCCAGGGTCTCGCCCTTGCGGATCTCGAAGGAGATGTCGGAGACGGCCTGGACGGCGCCGACCTGCTTCTTGAAGAACACCCCGCGGGTGATGGGGAACTCCTTGACCAGATGGTTGACCCGGAGCATCACGTTCTCCGGCAGGGCGGCGGCCTCGCCGATGTGCTGCTGGTAGGCCGAGGTGGCGTCGGTCACGAGGTCACCTCCGAAGCGGCCGCTCCCACCTCACCGTCGACCGAGAGCGCCTTCAGATCGAGCTCCTCGGAACGATGGCACGCCGCCATCTGCCCCGCGTTGCCGACCGGCCGAAGGACGGGGAGGACCTGCCGGCAGATGTCGGTGGCGAACTGGCAGCGGGGACGGAACCGGCACCCCTCCGGCAGCTTGATCAGCGACGGCGGCGCCCCCGAGATCGAATGGAGCCGATGCTGGGTGGCGTCGTCGAGCCTGGTCATCGAGCCCAGCAACCCCCACGTGTAGGGATGCTGTGGGTTGTGGTAGATGTCGTCGATGGTCCCCGACTCGACGATGCCCCCGGCGTACATGACCTGGACGGTATCGCAGAAGCCGGCGACCACGCCGAGGTCGTGGGTGATGAGCATGACCGCGGTGCCCCGATCTTCGGCCAGGTGCAACATGAGGTCCATGATCTGCGCTTGGGTGGTCACGTCGAGCGCCGTGGTCGGCTCGTCGGCGATCAGCAGGTCGGGGCTGCACGACAGGCCCATGGCGATCATCACCCGTTGACGCATGCCGCCGGAGAACTGGTGCGGGTAGTCGTTCAGGCGGTGTTCGGCGTTGGGGATCTGCACGTCGCGGAGCGCCTGGATGGCGATCTCCCTGGCTTCGGCCTTCGAGACCTTCTGGTGCAAGACGATGGTCTCCATGAGCTGGTCGCCGATCGTGTACACCGGGTTCAGGGCGGTCATCGGGTCCTGGAAGATCATGGCGATCCTACCGCCGCGGATGGACTGCATCTCGTCCTCGGAGAGCTCGAGCAGGTTCTGCCCGTCGAAGACGATCCGTCCCGTCACGATGTCGCCGGCAGGGGGCTCGATGAGCCCCATGATCGACATCGCCGTGACCGACTTGCCCGAGCCGGACTCACCGACGACGCCGCGCCGTTCACCGCGGCGCATCTCGAACGAGATCCCGTCCACCGCGCGCACCACGCCCTCTTCGGTCGCGAAGTACGTGCGGAGATCCTCCACCTTGAGAAGCGCTTCGCTCACCCTGGCTACTTCCTCTCGATGGTCTGCGTCGGGTCCAGGGCGTCGCGGAGACCGTCGCCGAAGAAGTTGATGGCGAGGACCGTGGCGACGAGCGCCGCCCCCGAGAACACCAGCTCCCACCAGAAGCCGCGAGCCGCCAACCGGCCGCCTTCGGAGACCATCCCGCCCCAGGTGGGGGTCGGCGGCGGCACGCCGAACCCGAGGAACGACAAGGCCGCCTCGATGATGATCGCCGAGCCGACCACCAGGGTCGTCGTGACGATGATCGGACTCATCGCGTTCGGGAGGATGTGCCGGAAGACGATCCGCTTGTCGGCCGCACCGGCGGCGCGGGCGGCCTCGACGAACTCCTTCTCGCGCAACGACAGGAACTCGGCGCGGACGATCCGGGCCAAGCTCCCCCAGCTCAGGAAGCCGATGAGGAGGGCGATGCCGAACGGCCCCTGTTTCAGCCAGCCGGGAAGGAACGCGATCTCCGGCAGGATCCGACCCACGACGATCGCCACCGGAAGCAACGGCAAGCCCAGCCACAGATCGGTGAACCGCATCAGGGCCTGGTCCACCGAACCCGGGTAGTAGCCGGCGAGGGAACCGACGAGGGTGCCGAACAGCGCCACCAGGATGCCCGCGGTCAACCCGACGATGAGGCTGGCCCTGCCCCCGTAGATGATCCGGGACAGCACGTCACGGCCCAGCTCGTCGGTCCCGAACCACAGGCCGGGTCGAGGCGCGATGTTCACGAGGCTCCGGCCCGACTCGTCGAGGAGACGTTCGGTCGGCGGATGCAACGGCAGCAGCGGAGCGATCAGGACGAGGACGACCAGCAGTCCAAGAAACAACGCCGAGAACATCGCCAGGCGGTGGCGCCGGAGCCGGGCGGAGAACAGATCCCACTGGGTGATCGGCTCGACCGACAGCCCTTCCGCCTCGAACGCGAGCTCGGGCTCCTCCGATTCCAGGTTGTACTCGATGTCGGTCATCGGCGCCCTCCGTCAGTCATACCGCACCCTGGGGTCCATGACGCCGTACAGGATGTCGGCCACGATGTTCATGATGACGATGCCGATCCCGATGATCATGACGATCGACATGACGACCGGGTAGTCGACCGTGCCGATGGCGACGATGTAGAGGCGGCCGATCCCGGGCCAGCCGAAGATCGACTCGGTGATGATCGCCCCGCCGATGATGAACGCCACGTCGAGGGACACGAGGGTGACGATGGGGATGAGCGCGTTGCGGAGGGCGTGCTTGACGATGATGCGGCGTCGGGGCAGGCCCTTGGCCTTCGCCGTCCGCAGGTAGTCCGAATGGAGCACGTCGAGCATCGAGGCCCGCTGGAACCGGGAGTAGCCGGCCAGCGAGATCAGCGCGATGGAGAGCGCCGGGAGGGTCAGATGTTGGAGGGTGTCGGCGATCTGCTGGAGGAAGGACATCTCGCCGTAGCCCGGGTTGTTCATCCCGGTCACGTAGAACAACTTGACGCCGGTCCACTGTTCGAGCTTGAGGGCGAGGAGGATCTGGAGAGCCAGGGCGATCACGAAGATGGGGGTGGAGAACGCCACGAAGGCGGCCGTCGTTCCGAGCTGGTCGAAAAACGAGTACTGGCGGATCGCCTGGTAGATCCCCAGCGGGATACCGACCATCAGGGCGAGGAACAGGGCGGTGAAGCCGAGCCGGAAGGTCGCTCCCACCCGGGAGAAGACCAGATCCCACACCGGACCCGCCCCCTGGAAGGAGATCCCCCAGTTGAAGGCGATCGACATGTTCCGGAAGGCGAAGAGGATGGCCACGAACCAGACGAACAGGATGAGGGCGCCGCGCCAGTGGCTCTTGACCGAGTAGATCACGAAGGCCGTGGCGGCGATGGCCAGAACGAGCATGACGATCGGGATCGCGTTCTTCAGCCCGAAGCTGGTGGTGCAGCCCTGCGGGTCGGTGCTGGTGCAGGGGGACACGTAGTTCTTGAGCCAGGTCCAGTACTGCTTGTAGAGCGGCTGGTCGAGGCCCCACTGCTCGGTCAGCGCCTGGATGTAGGGCGCCATGCGCGGGTTGAGCTTCAATCGATCGAGCGGACCGCCGCCCGAGAGCTGGAGGAGCGTGAACACGATGATGCTCAAGGCGAGCAGCGTGACCAGTCCATAGACCAGACGTCGGGTGATGTAGGCGAGCACTGTGCCTCCGGCTCGTGGGCGCCAGCAACTATAGACGACCTCGGGATGCCACGGGGGTGAACCGTCGCGCCGGCGACGAAGCCCCCGAAGCGCCCGGACGCGCCGGAGGGGCCCCGAAGGGCCCCTCCGTGCATCGGATCATCGAAGCGTGATCAACCGGCCAGGTCGACTCGGTACCACTCTTCCATGTTCCAGGTGATGCCTGCGGACGTCGGGTTGTGCTTGAAGCCACCGATGGTGTCCTCCCACACGGCGCCCGGGTCCAGCCTCGAGTACAGCGGGAAGATGACCACGTTGTCGGCGAGGATGTTCTCGGCCTCGTTGATGAGGGCCACGAGCTCCTTGTCGTCGACGGTCGCGTTCATCTCGTCGCGGATCTCGGCGAACCGTGCGGTCGCATCGTCCTGGACCGACGAGTCCGGCGTGCCCCAACGATAGAAGTTGGAGCCGTCCGGCGGCGGAGCCTCCGGATCGAACACGTCGTGGATCCCGATGAGACCCGACAGACCCGGCGAGCCGACCCAGGCCCACTCACCGAGGTCCCACTTGCCGTTGTCGAGGGTCTCGCCGAAGAAGATCTGCGAGTCCTCGAGCTGGTTCTCGAAGGGGATGCC
>JALVQZ010000004.1 GCA_027036355.1 Acidimicrobiia bacterium | reverse complement strand
CTCGTAGACGATCTCGCCGTTCTTGCCCGGCGGTGTCGCGTCGGCCGGGCCGGTGCTCACCATGGTGGCGACCAACGTGACGACGAACGTCACGACGATTGCGAACGAACGGCCGACCCGGCCCTTGGAGATGGACATGGTTCCCCCCTCCCTTCGTCAACACCCACCCTCGGTGGTGGGCCGAACACTTTAGCAAACGGGATGCCGACGGCGATGGAGCTCGCGACGGAACCGTCTCCGAACATCGTCCCCGGCCCGCCGGTACCGCCAACCCTGGGTTCGGGAGGCCCTCCAGGGGCTCCCACAACCCTGGGTTCGCCACGTCTGGCGGGCCGGGCCCGAACTGTGGGCTGTGGGCGCCCTCTGAGGGCGCCGCGAACCCTGGGTTCGCCGTTACGGGTTCGCCGTTACGGGCTCGCCGTTACGGGCTCGCCGTTGCGGGTCGTCGGGAGCGCCGGGCGCCGGGGTGGGCGGACGGATCGGGCTCAGGGGGAGACGGCGGCCGCTCCGGCGGCGGCGATGTCGGCGTCCTGGGCGGCGGTGGCGCCCGAGACGCCCACGGCGCCGGCGAGCTCCCCGTCGACCATGATCGGGACGCCTCCGCCGACCGGCATCAGATCGTCGAGCTTCGGAGACAGCCCGTGCAGGAGCTCGGGGTCGCCCCCGAAGACCTTCCACAGCTCCGCCGTCGGCGCTCCCGACGCCATGCAGACCGTCTTCGCCTTCTTCTGGGCGACGTCGATCGACAGTACGAAGGCGTCGTCCATGCGGGCGAAGGCGACGAGCCGCCCGGCTCGGTCGGTCGCCGCCACCACGACCTCGACGCCGAGCTCACCGGCCCGGGCCAGCGCCGCGTCGACCGCCGCACGGGCGCCCTCCAACGTCAGCTCCGGCACGTCCTTCGTTGCACCCATGTCGTCCTCCTCGGTTCTCCCGGATGTCGCTCAGTGCTCGGGTTCGTGACCGATCATGCGCTCCACCCGGATGATGTCGCCCGCCCAGCCGCAGTCGCGGCACCAGCAGTGGTAGATGCGGTTCTCGGCCTCCCAGTACTCCACGGCGATCCCGCCGTCGCCGATGATCGAGCCGCCGCAATGGGGGCAGTACTCGGGGCGATCCCTCAGATGCCGAGCCCGGTCGTCGTCCCACCATCGCGGCTCCGTACGCGGCCGGAGCGGGATGATGATCGCATCCCGCTCCTCGGCCGACGGCTTGCGCCGTGCGGTCATTGGCCAGGCACTTCGGCGGTGCCGGCGATCTCCCCGCGGGCGATCGCCGCGTTGATGTGCAGCTTCTTCAGGTCGTCCTTGTAGGGGCTGTAGCGCGACGATCCGCCATCGATCCACTGCAACGCGAAGTCGAGGCCCGCGCCGAACTTGTTCTTCTCGCACGGCAACTCGATCCGCTCGTGCGGCTCGCGGGTGAACCCGACGGTCGGATCCTGGCCTTCGGCGACCCTGGCCATCTGCTCGCGGAACATGCGACGCAGCGCCACGATCCCGATGTCGGACTTGCCGATGTGCTCGGCGGAGCGGTCCGTGATGGCCCCCTGGGTGACCCACGCCATGACGTCCTGGCCTTCGATGTAGTCGACGATGAACCTGCCGTTTTCGTCCATCCACTCGTACTCGTAGTCGTACGGGTACACCTGGGCCGGGAACTCGTCGATCCCCTCGGGACGGTGCAGCGAGTAGAACGCCGTCCACGTATGGGTATCGTCGATCGGGACCCGGATCTGCATCTGATCGATGCCGGCGCCGCCGACCCGCATGTGATAGGGGAACACGAGGGGATGACCGATCTTCCAGTCGTCGTCCTCCTCGGTCTGGCCCTCCAGGACGCGGCGCTTGATGATGCCCCACTCGAACGGGTCGAACCCCACCTTGACGTGCTTCTTGTAGAAGGCCTTGGGGGCTTCGAACCCCTGCTGGTCGCCGAGGAAGTGGAAGTAGGCGCCGTGGAGCCACTCGACGTGATGCGGATCGACGGAGTTCTCCATGATCTGGAGCCAGTTGCACGGCAGCACCGACCAGCCGACGTCGCGCACCCCGGCGTCGACGTACACGTCGAAGCGAGGGAGCTCGGGCGCGGGGTCGGGGCCGATGTAGGCCCACACCATGCCGCCCATCTCCTTCGCCTGCCCGGCGAAGGCCGTGATCTTGTCCTTGAACGACGACTTGTCCGGCTCCGCGGGCTGTTCGACGCATGCACCGGCCAGGTCGAACTTCCAGCCGTGGTACTCACAACGGATGCCGCAGTCCTCGACGATGCCGTAGGCGAGCGACGCATGACGGTGGGGGCACTTCTCCTGGATGATCCCGTAGTCGCCGCCCGGGGTCTTGTAGACGGCGAAGTCCTCGCCGAGGAGCCGAACCTTCTTGACGGGGAACTCGTCGAGCTCCCGGGTGAAGGTCACCGGATACCAGTAGCGGCGCATGAGCTCACCCATCGGCGTGCCCGGGCCCACTTGTGTCAGTTGCTCGTTCAGTTCCTTCGAGAGCACTCGGCTCCTCCTTCGTCGTCCGGTCGCCGGGGTGGGACGATCCCACCCCGGCGATCATCCGTCAGTCGAGGACGGTCACCGTCCCCGTCGATCCATCGACCCTGATCATCTGTCCCGTCTCGATCTGCTTGGTCCCGAAGGCCGTGCCGGTCACCGCCGGGAGGCCGTACTCGCGGCACACGATCGCGGCGTGGCTCATCATCCCGCCGATGTCGGTCACCGTGGCCTGGATCTTGTTGAAGATCGGGGCCCACGACGGCGCCGTCAGCGGAGCGACGAGGATCTCGCCCTCCTGCACCTCGCCGATCTGGTCGGCGGTCAGGATGACCCGGGCGGGCCCTTCGGCGACGCCCGGTGAGGCGGCGAAGCCGTGCAGACCCCCGTCGCCGCCCTCTTCGCCGGCGCCGAGCCACATCCCGATCGAGTCCGAGGTGATACCCCACAGCATGATCGTGAACGGTTCGGTGACGACCTCGGGAGGTTCGCCGAGGGCCGGCGGCGGCGACCAGGCCCGGAGGGTGTCGAGGATCCCCTTGCGGCGATCGAGCTCTCGCGGCCAGTAGCGGGGTCCACGGGCCTCGGTGCCGACGGCCCACGCCGAGTACATGTCCCACAGGGCCTCGTTGACCTCGTCCCGCTTCAGGAAGAACACGTCGTCGCGGTCGGCGAAGAAGCCCTCCTTGACGAACGTCTCGCCCAGCTCACGCATCTTGCGCCAGATCACGGCGTGCGAGTAGTGCTCGACCCAGAAGTTGTGGTTCTCGACGTAGGGGAACACGACCCTGGCCAAACCGAGCTTGCCCTGGAACGCCTCCTTGTCCTCGTCGGTGGGAAGGAGCTCCATGTACTCGTTGACGACCCGGTCCCGTTCGGCTCGGAGCTCGTCGATGGGGCGGCTCAGGTCGACCCCCTGGCGGAGCTTGTCGATGTAGTTCCGCAGGTAGCCGAAGGGGATGTCGAGGTGCTCCAGCCACACCTCGTCGGTGTGGTAGAACCCCGAGCCGTTCGAGAAGTTGAACCACGGGTCCTTCGCCTCATCCCACTTGGCCAGCCATTGCCTCCCGGCGTCGGAACCCTCGAGGGTCTCGATGACCGCCGCCGCGGAGTCCTGGGCGAAGGCGTCGGCCACGCCGAGGTCGATGGCCGCCTGGGCCAGGTCCTTGAGCTTCTGGTCGGGAACGAACAGGTCCACCTCGACGCCGGCGACCATCTTGGCGATGGCCAGGTCCGGGATGTTCGGGAACGCCTCCTTGCAGAACCCGAAGAAGTCCAGGTAGGCGGCGTAGCCCAGGTTGAGGAACTCGAAGTGGTACTGCCACAGGCGCAGCGCCAGGTTCAGCAACGTCCGGTAGTTCTCCTGGAGCCGCATCCCGGAGCCTTCCCCGCGGCCCTCGGTGATGACGTCCATCGGTTCGACCTCGGGGAGCGGCGAGAAGTCGAGGGCCCTGAGCTGGTTGGCCAGGTCGTCGATCTTGTGTCGCCAGTTCTCGTAGAGGCGATCCCAGTTCTGGAAGTAGTAGCCGGCCCGCTCCATGAACTTCGGCACCCGAGCTTCGATCTCGGCCGGGTCGGTGACGGGGACCGGGGTCAGATAGGCGTAGCCGTTGAGCACCCGGTAGTCGATGCCGAGAGCCGGGGGGATCAGGTAGTGGCGGGTGTTGTACTGCGAGAGCGACGCGATCGCGTACTCGAAGAACGTCGCGTCCCACGGGGTGAGCACCTCGGGCCAGTGGATGCCGTCCTGGAACCAGAAGACCGAGTCCTCGTAGTCACGACGATCCTCGCTGAACGGCAACGAGTAGGTGTACAGCTCCTCCCATCCCTCGGCTCCCGCCGGGGTCTCGATCTCGAACGGGCTCGGGAACCTTCCCTCTGCCATCGTGCTCTCCCTCCGCTAGTTGCCCTGCTCTTCCGTCGTCGCCGCCTTCGGCCGGGTATGGACCGGGTTGAGCAGCGTCGACACGATCCCGTCCATCAGGCCGCCTTGTCCCCTGGCGACCGGCTTCCGGGGTTTCTGACTCCAGACCGTCTCGGGACGGGACTGGAGCAAGACCACGTTCTCGTTGTCGGGGAGGTCCATGTCGATCGCCCATTCGACGTCCTGAGGTGCGCCGTAGTGGCGTTCGGCCTGGCGGGCCAGCCAGGCGACGGCCTTGACCTCGTCGTCGGTGAGGCTGGGGGCGGTAGCGCGCTCTTCGGGGACCTCGGCCTTCTCGACGGAGCGGCCGTCCTCGGACAGGCGGTACTCGATGGTCTTGGGGGAGATAGTGCGCGACACGATCTCGTAGATGACCTTGTCGACGAGAAAGTTGTCGGGGGTGACCTCGCCGCTGACGACGCTCTCGCCGAAGCCCCATGCGGCGTCGATGGCGACCTGGGAGCGGTCACCGTCGGAGGGGTTGAGGGTGAACGCCACGCCTGCCGCCTTGGGCCGGATCATCTTCTGGATGGCGACGCTCATCAGCAGCCGGTCGTGGTCGTGGCCCATCTCGTGGCGGTAGGCGATGGCGCGGTCGGTGAAGCACGACGACCAGCATCGCTTGACGTGGGCGACGACGTCGTCCTCGCCGCTGACCCACAGGTACGTGTCCTGGAGGCCGGCGAAGGAGGCGTCGACGAGGTCCTCGGCGGTGGCCGACGATCGAACCGCGACGGGGATGGCGCCGTCGCCGCAGACCTCACCGAGGCGGGCGTACGCCTGCCGGATGGCTTCGTCGACCGCGGCGGGCATCGGGATGTCCTCGATCCGCTGGCGGACCTTGGCGGCGATCTCCTGAAGCCCGGCGGCGTCGTTGAGGTCGATGCGGGCGAGGAGGTCCTGGACCTCGTGCCGGGCGTCGGCGTCCTGGTCGCGCATCTGCCGGTAGGCGTGGGTGGTGAGGGCGAACCCGGGGGGGACCGGGAGCCCGGCGAGGGTCATCTCCCCCAGGGATCGGTTCTTGCCGCCGACGATCGGGAGATGCTCGTCGCGGTACTCGTCGAACCAGACGATGTAGTTCATGGCGCCTCCTCGTACAGACCCCAGTCGGGGAGCTCGTCCAACGGTGGGATGTGGACCTCTTGGACGCGGTTGCGGTACCCGACGAGGGCTTCGGTGCCGCCCTCGAACAGCTTCACCCTGACGTGTTCGGTGTTGTAGGGCTCGCCGGGGTCGTATCCGAGGGCCCAGATGGCGAACGCCCGGATCGGGCCCGAGTGGGTGGTGATGACGAGGCGGGCGCCGGGATGGTCGGCGGCGAGGTCGGTGATGCCCTTCCAGAAGCGACGCACGCACAGGGCGGGAGGCTCGAAGTGGAGCATCGGGATCGTCAGCCAGTGCTGGATCGGATCACCTCCGCCTTGCTGGGTGCGCCAGAACCGGTCGACCTCGACGAGCCACATGGGGCGGTCGCCGAGGGCGACCCGTTCGTACTCTTCGAGCAGCGAGTAGTACTCCCGGAACGCGGAGGTGACGTCGCGCAGTCCCGAGGGGGTGGCGACCTGGAAGTTGCGGAACTCCTCCATGGCCCGCGGCTCGTAGGCCTTGACGTCCTTGTCGAACATGGCGAGGCCTTCGGTGAGTCCCCGGTGGAGGTTCTCGGCGGTCTCGCCGGCACGGTTGGTCGCCGCGCAGGCGACCACGACGGTCTCGCCGTCACGGAGGCGTTTGGCGAGGTCGCGTCCTTTGGTGTGGGCCTGCCAGGTGCCGAGCGGGGTGAGGCCGCTCTCGGACGAGTAGCCCTGGGTCTCGCCGTGACGCACCAGGTAGACGTCGTTGACGACGGTGCGTCGGGCTTGGGGCGGGGGCGAGATCTCCTTGGTGCGGTTCGATTCGGAGAGGGCCTGGGCGAAGGGGAGGTCGCGGTCCTCCCAGACGGGCCGGTCGCTGGTGCGCTGGCGGCGTTCCCGGAAGCTGCGGAGGTACAGGGGAGTGTCGTCGTCGACGTCGCGGGCGGGGGCGGGGCCCGAGGCGCGGCGTTCGTGGTAGCGGGCGAGGTACAGCGGCGCGTCGGGCCGTTCGGTCTCGGGGAACGGGGCGTCGTCGATGGGGGTGTCGTCGCTCATGGGCTCCTCAGCTGTGGACCGTCAAGAACCGTTGGTTCACGACGCCTTCGTAGTAGAAGATGGCGCGCCCCATCTCGCCTTCGGTCCAGGTGATCGGGTCGGCGTCGGGGTCGACCCAGTAGCCGCCGGTGTAGACCTCGTTGCGGTTGCCCGCCGGGTCGAAGAAGTACAGGCCGTAGCCGCGGGTGGCGCCGTGGCGGGTGGGGCCGGCGTCGATGTCGATGCCGTGGTAGGAGCAGATGTCGGCCGCGCGCCGGACCTGGTTCCAGTCGTCGAGCCAGTAGGCGAAGTGGTGCAGGCCGCCCTGGGGACCGGTGATGAAGGCGACGTCGTGGGGAGTGTGGGTCCGTTCGAGGAACGAGGCGAGCTGGTAGCCGTCGTCTCCGAGGATCTGCTCGGCGAGGCGGAAGTCGAGCAGCTCGGTGAAGAACCGGGTCGCTTCGTCGACGTCTTCGGCGGTGAGGAAGACGTGGTCGATCCGGGGTGGGTGCATGCCGACGAGCCCGAGAGGCTCGGGGGGCGGGTTGTTGAGGGGCAGCATGTTGCCGACCTGTTCCATGCCGTGGACGAGTTCGACCAGATGGCCGGTGGGGGCGTGGAAGCGGATGGCGTCGCCGTGGCCGGGGGCGAGGGCGCCGCGGGGGAACCGTTCGACGGTGACGCCCGCGGCTTCGAGACGGCGCTCGTAGTGGGCGAGATCGTCGGCGTCTTCGACCTTGAAGCCCATGTGCTCGAGGCCGTAGGTGGGGGCGTCGGCGAGGATGAGCGAGTGGTGTTGGTGCTCGTCCCAGCCCTTGAGGAAGACGCGCCCGGGCTCGCGGGCGGTCTCGACGAGGCCGACGACCTCGGCGTAGTAGGCGGTGGCGAGTTCGAGATCGGGAACCCGGATCTCGACGTGGGAGAGTCGGAGGATGCCGCCGCTCACGTGTGCACCTTCATGAACCGGTCGTTGAGCTCGCCTTCGTAGTAGAAGATGGCCTTGCCGATGTTGTCCTCGGTCCAGGTGATGGTGGGGAAGTCGGGGTCGGGCCGGTAGCCGCCGGTGAAGACCTCGTTGCGGGTGCCGAGCGGGTCGAAGAAGTAGATGGTCTCGCCGCGGGTGATGCCGTGGCGGGTGGGCCCGACGTCGATCTGGATGGCGTTGTAGGCGAGGATGTCGGCGGCCTTGCGGACGTGATCCCAGTCGTCGAGCCAGTAGGCGAAGTGGTGGAGGCCGCCGACATCCTCGCCTAC
>JALVQZ010000003.1 GCA_027036355.1 Acidimicrobiia bacterium | reverse complement strand
GAGCTTGGCCGAGCGCCGCGAGTAGAACGATCCGGTGCGGTTGGGCATGGCTTCGCCTTCGGCGGCCACCGCCAAGGCGACCGAACCGGCCCCCGAACCGGTCGCTGCCGCGGTGCCCGCCGAAGGCGAAGCCATGCCCAACCGCACCGGATCGTTCTACTCGCGGCGCTCGGCCAAGCTCCCCCGCATCGGCAACGAGGCGGGCAAGAGCGCCCTCGCTGCCGCCACGGCGATGCGCCGCAGCATGCACGGAGACGAACAAGGAGACGCAGAGAGCGCCTGAGAGCTCACGAGAACCGATGGGGCCGAGCGCCCTCCACGGCCCGCACGCGCACGGCTGGCTGCCCGAACCGCGGGTCTGGTATCGCCGCCGACCCGCACGCTCGCCCCATCGTCAGAGAAGAGGATCGGTCCCCCCACCGGTCCTCTTCTCGCGTCCGCACCCGCCAGGGTCGATGCCCCACCGGGATCAATAGAACGGGTTCGCTCCGGCGGTGTGGTCGGTCACATCGACGACCTCGGTGATCTCCGGGATGGCCGCCAGGATCGCCGCCTCGATGCCCGAACGCAGCGTCACCGCCGCCAGCCCGCAGCCCTGGCATCCTCCGCCGAGCTGCAGGAGCGCCTTCGACCCTTCGACACCGACGAGCATCGCGATGCCGCCATGCGACGCGATCGCCGGGTTGATCTGTTCGGCCAGGAGCTGACGGACCTTCTCCTCGGGCGTCCCGCTGAGCTCCACCGGCGGCAGGTCGCCCAACCCCCCGCCGGGTGACGTCGGGGTGTTCGGGTTCCGCAGCACGAGGCCACCGTCGGCGATGTCGAGCACCGACCCGCGGAGATCATCGAGGGAATCGGCGGGGATCGCCACCGGCAGGGTGCCGTGCACCTCGACGTGGTCGGTCTCCGCCACGTCCTCGGGATGCAGGAACGCCGTCTCGTAGCTGAAGCCCTGCGGCGTCACGCCCGCGATGCGCAACCCCAGATGCAGGTCGGGGATCGCCTCGGCGTCGCGGAGGGCGATGATCTGTTCGAGGGCCGTGTCGGTGATCGTGACGATGCGGTCGGTGACGGTGTCCATGCCCGCGATGGTACCGACCCTGCGCCCGCTACGGCGCCGTCCCGGCGGTCACCGGCCCGTCGGGTACATCGCGTCGATCTCGTCGGCGAAATGCTCCTCGATCACCGACCGGCGCAGCTTCAGGGTCGGGGTCAGCTCCCCCGCCTCGATCGTGAACGGCCGATCCACCAGATGATGCCGCCGGATGCGCTCCACCGCCGACACCGCCGCGTTGACCGACCGGACCGCCTCGGCCACGGCTCGTTCGACGTCCCCGTCGGCGTCGCCGTCGGGCACGATCAACGCCACCAGGTAGTCCCGGCCGTCGCCGACCACCATCGCCTCGGCCACCCCCCGGTGCCGCTTCAGCATCGTCTCGAGGCCCCGCGGGGCGACGTTCTTGCCCCCGGAGGTGACGATGATCTCCTTCTTGCGGCCGGTGATCGTGACGAACCCGTCGGCGTCGACCGTCCCCAGGTCCCCCGAGTGCAGCCACCCGCCGGCCAAGGTCGCCGCCGTCGCCTCGGCGTCGTGCAGGTACCCGGCGAACACGTTGCGGCCCCGGCTCAGGATCTCCCCGTCGTCGGCGACCCGCACCTCGGTGCCCGGCCACGCCCGGCCCACCGTCCCGAACCGGGTCGCCCCCGGCACGTTGGCGGTCGTCGGTCCCGTCGACTCGGACTGGCCGTACACCTCGTGGACGATCACGTCGACGCCCGCCATGAACTCGAGGACCTCCTTGGCCACCGGCGCCGCCGACGAGATCGCCAACCGGAGACGGGAGAACCCCAACTTGGCCTTCACCTTCGAGAAGAACAGCGCCTTGGCGGCCTCGTACTGGGCGCCCAGCACCGGGCCCAGCTCCTCGCCCCGGTTGCGGCGGTCGGCTGCGGCCCGGCCGATCTCCATCGCCCACCCGGCGACCCGCGCCTGAGGGCCGCGGAGCTTGCGCCATTCGCTGCGGATGGACCGCTCCATCGTCTCCCACACCTTGGGGACACCGAAGAACACCGTCGGCTGCACCTCGACGAGGTCCGACCGCAGACGCTCCACCGAACGGGCGAACGCCACCGGGAACGCCCCGAACGTCGGGGCGTGGATCGTGAAGATCTGCTCGGCGATGTGCGACAGCGGCAGGTACGAGATCGTCAGGTCGGTGGTGCGGATCCCGTAGAGCTCCACCGCCGACCGCGCCGTCCACGTCAGGTTGTCGTGGGTCAACAGCACCGCCTTCGGGGTGCCGGTCGTACCCGACGTGTAGATCAGCGTCGCCGGGTCGTTCGGCCCGAGCGACGCCAGGCGTTCGTCGACGGTCCGGTCGTCCAGCCCGTCCCCCGACGCGACGAACGCCTCCCACGACGACGTCGTGTCGTCGTCGATGTCGACGCCGCGCATCGTCACGATCCTCAGGTCCTCGCCCAGCCCGTCCCGGATCGCGGCGATCTTGTCCCACTGCTTGCGGTCCTCGACGAGGATCACCCGCGCCGCGCTGTGCTCCAGGATGTAGGCGCACTCGTCGGCCGAGTTCGTCGTGTAGATGCCCGCCGGCACCGCCCCGATCGCCATCGCCGCGACGTCGAAGGCCACCCATTCGGGCCGGTTCCGACCCAAGATCGCCACCGCGTCGCCTCGTTCGACGCCGGCGGCGATCAGCGCCTTCGCCAGGCGGGTCACGAGCCGCCCGTACGCCTCCCACGTCGACGGCACCCACCGCCCGTCGTCACGGGTGAGGAACGCCGCAGCGTTGGGGATCCGGGCCGCGTTGGCCAGCACCTGGGCGGGGACCGTGACGGTCACGGGCTCTCTCTCCGATCGGGGACGCACGGACGGGTGCAGAATAGGGCTCGTGCCACACCACCGGATCTGCGCCCTCGACCCGTCCGACCGATCCTCGGGTCTCCTGCTGCATCCCACCAGCCTGCCGACCCCGTACGGGATCGGCGACCTCGGACCGCAGGCGCGACGCCTCGTCGAGTACCTCGCCCGCACCGACACCGGGTTGTGGCAGACGTTGCCGCTCGGCCCCACCGGCTTCGGCGACTCGCCCTACCAGTCGTTCTCGTCGCACGCCGGGAACGTGAACCTCCTGTCGCCCGACGACCTGGCCGCCGACGGGCTCCTCGACCCCGACGACCTGGCCGCGCTCCGCCTCCCCGACGGCCCGGTCGACTTCGCCGCCGTCCGCGCCAGCCGCGCCCGCTGGATCCCCGAGCTGTGGCGCCGCTTCGAACGCGGCGCCGCGCCGCACCTGCGCGGGCCGTTCGAGCATTTCGTCGCCACCCAGCAGCCGTGGCTCGACGACTTCGCCCTGTTCATGGCCCTCAAGGACCACCACGACGGCGCCCCATGGGCGCAGTGGCCCGAGCCTCTCCGCGACCGGGACCCCGCCGCCGTCGCCGACGCCCGCACCGTGCATGCCGAACGGATCGCCGTCGAACGCTTCGCCCAGTACCTGTTCTGCCGTCAGCTCCTGGCGCTGCGGAGGCTCACCAAGGCCTCCGGGATCCGCCTCGTCGGGGACGTCCCGTTCTACGTGGCGTGGGACTCGGTGGACGTCTGGACCCGACCGGACCTGTTCCGGCTCCGTCCCGACGGCAGCCCGGCGGTCGTCGCCGGCGTGCCCCCCGACTACTTCTCCCCCACCGGTCAGCTCTGGGGGAACCCCATCTACGACTGGGAGGCGCATGCCGCCGACGGGTACCGATGGTGGGCCGACCGGCTCGCGGCGGCGTTCGCCATGGCCGACATCGTTCGCATCGATCACTTCCGGGCGTTCGCCGACTACTGGGAGATCCCCGCCGACGCACCCACCGCCGAGACCGGCCGCTGGGTGGACGGCCCCGGCCTCGGCTTCTTCGAGGCCGTCGTCGATCGCCTCGGGCCGCTGCCGGTCATCGCCGAGGACCTCGGCGAGCTGTCCCCCGCGGTTCCCCGGCTGCTGGACGCCACCGGCTTCCCCGGGATGCGGGTCCTCCAGTTCGCGTTCGACTCGGACGACACCAACCCGTTCCTCCCCCGCAACTACCCGTCGCGTTGTGTCGCCTACACGGGCACCCACGACAACGACACCACCTTGGGCTGGTGGCGGTCGGCGCCCGAGCCGGAACGGGCCTTCGCCCGGCGCATCCTCGGCGTCGACGACACCGACCCGGTGGGAGCGTTCCTCGACGCGGTGTGGTCGTCACCGGCCATGTTCGCCCTCGCCCCGGCCCAGGATCTGCTGCGCCTCGGATCCGAGGCCCGGATGAACACGCCAGGGACGGTGGGGGGACGCAACTGGCGATGGCGGATGACCCCCGACCAGCTCGACGAGCACCTCCTCGACGAGGTCGCTCGCCTCAACGCGGCTCACGGCAGGGCCAGCCACGTCTCGTGAACGTGCAGCCAGCGGAAGCCCCCATCGTGGGGCTCCAGGACCGCGGTCGAGACCCGGCCCGTGAACGTGTCGTCCCCGCCGACGCGTTGCCACTCCTCGTAGGTGACGACGAGCGGCGGACCGTCGGTCACCAGCCGCGGGTTGCGGATCTCGATCTCGACGTCGTGGGCCCCGGCGGAGGCGCCGACCGCGGCGATGGTGCCGTCCCGGTCCCGTTCGATCCCGTCGGGGCCGATCATGCGGAACCCGGGCGCCAGCGCGTCGACGAGCCGACCGAGGTCGGTCTCGGCGCCCGAGAAGTACGCGGCGAAGAAGCGGTGGAGGTCCCGGACCTCCCGCTCCCACGGCTCCACGGTCAGTCGACCTCGACGAGGGTGTTGGTTCTCAGGTCGAGGACACGTTCCTTGGGGCTGGCGGAATCCGCGATCCAGCGGGCGAGCTGCTCGCCCTCGGCCCGGACGATCCACCAGGCGACGTCGTGGGAGCCGCTCTCGCGGAAGGCCTTCCATGCGGCCCGGCCCACGGCGATGGCCTCCAACTCGTCGTCGTAGACGCCGATGACGGTCTCTTCGGTGCCCGGGAACGTCATGCCTGGCTCGAGCGCCGGTTCCCGGTAGCCGCGGAGCTCGAACCGGGTCGACGCGGACCGGTCCTCACGCTCCTTGCCGATGAAGCCCATGGTGCCCCCTTCGGTGATAGCCTTCCTCCCATCAGTCTAGGCAGATTCCCTCCGTCGTCACACGACCACTTGGAGTGTCCATCGTGGAACTCGAACCCCGCTTCAGCGCCGACGAGATCGCCGCCACGGTCGAACGCATCGCCGCCGACATCTCCCGTGACCACCCCGACGGGGACCTGCTCCTGGTCGGCATCCTCACCGGCTCGTTCGTGTTCATCGCCGACCTCGTCCGGTCCCTGACCGTCGAAGCCGAAGTGGACTTCATCCGGGCCCGTTCCTACGGCCGGACGATGCGGTCGTCGGGCGCCGTCGAGATCACCAAGGACATCGAGACCGACGTCACCGGCCGCGACGTCGTCATCGTCGAGGACATCCTCGACACGGGCCTCACCCTCGAGTTCGTCAAGAAGCGCCTCGAAGCCGGACACGCCGCCCGGGTCCGGACGTGCGCCCTGCTGGTGAGGGAAGGTTCCGAACCCTCCGACTACATGGGGTTGTGGACGCCGCCGGGGTTCGTCGTCGGCTACGGCATCGACTACGCCGAGCGCTACCGCGGCCTTCCCGACATCTACGCCATCAAGGGCACCGGCTAGGTCCCGACGGGCCGCCGCCGGGGCCTACCCGAAGGGGCTCTCGTCGCCGGTCTGTTCGAAGACCCGCTTGGCCTTCCCGACCTCCTGGCGCGGCAGCGTGCCCGGTGGCCGGAGATCCACCTCCACCCGGATCCGGACCCGTTCGGTCAACGCCCGGGCGATCCGCTCGGCGATGGCGTCGATCTGCGGAACCAACGCCTCGTCCACGACCTCGGCGACGATCCGCAGCTCGGCGAGGGGCGCCCGCCGGTCGACCACGAGGCCGTACTGGCCACCGATGGCGTCGTCGTCGAGGAGCACCGACTCGACCTCGCGCGGGTACACGTTGATGCCCCGGATGATCAACATGTCGTCCACGCGACCCTCGAGGCGAGCGACCCGCCGGAACGTCCGCCCGTCGGGCGACGGCTCGTCCACGAACCGAGTCAGGTCCCGGGTCCGGTACCGCAGCACCGGCTGGCCTTCCTTGGTGAGCGTCGTCAGCACCAGCTCGCCGAGCTCGCCGTCGGGCACCGGCTCCCCCGTCTCGGGATCGACGATCTCGGGATAGAAGTGGTCGTCGAAGACGTTGAGGGCGCCCTTGGCCGCCGGGCTCTCCATCGCCACCCCCGGACCCATCACCTCCGACAGCCCGTAGATGTCGACCGCCTGGAACGAGCCTCCCCACACCTCCTCGATCCGGGCTCGCATCCCCTCTGACCACGGTTCGGCCCCCAAGATGCCGTACCGGACCCACAGCCGGTCGAGGAGCCCCTCGTCCCGGGCCCGTTCACCGAGCAGCAACGCGAACGACGGGGTGCAGGCCAGGCCGTCGGCTTCGAGGTCGGCCAGGAGCCCGAGCTGGAACGCCGGGTTGCCGCCGGAGGCGGGCACGGCGGCGGCACCGAGCCGCTCGACGCCGTAGTGCAGACCGAGGCCGCCGGTGAACAAGCCGTACCCGTAGGCGACGTGGACGACGTCGCTGGAGGTGCCGCCGGCCATGGCGATCGCCCGAGCGTTGACCTCGGCGAAGATCGCGATGTCCCTGGCGGTGTAGCCGACGACGGTCGGTTTGCCCGATGTCCCCGACGAGGCGTGGATCCGCACCAGCTCGGCCCGAGGGACCGCCAGCATCCCGTACGGGTAGGTCTGGCGGAACTCGTCCTTCCACGTGAACGGCAACCGGACGATGTCGTCGATGGAACGGATGTCGTCGACGTCGACGGCGGCGAGTTTCTCCTGCCAGTACGGGCTCGAGGCCCGCTGGAGGCGTTCGAGCAAGGCGACGAGGCGGCGGCTCTGGAGGGCGTGCTTGTCCTCGGGAGCCATCGTCTCGACCTCGGGCTGGAACATGTGGGTGGTTCCCATCGACCCTCCTCGTCTCGCTCGCCGATACGGTACCCGACATGGCCGGACCGTCGTCCCGCTACGGTGGCGCGATGTTCCACGACATTCCGGCCCCGGTCGCCGCCCGGATGGCCGAACTCGAACGCCGTGACGCCGCCGACCGCACCGACGGGACACCGCTGCTCGAGCGGCTCCGCCAGATCCCGCCCGAGACCGGCCGGTTCCTCGCCATCGTCGCCGCCACCGCCCCCGATGGACCGATCGTCGAGATCGGGACCTCCGCCGGCTACTCCACCTTGTGGCTGGCCCTCGCCGCCAGGGCGACCCGACGGCGCGTGACGACCTTCGAGATCCTCCCGGCCAAGGTCGCGCTCGCCCGCGAGACGTTCACCGCCGCCGAGGTCACCGACGTCGTCGACCTCGTCGCCGGAGACGCCCGCGACGGGCTCGAGACGATGACCGGGATCGGCTGCTGCTTCCTCGACGCCGAGAAGGACGACTACGGGGACCTGTACGAGACGATCGTGCCGCGGCTGGCGCCCGGCGGTCTCCTGATCGCCGACAACGTCGTCAGCCACGCCGACACGTTGCAACCCCTGGTGGACCGCGCCATGGCCGATCGCCGGGTCGACGCCGTGGTGGTCCCGATCGGTAAGGGCGAGCTCGTGTGCCGCCGGATCTGAGCCGCCTCCGACAACACGGCGCTACGCCGCTTCCACCAGGAGGTCTCGGATGAGGATCTCGCCCCGATCGTCGGCCCCGACGATCGTGCCCTCGGGAACCTCACGCCAATCCTCATCGGTGAGGGGTTCGGATGCGATGAC
>JALVQZ010000002.1 GCA_027036355.1 Acidimicrobiia bacterium | reverse complement strand
GCGCGGAAGCTCTCGAAGAACATGAAGATCAAGGGCTTCCGTCCCGGCAAGGCCCCTCGCGCCATCGTCGAGAGGATGGTGGGGTCCGAGGCGCTCCGGAGCGAGGCGATCGAGGAGGCCATCCCCGAGCTCGTCGGCGCGGCGATCGAAGAGAGCGCCCTCGAACCGGTCACCGTCCCCAAGGTGACCGACGTGCGCGACGCCGAAGGGGGCGGTGTCGACGTCGACGTGCTCGTCACCCTGTGGCCGACGCTCGACGCGGTCCCCGAGTTCGCCGGCCGCGAGGTCGAGATCGAGCCCCCGACGGTGACCGACGAGGAGATCGCCGAGCAGATCGACGCCCTCCGGAACCAGTTCGCGGAGCTCGAGACGGTGGATCGGCCCGCCTTCGAGGGCGACTTCGTGCTCGTCAACGTCTCGACCCTCCAGGGAGGCCAGGAGCTGGCGCAGGGGCAAGCCAACGACCTCCTCTACGAGATCGGGTCGCGGTCGTTCCTCCCCGGGCTCGACGAGCTCCTCGTCGGCGCCTCCGCCGGCGACGTCAAGGAGGGTCCGGGGGAGCTCCCGGAGGGGTTCCGGGAGGAAGGCCAGGATGCCGACGTGACCCTGCGGGTCCTCGTCAAGGAGGTTCGGGCCAAGAAGCTGCCGGAGCTGACCGACGAGTTCGTCGCCGACACGACCGAGTTCGACACGGTCGCCGAGCTCGAGGACACGATCCGCACGGCCCTGCTGGCACGCAAGGTCGCCGAAGCCAGGGCGGTCTTCTCCGACAGGGTCGTGGAGTCGCTCGTCGACGAGACCGACATCGAGCTTCCCGAGGCCCTGATCGAGGCCGAGGTCGAGGCGAGGGTCCGGAACCTGCTCCAACGGCTCGAACAGGAGCAGATCCCCTTCGGTCTGTACCTGAACCTGATGAACCAGGACCAGGAATCGTTCCTGGCCGAGGTCCGCTCCCAAGCCGCCGCCGCGTTGTCGTCGAGGGTGTTGCTGGAGGGCGTGGCGACGGTCGAAGGCATCGAAGTGACGGACGAGGACATCTCCGAGACCGTGGAACTCCTCGCTGCATCTTCGGGCGCACCTGCCGACGAACTGGAAGAGGCGCTCCGGCAGAGTGGTCAAGTAGAGGCACTCACCGGTGATATCCTCCGCAGGAAGGCTCTCGACCGACTCGTCGAGGCGGCGACGCCCGTCGACGCGGAAGGGAACCCGGTGGACCTGACCCCGGTGGTCGAGGACACCGAGGACGAACACCAAGACGAGCAAGCCGAACGGACAACCGATCTCGAAGCCGACGCAACGGTCGACGGGGTGGAGGATGCCCCGGACGCCGACGGGTCCAACGAGGACACCGAGGAGTGAAATGACGTACCTGGTTCCAACGGTCATCGAACAGACGCCCCGCGGCGAGCGGGCGTTCGACATCTACAGCAGGCTCCTGAAGGACCGCATCGTGTTCCTCGGCACGCCGATCGACGACGGCGTCGCCAACATCATCATGGCCCAGCTCCTCCATCTCGAGGGTGAGGACCCCGAGAAGGACATCAACCTGTACATCAACTCGCCGGGCGGGTCGACCACGTCGCTGATGGCGATCTACGACACGATGCAGTTCGTCAAGCCCGACGTCGCCACCTACTGCATGGGGCTCGCCGCGTCGGCCGCGGCCGTGCTCCTGTCCGCCGGCGCTCCCGGCAAGCGGTTCGCCTTGCCCCATTCCCGGATCATGGTGCATCAGCCCCACATCTCGGGCCTCGGTGGTCAGGCGTCCGACATCGAGATCCACGCCAAGGAGATCCTCAAGACGAGGGAGGATCTCAACCTGATCCTGGCCGAGCACACCGGTCAGCCGATCGAGAAGGTGCGCCAGGACACCGAGCGTGACTTCTGGATGGGCGCCGAAGAAGGCAAGGAATATGGCATCATCGACGAGGTCCTGACAGGACGCACACTCGAAGCCGTCGCGGGGTAGGGAGAGCCAAGGTGGCGAAATACGAGGGATCCGAGCTCCTCAAGTGCAGCTTCTGCGGGAAGTCGCAGAAGCAGGTGAAGAAGCTCATCGCCGGTCCAGGTGTCTACATCTGTGACGAGTGCATCGAGCTGTGCAACGAGATCATCGAAGAGGAGCTCTCCGAGACCGAGGAGGTCTCCTTCGCCGAGCTCCCCAAGCCCGAGGAGATCTTCGGGTTCCTCGACGAGTACGTGGTGGGGCAGGGCCGGGCGAAGAAGTTCCTTTCGGTCGCCGTGTACAACCACTACAAGCGGGTACGGGCCGGACAGCGGACCAAGGACGAGGACGTCGAGCTGGAGAAGTCGAACATCCTCCTGATCGGTCCCACCGGGTCGGGCAAGACCCTGTTGGCCAGGACCCTCGCCAAGCTCCTCAACGTGCCGTTCGCCATCGCCGACGCCACCGCCCTGACGGAGGCCGGGTACGTGGGCGAGGACGTCGAGAACATCCTCCTCAAGGTGATCCAAGCGGCCGACTTCGACATCAAGCGGGCCGAGCAGGGGATCATCTACATCGACGAGATCGACAAGATCGCCCGCAAGGCCGAGAACCCGTCGATCACGAGGGACGTCTCCGGTGAGG
>JALVQZ010000001.1 GCA_027036355.1 Acidimicrobiia bacterium | reverse complement strand
GCCAAACGGACCCCGGATCTGGTTCCGTTGTGCCATCCCCTGCCGGTGGATGCGATCGAGGTGGATGTCGAGGCCGTCGACGAGGGCGTCCGGATCCGCGTCTCGGTGGGGGTGCGGGCCCGCACCGGGGTCGGGATGGAAGCCATGACGGGCGCTGCGGTGGGGGCGGTGGCGCTGTACGACATGATCAAGGGCGTCGACCGGGGGGCGGAGATCTCGTCGGTGCGGCTGCTCCACAAGAGCGGCGGCCGGTCGGGGACGTGGAACCGTGCGTGACCTCACCGCGGCGGTGTTGACGGTGAGCGACCGGGTCAGCCGCGGTGAGGCGGAGGACCGGTCCGGTCCGGCGGCGGTCGCCCGCCTCGAGGCCGCCGGCTTCGAGGTCGTCGCCACCGCGGTCGTTCCCGATGGTGTCGAGTCGGTGGCCGAGGCGATCCGCGAGCTCGCCCGTCTGGCGCATCTGGTCGTCACCTCCGGTGGGACCGGCATGGCGCCGCGGGACCTGACGCCGGAGGCGACCGCGTCGGTGATCGAGCGGGAAGCGCCGGGGTTCTCGGAGGCGATGCGGGCGGCGACGTTCGGGAAGAACCCCTTCGGGATGCTGTCGCGAGGGGTGTCGGGCATCGTCGGGTCGACGCTGGTCGTCAACCTCCCCGGGTCTCCCCGAGGGGTCGAGGAATCGCTCGACGTCATCGCCGGGGCCTTGCGGCACGCGATCGAGTTGCTGATAGGGGCCGATCCCGACCACAATTAGTGGTCGCGTCGCTTCCGAAATGCTTTGGACACGGCGCCCGTGGGCCTACGCTCACGGGAAGGGCAGAGTAAAGGGACGACGATGGAACTCATCGGCTTCATACTGATCGCCGGTATCTGGGCGGCCTTCCTGCTTCCCTCCTTCCTCGAGGAGCGTCGCGGCGCGCCCGGTGCCTCGACGCAGGCCTTCGCCCGGTCCCGCGCGTTGCTGGCCAGCGTGTCGGTCGGTTCCTCCGGCAGTATCCGGTACACCAGCCGTTCGCAGGTGCGCCGCCGCCAGATCCTCGTCGGGCTCGCCGCGGCGATCGTCCTGACGCTGCTGGTCGCGGTGGTGACCGGTTCGGTGCTGTGGCTGTGGATCACCATCGCCCTCGACGTGGCGATGGCCGGCTACGTCACGCTGCTGCTGATGGTCAAGCAGCAGCGTCTGGCCTCCCGGTCGGTGCCTCGTGTCCCGCCGGCGACCGCGCCGCTGGTCGCTTCGGAGGTCGAGGACGCACCGCCGACCGTTCGCGTCATCGCCGGCTGAGGATGGACCCGGTCGACCTCTCCGACGTCGAGGTCTTCGTCCGCGCCGACCTCGACGCCAAGTACGAGGCCCGGGAGACCGCGCTCCGCACCTGTCGCCAGATCATCCGCACCTCGGCCAACGCCATCCGGGCGCTGCATCGCTCCGACGCCGAGGCAGCGGCGACCCTCCTCGCCGAGGCCAGGGACCTCGTGGCGGAGACCGAGGAGGCGCTCGCCGGCCACACCGAGATCCGGGCGGCAGGGTTCTTCTACGACGCGGTCAAGGAGTACGCCGAGGCCGAACTCACCGCCGCGTTGTTGAGTGGGCGACCGTTGCCGGGACCGGCCGACCTCGGGGTGGACTCCGTGCCGTACCTGAAGGGTCTCGGTGAGGCGGTGGGGGAGCTGCGCCGCCGGCTCCTCGATCAGCTCCGGGTCGGAGACCTCGACGATGCGGAGGAGTCGTTCGCGGCGATGGAGGCGATCTTCGACCTGTTGACCTCCCTCGACTATCCCGACGGGATGACCGCTGGGCTCCGCCGCACGACCGACGTGGCTCGGGCGCTGATCGAACGTAGCCGGGCCGACCTGACCTCGACCATCGTTCAGGAGCGTCTCCGCCGCCGGCTCGACGAGATCGCCGGATCGTAAGGCCGGGAACCGACACGGTGTCGGTATCCTCGCCTCTCCCGTCTTCACAGGAGAACGACATGACCGACAACGCCACCACCGAGGTGTCCGCCTGCCCGGCGTGCGGCAGCACCGAGATCCGCCTGGTCCGCGAGGTTCGCTGCACCGAGGTGCATCCGTTGACCGGATGGAGAGCCGGAGCGGAACGTCCCGTGTTCGTCGCCGCCGACGAACCCGCCGAACGCGACTGCGAGGTCGTCAGCCAGCGGGTCGAATGCGTCAACGGCCACGCCCACCCCGAGCGGGTCGGATTCGACCTCGAATGGTCGAGCGCCGGCGGCCCCTCGTGACCCGCTGACCCACCGCCGCTGGTACACTTCCCGCTCCCCGGGGGTGTAGCTCAGTTCGGCAGAGCACTACGTTCGCAACGTAGGGGTCACGGGTTCAAATCCCGTCACCTCCACCGACCAGCAGACCTCGCGTCGCGGAGAGCGGCGTCTCCACCGTCGCTTCAGCCGTGCTCGCCGCCGCCCAACGCGCTCGGTCCCGCGATCCCGACGGCGCGGGCTCTTGGGACTCTCGCCCCTACCTCCGTCCGGGTGCCGCCGTACGGTGGGGAGGTGAAGGTCCTGGGATGTTTCGTGGCCGCAGCGCTGGTCGCCGCATGCGCCGGCTCGGGGACGGCCACGAAACATCCCAGGACCTTCACCTCCCCAC